>JAZRJF010000035.1:0-4154 GCA_045645665.1 Lachnospiraceae bacterium | reverse complement strand
ATGGACAGCGACGCGGACGGGAATATAACCGGTGCGAAGAGCGTGTTTATGATCTACGAGGCGGAGACGAGAGAGGTGGAATACTTGGCGTTGGTCGAGTATACGAAGAACTTCATCTATCAGACGAATTACGACATCTTTCCGGTGGAGGATGAGGTAGAGGAAGAGTTAGAGGAATAGAATAGGACACCATGTGGCTGCACGGGCTGTGCAAGGCATGGTGTCCTTTTTTGTTCTTGAGTTTGGTTGCGTCTGTCGGATGAGGGCCTCTGTGTCTGTTGGCTGGGCCTTTGCGCCGGCCGCTTCGGCTGTTGGCTGGGTCTTTGCGCCGGCGTCTGCGGGTGCTAGAACGTGCGTCCTACGTATTCATCGGAAATGCTCTTTTCGAGCAGGCGCACCTCTTCCTCGAATTCTCGTGCGGAGACGAGGTGACAGCCTTCGCCGCGGATGATCATTTGCTCGAGACCGTCGGAGGTGGCTACGCGAACGTAGTATTTGCGCCCGTGGGTATGGGCGAAGCGTTCAATGTACTGGTCCGCAGTCTCGGCCTCCTTCGTATACACGACGTGGATGTTGTGATAATCGAGAGCCTCGGTTGCATGACCGGCCACGCGGTAGGCATCGAAGACGACGATGAGAGTGCAGCGTTTAACGGCCTGATAGTTGCATAGGATGTCCAGCAGGCGGCCGCGTGCGCCGACGAGATTGTCCTTCGCCAGCTCGGCCAGCTCGGGCCAGGCAAATACGATGTTGTAGCCGTCGACGAGGAGATAGTTCTCCCCTGCATTTTGATACGTCTCCTGACCGCGGTAGGGCTTGGCGTCCTCGCTGCTGCGCGGGCGGCTCTTCTTGTAGGGAGCGGAGGCCTTGCGGTTGGCGTGGTACGTGCGGCTCAGAATCTCGTCGATTTCCTCGGTTCCGAGTGCAAGGTCCATCTCCTCCATGCGGGAGGCGGGCTTGCTTCGGCGAAAGGCCCGTTGTGTCGGAGCGTCCCCTGTCGTGAGCTCGTCCGTTGGCTCAAGTACGGACTCCAAATGCATAACATTCGGGACCTCGTACCACGGCACGGTAAAGCCGGCGCCGTGAGCGCAAAATACGGAATCCGCGGGGTTGTCTATGTCGCGCTCCGGATCGTAGGCAAATGCATCAAGCACCTCCTCGGTATTGTGGCAGGGCGCATAGCCCTTCAGGCGACATTGCAGGCTGCCGAGACCTCTTGTGTAGCCAAGCACGTCGGCCGCGTAATCGCCGAGCGCCGCAACCGGTACAGTGCCGGTCAGCATTGCGTCGGAATCGCTGCTTTCTAAGGCAAATGCTGCGCTCATGCGCTCGAGGTCGGTCATGGCGCGTCCTACATTTTCCTGAGGAACGGTGAGTGAGAATTCATACACCGGCTCCAGCAGAACGGATTCGGCCTGCATCAGGCCTTGTCGGATGGCACGGTAGGTTGCTTGGCGGAAGTCGCCGCCCTCCGTGTGCTTCTCGTGAGCGCGTCCTGCGACGAGCGTAATCTTCATATCGGTAATCGGCGAACCGGTGAGTACGCCGACGTGGCTTTTTTCGTACAGATGCGTGAGGATGAGTCGCTGCCAGTTCTTCGCGAGCTTGTCCTCGGACACATCGGTTGCGAGCACAAGGCCGCTTCCGAGCTCGCCGGGTTCCAGAAGAAGATGCACCTCGGCATAGTGGCGAAGCGGTTCAAAATGTCCGACGCCCTCCACGACATTCGCAATCGTCTCCTTGTAGACGATGCTACCCGTGCCGAATTCCACCGGCACACCGAATCGGTCGGAAAGCTGGCGCTTTAGCACTTCGGTCTGCACCGCGCCCATTACCTTGACGTGCAGCTCGCCGTATACCGGATTCCAGCTTACCTGAAGCGTCGGGTCCTCCTCCTCGAGTAGGCGAAGCTTCGGCAGAAGCGTCAGCGGATCGGTGCCCGCGGGGAGTATGAGTCGATAGCGAAGCACCGGCTCCAGAATCGGGGAAGCGCTCTGCGTATCGCAGCCAAGCGAAGCGCCGGCGTATGTGCTCTCGAGGCCGGTAACGGCTACGATGCTTCCGGGCAGTGCCTCATTTGCCGTAGAGAATTTGTGGCCGGAATAGATGCGAAGCTGATGCACCTTTTCGCCGGATTCGAGCACCTGCTTCGGCGTGAGTGTGCCTCCGGTGACCTTGAGGTGAGTCAGTCGCGCGCCGGCTTCGTCGCGTGTGATCTTGAACACCCTTGCGCCGAATTCCTGCGGATAGGAGGGCATCTGCGTTAGAGTGTCCAAGCCCTGCAGCAGCTCGTCCACGCCTTGGATGCGCAGGGCGGAGCCGAAGTAGCAGGGAAATGCGCGTCGATTTGCAATGAGCGGCACAAGCATCTCCATCGGAAGCTCGCCTGTCTCCAGGTAGGAGGAGAGCAAATCCTCGTCACACAGGGCGATGTCCTCCGGGTCGGGGTGCGTCATATTCAAAATGCTGCTATGCAGCTTGTTCTTCAGCTGTTCGAGCAGGGCAGCCTCTTTCGTGCCCGGCTGGTCCATCTTGTTGACAAAGAGGAACGTCGGAATGCGGTAGCGCGAAAGCAGCTTCCACAGCGTAATCGTGTGGCTTTGCACGCCGTCGGCGCCGCTGATGACAAGCACCGCGTAGTCCAGCACGCGAAGCGTTCTCTCCATCTCCGCGGAAAAATCCACGTGTCCCGGGGTGTCCAGAAGCGTCACTGCGGTGTCCGGCAAGGAAAAGGTAGCTTGCTTTGAGAAGATCGTGATCTTGCGCTCGCGTTCCAGCGCATTGGTATCCAAAAATGCGTCACGATTGTCTACGCGACCGAGCTTTCGAATGGCACCGCTTTGATACAGCATCGCCTCGGAAAGCGTGGTTTTTCCGGCGTCGACGTGTGCCAAGATACCAAAGACCAGCTTCTTCATGTGCATTTCCTCCTTTCCCGGGCAAGTGCCTTGGGGCAGCTGCCACGATTCTCAGTCAGTATAGCACATTTTCCTGAAAATGACCAGATGAATCAGCGGCGGCCTTTCTGCTTGCCCTTTCCTCTGGTCTCGTAGTCCGCGTTGATGTTCTCACTCCAATGCTCGCCCGGGCCCATGCAGGAACGAACGTTGCTCACGGCTTGCGCTACCGCTGTGTAGAGCACCTTAGTGCCTTCGCAGTCGGCGTGATAATTGACGGCTCTGTCGCGGTCGATGCCGTAGCGGGCAGCGGTTTCCACAGCGTCGATGTTCGCACCGATGAAGAGGAATTCCCAGCCGTAGCGGTCCTTCTGGCGCTGAATCATCTTTTTTACACGTTCGGAGGTGTAGCGGTGGCTGGCATTTTCCATGCCGTCGGTCGTGATGACGAACATCGTGTGCGCGGGAACGTCCTCGGGACGTGCGTACTTGTGAATGTTGCCGATGTGATGGATGGCGCCGCCGATTGCGTCGATCAAGGCGGTGCAGCCACCGGCGGTGTAATCGTCGTCGGTCATGGGCGGAACCTCGGACAGCTTCAGGCGGTCGTGCAGAACCTCACTCTCGTTGTCGAACAGTACGGTGGAGACGTAGCACTCGCCGTCTTGCTTCTTCTGCTTTTCGAGCATCGCATTGAAGCCTCCGATTGTGTCTCGTTCAAGCCCTGCCATAGAACCGGAACGGTCCAGAATAAATACTAACTCAGTTGTGTTGTTTTTCATAATAAAAATCCTCCCTTTTCGTTTTGGTGGCTTCATTGTAGCACCGGAAAAGGGAGGAGAGGTCGCTTGCGAAGCGACAAATGTTTCGATTGTGTTGCCGGTCGTCCGACATGTCGTGCCAATGGAAAATGGCCGGCACAGCTTAGGCACCGAGCAGACTTTGGTCAAATGCAAACAGCGCCTCGTTGATCTCGAAGATGTTGTAAATGCCGCGGCGAATAAAGTATTCGATGATGATGTCGAACTTGCTGCTGTGGGAAAGCGCGAAGCCGGCCTTTTCAAGCAAATTCTTCGTTTCGGCGAGGGACAGCTCGAGAGAGATGGCAAATGCAATGGCAGTCGGCTTGCTCGGCCGATAGTGCTTGTCGGAGCGAATCTTCGAGAACAGCTTGCGGTCGATGTTCGCTTTTTTGTAGCACGCGGCGTCGGTCATTCCTTTCTCGTCAATCTTTCGAAGCAGCATCTCGGAGAAGCT
>JAZRJF010000034.1:0-34910 GCA_045645665.1 Lachnospiraceae bacterium | reverse complement strand
TTTTAAAAAGCCTGTTCATCCTGAAATTTTACTTTGTTAAAGTTCGCAAAGCCGTTAAGCTTCACAATGTTCAAACGAATTTCAAGGTTGTTTCACTGTTCAGTTTTCAAGGTTCATGGTTCGATGTGAACCATCATTTTTTGCCGCCTCAGCGAGTCAGCGAAGTTGATTATATCATCTGTCATTTAGATTGTCAACACCTTTTTTTAAATTTTTTATTTTGAGCTCATTTTTTGCTCCCGAAAAACAAGCAAAAGCCCTTGTACAGGGCCTTTGCATCTAGTCATTATTCTTATTCTCAGTAGCGATCATCTACCGATCCGCTGTCCCCTATCTCATCTTGGTCGCAAGATCGATAAAGGCACCATTAATAATATTGTAGTCATACAGCGTCGTCAGGAACTTGCTTTCGTTGATGCACTCCATGCACGCCTGACCCCAGCCGGTATTCGCCAACGCCGTAATCAGTGCAAATGAAACGAACACAATTACCAACGCCACAAGCAAGCCGAGCAACAATCCACCTATCTTATTCACCGTGCTCAGTCCGGAAATGCGAACAACAAGATTCAAAGCATTTGTCGCAAGGAACAGGATGATTGCAACAATCGCAAATACAATTACAAAGCAAAGTGCTCGCACAACAATCGTCGTTACAATAGAAGATATGTACTCTGCCGCCGTCTCTGCTGCCAGCTTCGAGAAGCCGTCGCTATCATTAAACTTAAGAATCTGCATCTTAATCGGCTCCGGCAACGACAAGCCTTCGACATCAACATGCGTAAGCTCTACCTTCTCGCCGAGCTTATCAAGGCTCAGCACCTTAGAAACTCCTTCGGTAATCTTTTCGGAAAATGCCTCTTGCTTCATCATCTGGGTTGCTATCGGAGGGGAAATCATCGCCGCCAACGCCAACGCAATTGCAAGCGACACCACTCGGAAGCAGGTCTTAACAAAGCCTTCATGCCATCCCAGCAATGCAAACACAACAAACAGCAACACACATACACATAGCAACCAGTTCATTCTGACCTTCCTTTCTCGGGTGTTTTTACTTCTCGCCAATCAGGCGAACCCTTTCCATCACACTATCACCAACAAACAAAAATCGATTCTTTCCGTCAATCGAATGGATATGATTTATGTTTTTCGCAACGGTCGCAGAGAATTTGTCCTTGCCGTTCACGCGAAACACATATATCTGTAAATCATTATAGAGCAAAACATCTTGGTCGTCAATTTGAAAATGCTCATATTTTTCTACAAATTGCTTTTGCTCGATGCTCTGACCTTTTCCATTATATAAGGAAACCGCATAATTGCTACCGCCTACGCTAGTCTCCGTCATGACCCCGATATAGTCTTCGCTATAAGCCACTCTGACAATGGGCTCCGCTATCTCCACCTCGGTAATCTTCTCATGAATCTCTTCCATACTATAAAGAACAAATCCCGTATCGCCAAATGCGACAATTCGATCATTTGACGCAAATGCCACGTCAGCCATCAAACGTCCTTCAAACTTCTCAAGACCAACGAGTCCGTCCACATAGTTTGCTCCGACCTCGCCGAAGTTGTAGAACGTAAGCTGCGTACAAATCTCCTCATCTACAAAGCTGATATACGCCGTAACCAGCTTCTTTCCGTCGGGCGAAATCGCGATGTCGACCGGGAAGCCGCTTGCAATTGTGAGGGTATTCATCTCTACCAGTACATTTCCGGACACATCATAGAGAATGATATAATCGCTCGTTCCATCATCCATCCAAACCGCAGTCACGCCTTGATTCGCAACCGACACTTTCTGTATCGGATACTCCGTGTCGATCGGATTGGCTGAGCCTGTCCCATCAAATATGTAGAACTTCTTTTCCTCTCTGTCTGCCACTGCCGCGCAATTGCCGCACACCGATGCTATGGGGTTAGACATGTTGTAGGCCACGTTCCACAGCACCTCCCCGTCCGGGTCAACCAGCTTTGCACCATCTCTCGAATATAAAAACACGCCTTTTTGCATGGACTCGATTCCAACCATCTGCTCGCCGGACAAATCCTTGCTCTTCTCCACGTCATAGCTCACGTAAGTACGGTTCTTGTTCCGGCTAATCTGCACTCCGATAGCAATTGCAATGATCGCAAGCACGATAACCGCACCCAAAATCCAATGTTGGAGCTTGAGCTTCTTTGCGCGATCCTTCACTTTTCCAATCTTGACTTCCACTGCGTATCTTCCTCGTCTTCTCTCACATGTCCCTTCAGAACTGCCGTTTGACAGCACCTCCGGCGTCGTTTCTATGTATTATAGCATAAGTTTTTTGACTTTTACACTCTTTTTTGCGCGCCATTCGTTCAGCTGGGCGAAATGCTCTTTGCAAATGCCTGCATCGCCTCTGCCACCTGGTCCATATTGTCGTGCTGCAGATACAAAAATGTTGCCAACAATGCGATGAACGTGAGTGTCGCAATTGTCGTTGCCGTCGACAGCTTGGAAACCCGTTTTCTCCTTGCAAGCACTCTTTTCGTTAGAGCGCTCACCTTCTTTCCTTGTTTCCGCTGTATAGTCTCTTTCTGCTCGCTCTCCTGCGGCATGGTCTCGCTCAGCTCGCGTCCATCCACCTCGGTCTTCGCCGGTTTGTGCTCAGGCAATAACTTCTCATCCTTTTTGTGGCGCTGTGATGCGGCTTCATTTTGCTTCTTCTTGCCCTGTCTCTCCGGCAATCGGAACCATCTTGCCTCAACACTCCGACAACAGCTATCCTCTGCTTCCGCCTCGCGAAACCTTGCGCGTATCGCCTCAACCGCCGTTTCGCGCAGCTGTTCCCGCGAGCGTTCATGGTTCTGCGTCGCTATCATATATTCCTGCATCGGCGTATTCTTCTCATAATATACGTAATAGCCCGGCTGCTCCTCGAACGTATTGTCATGCATGACGTATGCGTGCAACAGTGCATCAAACATCTGATAGGATACGAAGCAAATGTCCTGCCCCGGAAACCATTCACGGCTCAGCGTTTCATATAGAACATTTTCCTCCGACAGAACCGCCGGCATCAAAAAGAACCATCCGACAAACTGTAGCTCTTCAAAATACTTCTTTCTTTGCGCCTCAATTTCTTCGCAAATCGTCTCTTCCACTCCCGGATACAGTCGGTTCATTCCCACCGACAGCCGTGCCGCTCCTTCCAAATACCACTCGCGCGAGGCTCCTTGTCGCTGCCAAACGCCATACAGCGCAACGATGCACCCCTCCTCCATCTGCGTCTCACTTATATTGTGCAAATAACTCTTTACATAGTCCTCGATATAGACGCGTTCTGCATCGGCACTTTGTCCTATCTGCCGAAAACACTTCGGTGTCTGCCTATCTTCCATCTCATACCTCCCATAGCCGGTGATAGTGGAAGAATATCATGCCTTCGGCAAAAAGAATGTCGAAGCTTCGCCTGTCGTCACTTTTTCGCTCGCAATTTACGACATGCACCGAAAAATAAAACTATGCTATTTTCGCAGATTAAAAATATAAATTATGGTAATACTCAAAACAGAATCTAAGAAAGGAGCTTCTTTAATGAAGCAGCAGAACTCAGAACAACAGATATATTACTTTAGCATAAAAGACCCAAAGGCTTCTCGCGCTTTTGCCGATACGCTTCGCGTGCTGCTCAAGCGCCGCATGCAAAAAAACCAAACGCTCGTACTTCTATGCATTGGCACAGATCGTGCGACCGGAGACTGTCTCGGCCCGCTACTTGGCTACAAGCTACGTGCCATCTCCGGCAACATTCCTATCTTCGGAGATCTCGAGCATCCGGTTCACGCAAAAAATCTCTGCAGAACAATGGAGGAAATCTACCGACTTTATGACAATCCATTCATCATCGCCATCGACGCGTCCCTCGGAATCGAGAAACACGTTGGCTACTATACACTCTCGACAGGCCCTCTTCTGCCCGGCGCCGGTGCCGGAAAGGATCTGCCTCCTGTCGGCCACCTATGCATCACCGGCATCGTCGATTACACAGACAGCCTTCGCCAAATGCAGCTACAAACAACTCGACTGCAGCTCGTCATGGCGCTAGCCGACAACATCCTCGTCGGCATACACCGCGGTCTTCCGATCTTAAAGCGCCGTTCGCCCTTCCAACGCGCGTAGCAAGGTCACTTCGTCGATGTATTCCAAGTCGCCTCCGACAGGAACTCCGCTCGCAATTCGACTTACTACAATTCCGGTGGGCTTAATCAATCGACTGATATACATCGCCGTGGCTTCTCCCTCCAAGCTGGAGTTCGTCGCTATAATTACCTCGTTAACATCTCCCTGAAGACGCACCAAAAGCTCCTTCAGGCGTATGTCCGCCGGCCCGATTCCCTGCATCGGCGAGATTGCTCCCTGAAGGACATGATACACGCCCTTGAATTGCTTTGTCTTCTCATACGCAGCCAAATCACGCGAATTCTCAACGACCATAATCGTAGAGTGATCGCGCTTTTCGCTCGCACAAATCGGACAAACCTCACGGTCCGTCAAAGTGAAGCATTCTTTGCAATATCGAACATTTCGCCGTGCTTCGACGATAGTCTCTGCCAAATGCTCTACCTGCTCCAGCGGCTGATTGATCAAATGAAACGCCAGACGTCCCGCCGACTTCGCCCCGATTCCGGGCAAATGTCCAAGCTCCGATATCAGCCTGCTAATGTGTTCGCTGTAATATTCCACGGTGTTTCACCCTCTATCGTTCTTTAGAAGCCAAAGCCTCCGAGACCGCCACTAAGACCGCCTGCGATGTCACTCATCATCTCATTGCTCTCCGCTTCCATGTTGCGAAGCGCCTCATTCGTTGCTGCCATAATCAAATCCTGCAGCATCTCTACATCATCGGGATCCACTACTTCCTTAGCAATGTCAATTCCAACGATCTCTTTATGTCCGGAAACGCGCACCTTTACAGCACCGCCACCTGCAGTAGCTTCCCAAACCTTCGTTTCAAGCTCCTTCTGCTTCTCTTCCATCTGACGCTGCATCTTCTGTGCCTGCTTCATCAACTGACTCATGTTTCCGGGCATACCTCCCGGGAATCCGCCTCTCTTTGCCATACACTTTGTCCTCCTAATCGGTTATTTCTATCGTTATATTCTTTAGACGCTTATTCAGCACCGTAATATCGGCGTAGCTTCCCATCGCTTCTCCGGCCTCTAACAGCTTTGCCTCGATAGGCACCTGTTTTCCGATCAGCGATCCGATCAGCTTCTGCAACTGACTCTTTCGATCTTCCGAATTCATCAATCTATAGTCAACCTCATGACGGAATACAAGAAGCAAATGCCCATTCTCCGTCACACTCGGTCTACAGCTATCCAAGCTCAATCTTCCCAACTGAGTGAATCGGCGTACGATTTCCTTCCAGTCCTCTGCCACCTTCGCAATGTCCTCCGGCAAAGCCTTAGGCAATTCCTTCACAGGTTCTACAACCGGTGCCTCCTCCATTGCATTACTCGAAATCGACACTCCCGTTCTTCTCAAATCGTCCAGCGCATCCTCCAGCTGGCGAATCCGCTCAAGAACCGCATCCGCATTTGCCTCGGTCTGCGGCTTGCAAAGCCGTACCAGTGTCATCTCAATCAAAATTCTCTTTTGTGTGGCAAACCTCAGCTGATTTGTCAGCTCACAGCATACTCCGATATAGCGCATCAGCTCATCGGAGGAAAACAGTCTCGCCTCATGCAAAAGCACCTGCATCTGCTCCGAGGGAATCTCCAGCACTTCGCTGATGTCTTCGCCGCTCTTGGCAAGCAAAAGGTTACGCATGTACCAGGTCAAGTCCACGATAAAACGGGAAAGATCACGTCCCGAAGAAATCAGCTCCTCCAGAAGTCCCATGCATCGCAACACTTCGCCGTCGTGAATATATCTTGTGGCGCGAGCAAACATCTCAATGTCGACGCTGCCCAGCAGCTCCAATACTCTATCGTAGGTCAGCTCCTGCTGATAGTAAAATGCTACGCACCTCTCCAAAAGACTCAGTGCATCTCGCATCGAACCGTCCGCCGCCTTTGCGATATAGGCCGTTGCCTTCTCATCCGCAACGATGCCCTCACGCTTACAAAGCTCAGCCAGTCTGGACGCAATCGTGTCCAGGCGAATTCGCTTGAAATCATAGCGCTGACATCTCGAAAGAATCGTAATCGGTATCTTGTGTGCCTCTGTTGTCGCCAAGATGAACACCACGTATTCCGGCGGCTCCTCAAGCGTCTTAAGCAAGGCGTTAAATGCTCCGGTCGAAAGCATATGTACCTCGTCGACAATATATACTCGATATCTTCCCTCTGTCGGAGAATAACGAACCTCCTCCACAATCTCACGGATGTTATCCACACCGTTATTGGACGCCGCATCGATCTCTACTACGTTCATCGACGCTCCCGACGCGATGGCGCGACACATCTTACACTCATTGCACGGATTTCCGTCCACAGGATTCTCGCAATTGACCGCTCTGCCGAGAATCTTCGCGAGCGTCGTCTTTCCGGTACCACGCGTTCCGCAGAACAGATAGGCATGACCGATTCGTCCGGAGCGAATCTGATTCTTTAACGTCGTCACAATCGCTTCCTGACCCTTAACCTCTTCAAATGTATCCGGTCTGAACTTTCTATACAATGCCGTATACGCCATGGTTCCCTTCCTTTCCGACACCTGCGCCGAGCCGTGCTTCCTACTCGAACAAATCGTCTTTGTCAATCTGCTTCATCTTATCATATTTCGGTTCGTTTATCAACAACGAGAATCCTTGCACAACGAACTAATCCTCTTCTATAACATGAAACTCCAGATAATCAAACTCGATTTCCTCAGTGAAGTTGTCCTTGCGGAATCTCGTCTTTGCATGCCTCTGAAAATCCTTAATGTTGACGTCCAGCCACATCGGCTTGGAAAGATCGAACTCGCGGCATACTTCATCCAACGCGTCGAACACCTTCTTCGTACGATTCACCGCTTCGTCATTGCAGACAACCATATCCTTCAACAGATGGTTGTCCTTCCACAGCTTTGCCCACAAACGAAACATCCGGTCTCCCTTCCGCACATAAATGCTTTAACGATATCTTTTTCTCCATCTCCGCCGTTCCAACCACGAAAGGAACAGGAAAATGCCCGCACCTACAAGGAATCCTCCGATATGCGCCGCATTGTCCGTCGACCCACCGGTAAATACCGAAGAGAACAATAGCAACAAAAAGATTCCCACGCGCATGAAATTGCCCTGATTTCTGCTGTTCTCCTCTGTAATCAGCATGATCACAACCGCTCCGGCCACTCCGTATATCGCACCGGATGCACCGGCCGAAATGGCATATTCACCAATCCGCCAATGATACAGGAACGAAGCAATGCCCGCACCGATTCCGGACAACAGATATAACAACAGAAACTTAATATGCCCCAGTCTCATCTCTACCATCACGCCGACGCCAAATAAAACGAGCATATTGTTCGCAACATGTCCTACATCCCAATGAAGAAACATACTCGTAAATACGCGGTACCATTCTCCCTCGAGAACTTCCGGCCAAGATATTCCGCCGTCATAGAGCCAGTCTTCAAACCTCAACAGATCGGTAAACAAAAAGACAATCAAGTTCACTATAATCAGCGCAAACACGCACCAGCTCGTATCTCGCCAGCCTCGAAGCATCGCATTCCGCTTGTACTTGCGCTGCTGCTTTGCATACTCCTTGTATGCCGCCTCGCGTCGCGCATTTTCCTCGCGTCGTGCATTTTCCGACGCTACCGACTGCTTAGCTCCCGTCGCGCCCGTCTGTGCGGAACCTGCTGCGCCACCGCGCAAAGTCTCCCACTGCGCCTTATTTTGCGCGCCTTCACTGTTGCGACTATCTCCGCCGAATTGCAGGTTATTTTCTATCATTCCGCGCAGCCCGAGATAATCCTCCGGCTGATTTTCATAGACAACCAATCTTCCGTATTGTTCATCGACGATCCAGAACATGCTGCCGTCGCCAATCGCCTTTGCCACAGATACCTTCGACGTCAAAAACAGCGAAAGAATCGACACCAGCTCGTATCCTTGCTTCGTGAAAATGCTCCGAATCGTCTCCAAGTAATACGTATACTGCTCCTTCGAAAGCCCATGGAGCATATCCTCCCTCAGCAACCAAACCATGCTGACCGCCGTTCCGGAAGAAAAATAGTATAGCCGGCTGTTTTCCATGTGAAGGTCTACCGGATGAAAGCCTCTGCCCTCAAAATACCTCTGTAACTTATCCCACATCTACCATGGTCTCCTTTACTCTTCGCAGAATACTCTCACACCTTCAAGTGCCTTCGAAAATCCTCTCAAAAGCTTCTCTCTTCGATGAACCTTTCGCGAAGCCTTCTCTCTTCCGCTCCGCGCTACAAGCATTATAGCACATTTTTCTTCGTTATCCAATTCCAATAGCAACGGATTCTATAATCTTTCTGCGACCGCATTCCCCCCTTTCTTCTTAGAGACGTCCGCCCGACAAAGCCTTCTAGACAAACTCTTCTCGGCAAATGCGCATTACCGTAAAGCAACAAAGACAAGCCCCACAATCAGCACGGCAATCAAGGCGCCCCGTACCGCATTCCACCATGTTTTTCTGCGCGCATGCCCGCTCTCTTGAAATACCTCCTCTTCTTTATCAAGATGTCCATCGCCTCGCACTCCGATTTCACAAAAAGTCTCCTGCTGCCACGGTTGCAAGCGTTCCTCCTCTTCCCTGCTTCCGGGCATGTGGATTCTACCTGACATATCGCTCATCGCAACCTCGCCCGCGTCTACCACATTTGCCACAACCGCCCCCTCCAGAGCCTTCCCGCGTATTAGAATGTCTTGCAGGCCTCGAAAGCTGCAAGCCTCCCCGTGACAAAGCACATGAAACGCATAGCCGCAGTACACCGCCTGTTCATCGTTTGTATCAATGAAATCAAGCATCCATTCCGACAGCTCTCGCAGCTGCTCCACCAAGGGATATTGGTGTCCCGGCAAATAGCACAGCTCGACCGCCCCGGTTTCGTTGTGAAGATAAATGCTATCCTTTGCGAGCAAAAACCCATCCTCGCTCAAAAGAAATCGCCGCGCCTCCCCGATTGCTTCGAAAATGCTTTCAAACAAGCGTTGATATTCAATTCCGCTAATCCTTCGTCCCTGCAACTCGCGCTCAAGCGTGTGCCGATCGTCAATGCAATAACGATATTCCTTTAAGCCCTCCATCCAGCAGCTCTCCAGTCGCAGCAACCCCGGAATGACGTTGTTCCTAATCATCTCTTCCTCAAAAGAATCTTCATCTGCTTCCACGGCCCCTCCCGTGTCGATTACCAGATAGCTATTCCCCATGCCCCGCTTTTCCATACGCCCGGGCCGGTTAGCATCCTCTTTCGTCTCGGGACAGAGGTTCTCTCCCCCTAGGTCGAGCCGTTGCATTGTTTCCTTCATATCTTTACCTCCCTTCTATGAGCGCAGTGAGGCCGTCAATTACCTTCCTCACCCCTTTTATGCGCATACCGGTTTCTACGACGGCCGAATATATCCTCGTCTTTTCATCAACCCCTTGCAAATCCGTTGTACTGCTTACGGTTCTTCGAAAGAACGCATTTAGCCCCTCTCCGAGCAATGCCGTCGGCACTCCCGTTCGCACCACAAGGGATATCTCCAATTTGCCGTCCTCGATGTCGATCTGTTTGTTGATACAGCTTCCAATCCACAGCCGCCCTTTCAGGCTGTCCTCCAATTCTCTGAGAAGCAATGCCTCATCCTCATTGTCCGTATCAACTATCAGCCGTGTGAAAATGCCCTCCTTCAATTCTCTTTCATACAGAATCTCGTCCGTTCCCGGAAGCACCTCGTGCTGCACAAGCATTCGACCCTTTTCAGCCACCTCCGCTACAACGCTGTGGGCAAGCGTAATGTCGCGCAGATACATCGCCGCACCGATCAACAGAACGACAATTCCCGTGATTATCGGCACTAAAAATGCCGCCTCCACCGTATAGGAGCCATCCACCGTTGTCCTCATACAACCATCACCACCAGAATCACCAGATAGCTCGCCAACGCAAATGGGTAAAACGGCAGCCGACTCTTTCGCCCAAGACGCTTCGTCAACAAAAGCAGGCTCGCCGCAAGCATCAAAAGAAAAAAGCCAAAGCACAGGAAAATGCTCAACCACCATATCCCGAGCGCATAGCCGCTCAACATAATCAGTGCACTATCGCCGGCTCCGATTGCCTTGCTCAACCACCCGATAATGGCAATGACTATGCCCGGCACCAGTCCGCACAGACGTGCCGCTCCGAAGAAATCCTCCGAACAGAGCGCCAGCACAAGCGCTGAGACGATTCCTCCTCCGAGCAACCATAGTGGAATCTGCTTATACCGTACGTCATATATCGTTCCAACCCCCAAAACCAATCCCAAAACCACTACATTTAACACTTGTATCATCTGTTCCTCCTTTTGATCAATGCTTACACCAAGCTTGCCGCCAATCACCTATTCGTTCGCACGGCGCGCCCCTACTTCCCACATTTGCTGCACCCGGGAAGGCCGCGACTCTGCGCCTCTTCGAGTGAAATGCTCTTTACATTTCGTAAGATATTCGAGCAGGTCAGTGTATTGTGATATCTGTCTCCATGCACAGTAATATAGACGGTCTCCTTCTGCGGATATCCACGACACGCATTGCACGGGTAATAGCAGCCACCGGCTTGATTTCTCGCTTCCTCTATACGAGCACTTGCAAGCTCGCTCACCGACACCTTGAGATATGTGCACGCAGACAAGCGGTGGTATACCGATCCGTTTTCGACGATATAGACCTCCTCCGGAGTCTTTTCCTGCCTCAGCTGCTCCCAGCCTCGACCGTAGAAACCATGTGCGTCAATTCGCTGAACAATCGGTATGCTGAACACCCCGCTCAAATCACCAAACAACCGGTAGCGATAAAACACGATGAGCCGAAGCTCTCCCCCCTCTTCGAACAAAGAAGACCCCGTTACGTCAAACCCCCGCGCACCATCGACGATGCACTCTATCCAATCCTCGTCCTCCACTTCTCTTCGCATGCTGTATGTCAGATAGGCATGCTCCGAAATGCTTCCGAGCAACGTGTCAAAGCCCTGTTCCTCTAAAAGCGCCTCTTGTTCTTTTTCCGTCACGAGATTTTGGACAGACGACACCAGCGTGCCATGCGAGGAAAGATTCCGTACGAGCCGATTCATATGCTGAAACACCTCCAGCTGGACCTGCAAGAACAGAAACAGCTGCAAAAATGTATAGACCGCTAAGAAAAACACCGGTACCGCAAATGCCGCCTCCACTGTCATAGAACCCTTTACCTTTTTCATCTCTCACTCCTCCTTTGGGAGCCGCTTTTCTGACGATGACGCCTGGAGAGAGTTTGCTATATGTATCTCGCCAGCCAAACGGCTTCCAAAGGAGCGGTCCCTAGTAGGAGACCGCGCCCCGAGCAGACAGTGCGTGCGTCCTCTTGCTCTGCGGTGCAAATTGCCCAAAAGAAACGGTCGTGTATTGCGCCGGCAAACTCGCCGTTGCTTGTATCCCAAATCCATAGATGCATTTGACGAAATCAAATTCCGGATCATAATACAGTCTCATATCGCACTGTATCATATCCATTGCGCGCGCCGTCAAAGTGTCTTCGTCGCAAAACAAAAGAAACAGCGTCAAATAGTGCCTGTATTCCAATCCACTAATGGCGTTATATGCAGCCGCCTTCCTAAGTCTCGCTTCCTTTCCAAGCGCAAACACCTCCGCAAAATCGACCGCAAAGCTCGCGCCTGTAACAACAAAAGGAACCTTCCTCCCTTGCAGGAGTGCTGCCGTTTCGACGCCGGCATTTTGCAGGGCCCATACAAATAAAATGACATAGGTCCCCGCAGCCACCAGAAACGGCAGCCCGAACGATCCGAGAATTGCCGTAGCACACTCTGTTGCCTCCAGCGTTTTCTCGGCACTTGTGAAGGTATGTATCAGGTTCATTAGCACCCGTATTCCGAAGATGCTGAGCGCTGCCGACTCCACATTTGACTTATCGTACAAGCTACCGAATGCAAGATACTCTTTCTGATAAAAGAGCGCACCCCGATCCGGCACGTCTTGATAACACGCAAAATGCTCTTCGATATATGCAAGCAGCAGTAGCTTCTCCGCCAGAGCCTCCGCTCCATCCGCCAAGGCGTCCAGCATGCGACGCAAACCGCCTCCGCCAAACACCTCTTTTATGAGCGTCCAGCCAACAACCGTGCCATCGTCCCAGTCTTCCAGCACATACAAATCGCTTTCCTCACCCGCCATCGTATCAGACGGCAACATGGATCCGTAGATACTTCGCGTTGAGAGCACCGCATCGCTCGGAAACAACCCCGAGGTCATACCATCGAGCACAAAATCGCGAATAGTTTCCGCCAACGACCCCTCGGTCGCCGTCGCCGCCTTTATATATTGGTAGTCTAGCTGCAGGCCTTCCAGAGAATAGTCTCGAAAATCCGTCTGCATTGCTTCGTAAGCAATTCGCCAGTCCGAAAGCGTTATTCCCTCCATCGCGGGGACAAAACGTGTCTGCATTTGCATAAGGATTTTCCGATTCGACTCAAGTCGATTGCTCATCTCCTCAAAGTCGTATTCGATTCCGCTGCTTTCCTTTCCGACGTAGCCCCTCATCCGGTCGATACCTTCCTTTAGTGTTTGCTGCATCTCCGCATCCAACAAGCCACTCAGCGTCCCAACCAAGCTCTCAAAGGAATCCACCATCGGCGCCACCGTCTTTTGAATTGCACTTATCTCAGAAAGAACCTTCTGTGCCTCCGATATGCTGCTCAAAGTCCCGGCAACAACCGCTCGCAATCTTGCTTGCTGTCCCTGAAGCTTAGGCAGTTTGTCCTCGGCACTCTCGGTTCCGGCGATTGTTCGCAGAAGCTCGTCTATGCATGCATTTCCGTTCAAGTACCGACTCTGTAGCTTTCGGTAAAATGCCCCGTTGTTCATAAGCACCGCCTCTTGCGTAGCATCCCCAGGGACGAGCTGCTTTGCGAAGGTGCTCGTTGTCTGAATGGTTCCGTCCGACAGAAACAGAACGCCCTTTTCGCCCGTTGCCACGCCATCCAAATGCGGCATCAACTGCAATAAAAGCTCATCTATTCGCGACAACTGTTCCTCTACCTGAAGCTTTTCCTCCAACACAGACAATGTCGCATCCGAGCTCTCCAGCAACCCCACTGCGTCCAACAGTTCCTCCGCCAAAGCCTCCACTCCTCCGTACAGCCCGGCTTCGACCATTTGCTTCTTGCACAGGGCTCCGCCGCCATCAATCAGTCGAGTCGTCTTAGAAAGCGTTACTTCTGCCAGCTCATACTCATAGGAATAGCCCGACTTCGTCTCTCCCGTGTATCCGGAAGGAAGGTTGCTCGTCGGGAGCGCAGTTGCTTTCAAATATTCCTCCACGCGACTTTCCGGAGCCACCCCGTATAGCGCAAAAATATCGAATTGGTCATACAGCGGGGCATAGTACTCCCCTAAAGTCGATTCCAACGCCTGCGTTAAGCTCACCTGCAGTACCGCTGCTGCCACTTGGCGCCTAGCCGACTCTAGGCTGACCAACACAAGCGAAAGCACCAAGAAGAGCACAAAGCTCAAGAACACCGTTATCGACCCGTCCAACCTCCGTCTCATCTCACAATCGCCTCGGAATCCAGACGTATCGAATCAAATGCTGTTGTGATAATCGTCGATATCTCATTTTTGAATATCAGCACCAAGCCAATCAGTATCACGAGAATTAAGATGATCTCTACGACACCGATACCTCTCTGATCCTCCTGAAAACTCTTCATTGTCTCCTTCATACGACTCCATAATCTCTTCATAACTTCTCCTTTCTGCCTAAAAGGCCATAAATGCAGGCACCATTACAATTGCCAAGATCAACACCAATATGCCGCCCATCGGCAACAAAAGCTTCGTCCCGGCCTCCTCGCCGGCCTGCTTTGCTCGTTCTTTCCGGTCGCAAAATGCTTCCGCAGCTTCTTTTTGTAGTAACGGTATAATGCTCGCCGTTCCTTTCTTCAAATTCTGTACCAGAACCGACGACATTCTCAGATACCGCAGATTTCCGCAGCTTCTCCCGAAGCTCTCGTAAACTTGCTCCTCGATGCCTCCCGCGAGCAGCTGATTCCTACCGCGAAGCATCTCCTCGTATACGTACCTCCGCACCCCGTCTCGTTCTTTTCTCTTCATGTAGTCCGTCACAATCCTCTCCCACGCATGACGTGGAGTCATTCCCGCTTCCAGCAGCAACGTCAGTTTGCTGACCACATCCGGATAGTCCTCCAACAGCTGCCGCTCTCGCTCCTTTCTTTCCTTCTTTCTTGCGCTTTCCTGTGCAAGCAGAAGACCGAAAATGCACAGAAACGCTATCAACACAAAGGTCCCCGGCGACTGTTCTCCTTTCAAAAAGAATTGTATCGGCCGCTCCTTCCACTGCTCCGGCAAAGCAATCGTATCGTCCGCTTCCTGGGACGCTTCCACATCCTCTATCAGCTTCTGTAGCTGCGCCTTCAGTTCACCTTCTCCGAATCCGTTTGTCGGAAGCACTCGCAAATGCAGCTCCTGCTTATCACTCCACTCACCATACGCAACCTCTGCTGTGAGTGTCACCTCGCTCCCCTGGGACGCCGCATTTTCCGTGTGTACAGTGCCGTCGTAATCGATGATTTGATAATCCGAAGTCAGCCATTGGATCGGAACGGTCGTCCCCGGAAGACGTTCGATTAATGTGAGTGGCTCTGTAACCGTTGTAAGGTCGACATTATGCCCGCGTATCCATTCCGGCAAATGTTCTCTTGCCCTGTTCCAAACCTCCTCCACTTCTTCGAGCGACAGCTTTCTCTGCGGAACCGTCATCATCAAATCATACCGTTCCCCCTCATAGATTGCCGTCAAATTCCGAACTCCCGTCCCGTCCTCCGGCCGTATCACCGCCGATACCGGCACCTCGTCGAACGCTCCTTTCGCCGCCAACGCAACCAATAGCACGGATAAGCTACTCAGTACTATCAGCACCAAAGCTCCCTGCTTACATCCGTCCAAAATCCGCTTTTGCTCCGGCTGCTCATTTACGTACAAGCCCTCATAGTGCGCCTTATCCTCTTCCTCAAGCCGAAGCTTTCTTATCACAGAAAGGCGCAACCCGTAAAACCAATACCCGGCTGCCAAGCCCGGTTTCTTTTTTAGCACGTCGCGGGCTTCCTTAGGCGCCGCGCGGGAACTATAGATAACGCTCGCTACTCCGAGCGAAATCAACACACACAATACTCCAATCGATATGACAAGCATGTTCTAACCCCCTTTTCTCGGCCCGACAAAACGCCCGACTGCCGGTCCGCCTAGATTCTTACCATAGCAATCGTCTCGGCCGCGCGGCAACAAAACAAATACATCACATAAATTCCGGCCATGAGCAAATGCCCTGCAAGGCCTTCGTACAGCGGCTTCAAGAAACCACTCGAAAACACTTGGAAATACAGCAGGATCGCATACGGCATGACCTTCATAATCGTCACCTCCAGTTGCTTTGCCAGCAACACCGTCTGAATCTCTCGTCGCACCTCGTGCTTTTGATACAAAATGTCCGTCACGGAGCGTATCACCTTGATAACATCCCCTCCGGTTCTACGCGCAATGGCATAAAGCCCGGCAAAATTTCGCATCTCCTCCGACTCGCTTCTTTCCGCCAACTCCTCCAATAGATTTTCCGCACTGCTACCGTTCTGAAGCTTGTACTCCATCCAGCGAAACTCGCGCACAATCGGCTCCTTCTCGCCAAACATCGTCCGTAGGTCTTTGCCTGCATGCAAAATGCTATTTTCCATGCTATACCCCGCCTCCAACGCCGCCAACAGGCATTGCAAGGCATCACGAAACTGTTCCTCTATTCTCTTTTTTTGCAAATGCTCTTGATGATCTAACTCCCGGCGAAACCGGTAGAAGAAGAACGGTATGAGCACAATAAGGCTCCACCACGTATGAAAAAACAGATGTGCAGTCAACGCACATATCAGTACATCTTTGAGGATTATCTTCAGTCGCAACAAGAGTCCTCACCTCCCTTGTCGCTACGCGCCACAATCTCTGCGCTTCTCCCCGCAGCCCTCGAATCTTCTGCGGATGTCCCGTCGGCTCTCGGTGTTTCTGCGGATGTCCCGCCGCCCCTCGGTGCTTCTACTGCAGGCATTCCTGCTTCCTCCGGCAAACACTCTCCCGCGGCAAGAAGCTTTTCTCGCCGTACAAGCCTTCCGCCTGTCGCATATAAGCCGCCGACTATCGTTCCGTTAGGCATTTGCCCTTCTTCCTGAAAACGAAACAGCGGATTCAATCGAATCTCTCCGTCCTTACAGTCAAGCACTTCCGTAATCTCCAGCACCCGGCGGCTCTTATCACGCAAGCGTCCGAGCTGTACGATAATATCAATTGCGGATGCAATCTGCTTTCGCACAGCCAACAGAGGAATCTCTTCCCCGAGAAGCACCATCGTCTCAATTCGCGAAAGCATGTCTGCCGGCGAATTGGCGTGCCCCGTGCTCATGCCGTTGTGCCCTGTGTTAAGTGATTGCAGCATATCGATGCTGGCCGCGTCGCGCACCTCTCCGACAATAATTCGGGAAGGGCGCATTCGCAAGGAGCATTTTATCAGGTCGCGGATGGTGATTGCATGATTGCCTTCCATGTTCGCATTGCGCACCTCGAGCCGCACCAGATTCGGTATGTTCTGAAGCTGTAGCTCCGCAGAATCCTCCACGGTGATCACGCGCTCGGAAGGGTCGATGAATTCCGAAAGAGCATTCAAAAAGGTCGTCTTTCCCGCGCCGGTTCCGCCACTGATAAAGATATTGTAGCCGGAGCGTACCAGCACTTTCAGGTAAGCCACAGCCTCCTGCGAAATGGATCCGAGCTTAACAAGCCTCTCCATCGTAATTCGCTCCTTCGGAAACTTACGAATCGTGAGCGCAATTCCGTTCAAAGAAATCGGCGGAAGCACGATATTTGCTCGCGCGCCGTCCTCAAGCATAATGTCCGCTATCGGTTGCGACTCATTTAAGCTTCGATTCGCGCTTGAGGCAATTCTTCGGACTACCGTTTCCAATCGGTGCTCGCTTGCGAAACGGTACTCGCTTTCAACCAGCCTACCGTCTTTTTCGAGAAATATCTGCTCAGGCCCATTCACCATAATCTCCGTAACGTCCTCGTCTTGCAGCGCTTCCTCTAATATGTCCCACCCTCGAAGGGCATGAAACACGTCCTTCTTTGCTCGCCGTCGCTGTTCTACCGTAAGCGTCGGCGCACAGGTCTGTCCCCGAATCGTCTCTTCTATCAAGTCTAACAGTTCGTCATTGCTCAACTCCCTAGAGCCGTCGATACGTGACATAACCATCTCCGAGAACCTGAGACTTAGGTCCTCTCTTCGTAATTCTTCTCGTCCGTGCTTCATCCCGCCTTCTCACGCTCCTCTATCCAACCGATTCTCTCCGCAATGCCCTCGGCAAATGCCTGTCTTTCAAAGCTTCTCCACTTCTTCCCCTCGCGCGCGCCAATCGGATAGATTACGTCGCAGCGCGAAAGCAACTGTGCCGTCCCGGTGCAAATGCTCCCAAAGTCGACTACAACATTGCGATATCCCAGAATCTCAACGCCGCAGATGAACTCCGCAATCTCTCGCTCTCCGAACAAACCGAGATCAGAAAGACAAGTGACTCCGCTAATACAATGAAGGCTCGAATTCACGCGCACGCACAGCTCCTCCTTGTCAATCCAATCCTCGCCGTATTCCCGCAGCAGATATATCAGCTCTGACACTCCGCCCTCTTGCTCAGGGCAGTCCTCCGGCAAGCCGGGCGTAGGATCCAAACAAAGCAAGAGCGTCTTCTTCCCGGACAGTCTCCGCGCAAGCGCACACGCCTCCTTCGTCGTTCCGCAACCGCCCTCCACCGGCCAACAGCCGTAGAAAGTACAGTAAGCCGGCTCTGCCGTCTCCATCACACGCGTCTTGCGGTCCTTCCGCGCCGACGCGCCCAAGACCTCCTGCGCAACCTGATCAATTGCCTGATACATAAAGATCTGTGAATTCGCGAGCTCCTCTCGACTCTTCGTAAGCCAAAGAACCGGAATGTCCCTCTCCTCTGCGAAGCTCTGCAAATGCGTGATCGACTGTATCGCCGGATAATCCTCCTCCATAATAATGACCTGCAACGCGTTGTTCTCAGCCCAAGTCATAAGGCTCTCCGGTGTCTCAAAACCGGCAACCGTCCACTCCCCCGGCAGCTCTCTTTGCAACGCATCCATCATACGATTTCGGTATTTTTTCTCTTGAAAAATCAGTGCAAGTGTCTTCATCTTGTCCCCTCCGTTTTGTTGGTGACGACATGATAAGCCCAAATACCCCACGAAGTCAATGATAAAATGCGCCCCAAGTGAAAGTTTGTGAACTTTTTCAGCCTTCCGATTTCTGTTTGTGCAAAATGCTCTCAGCACGTTGTACAAACTATTTTTCCCTCACGAAAAAAGTGCTGAATTGACCCCTCTGTTTTTGTACATATTCCCGGTTTTCAAAAAATCCGACCATTTCGATTGCATTTTGAAAATGCCCATGCTACAATTGCGACACTTTCCGCGGAACACTTGTGCGCACCACACATGGCCGCTCGGTCGATCTCCCCGACGGCGCGTTCCTGCGGAGACACTACCTATGTTATCCGCTTCCACAACATAAAAAACGGCACACTGCTTTGCATTGCCTTATCGCAGATTTCTCTGACGAACGAGGCTTTGCATAAGCAGTGCACCGTATTCCTTTCACTAATCGGGTCTTTCGTTATATTCTACTGTACATCTCGCACACCCAGCGGTAGTAGGCCTTGTCGATCTTGTCGGTCTCTCCGGGGAGCATTCTCCACTGCCAGTTAGTTCCCAGCGTGGACGGATGATTGATTCTTGCCGAGTTGTCCAGGTGGAGGAAATCCTGTATCTGAATGATGACCACGTTCGCGATACTCTCATAAAGGCGACGAATCATCTGATCGTGCAGCTCTTCCTTCGTAAGAATGCCGAAGTAGCCCATCATCCAATAGATTTCTTTTTCCTCGCAATTTGCCAGGAAGCCGGCAAGTGTTTCGTTGTCGTGCGTTCCGATGTATGCAATGCAGTTCTTTGAGTCGTAATTGTGCATCAGATAATCATTCGAGGAATCTCCGGATACTCCGAACTCGATTACCTTCATGCCGGGATAGCCGCATTGTGCTATCAGATCCTTTACCGGCTGCGTCAATACACCCAGGTCTTCTGCAATGATCTTTGCGCCCTTAGTGGCCTTATCGATTACATTGGTCAGCTTTTCACCGGGGCCCTTCAGCCAACGTCCGCCCTTTGCGGTCTTGCACTTGGCCGGAATGGACCAGTAATTCACGATGCCGATGAAGTGGTCTATGCGGATGACGTCATATAGAGCGGCATTTGCCTTCATTCTCTCGCGCCACCAGCGGAAGCCCTTCTCCTCCATCACATCCCAGCGATACAACGGGTTGCCCCAACGCTGTCCGTCCGCGCTGAATGCATCCGGGGGAACTCCTGCGATGTTAGTTGCGTTGCGATCGATATCCAGCTCGAAGAGCTCGCTATGTGCCCACGTCTCTGCACTGTCCATGGATACGTACAACGGGATGTCTCCGATAATCTCGATTCCCGAGGTCTTCGCGTACTCATGAAGTGCGTTCCACTGACGGAAGAACCAGAACTGCATAAAGCGCTGAAACTCTATCTCGTCGGCAAGCTCCTCCTTTGCTCGCTTTACAGCAGCGGGCTTGTGAAGGCGCAGTGCCTTGTCGGACCAATCTTGCCAGCCTTTAAAGCCTTCGCGCTCTTTGATTGCCATGAAGAGGGCATAGTCGTCAAGCCAATATACATTCTTCTTGAGGAATGCCTCGTACTCCGGTGTGCCCTGATGCTTGCTGCGTGCATATGCTTTGCGCAATACTACGTAGCGGCTACCGAACTGTGCACCGTAGTCTACGTAACGAGGCTCAGTCCCGAAATACCCTTCCTCTACTTCTTCCTTCGTGAGCAAGCCCTCTTCTATCAATCGGTCAAGATCGATAAAATACGGATTGCCCGCGAATGCGGAATACGACTGATAGGGGCTGTCTCCATAGCTGGTCGGGCCAACGGGCAACACCTGCCAATAGTGGTGTCCCATCTCCACCAAGAAGTCAACAAACTCATATGCCGCTTTTCCGAGCGTACCGATTCCATAAGGACTCGGCAGCGAGAAGATCGGCATCAATACACCTGCACTTCGCGTCCATTTTGCGCTTGATTCTTTTTTCATATCCTGATTACTCCTACTATCGGCTTTCACAACGGGAATCACTCTCCCGGATAAAAACCCATTTACTTTCCTATGCCCAGGCTCGTGCTACGCACTCGCCTGGGCATCCTCTTTTTATTTCGCTTTTTTGTCCCGAGCCTGCGCATCGCATGGCTCGGTTATCGCCTCTCGGGCTTTATCTTACATCCAACTCTCTACATTCCTCTGCAGCTTGCGCTCCAGCTCTTCTTCCATTAAGTCCTCGAGCTCCGGCTTGCTGTTGTTCTCGGAGAATGCTTCAATTGCGGATTCCAGCTTTTCTTCGTCTTCCTCTACGGACTGCTCTACCTGACGAATCGTCTCGGCCATTCCCATAGCGCTGAGATTTCGGCGAATGATCGCTTCCAGTTCTTCTATCGTGGGCTCACCTTCGGATTCCCCGGTAGACTCGCCAAATGTTTCATCAACGAACTCGCCGGCAGCCTCACTTGTCGCTGCCTCCTCACCGCTTCGGCCACTCGCTTCGGTGGCTCCGCTTTCACTGCCTTCCGGTGTTTCGATTCCGCGCAGATACGCTTCCTCCTCTGCGGTCACAGTGCTAGGCTTGACTTCCGCACTGTTTCCTTGAAGTTCTCCGGCACCATAATTTTGTGCTCCTTGGCCCGATCCGCTCGGCGTCTGTGCCACATCACTTTCCGACTCACCCTGCATCTGAGCATTTTCCGCAGGTTCATAGCCTACGATCGGGATGAGTCGACGGCAACGACTTGCCACACGCTTACTGTGCGTTGCGATGATGATGGTATATCCGGCACTGTTCAGTACCTCTAAGAAATCCAAAAAACGATCTACGTCACTGGACTGCAGGCAGCCTGTCGGCTCATCTGCGAGAAGGTATTTCGGCTCGGTGATCATTGCTCTTGCCGCGCACACCTTCTGCTGCTCAAGCTCGGTCAGCTCTCGCGGGTAGTATTTGCCCATGCCCTTCATGCCGAGGCTGCGGAGCAGCTCCTTCGCACGGCGCTGCTTTTCCTTCGCCGACATAAAGCGATGGAAAAGGGGCAGCATAATATTCTCATATACGGTCATGTCCTGCACGAGCAACGGCTCGCGAGTAATCACACCGACTCTGCGTCTGCGGTGCTTTGCCATGGCAAATGGATTCTTCAGCTGAAGCGGCTTGCCGTCGATAGAATACGTTCCCGAATCCGGAAGCGACATTCCGCTGAGGATATTCATAAGCGTTGTCTTTCCGCTTCTCTTCTTTCCGACAATGGCAACCATCTCGCCATCCTCTACTCGCATAGAGAATCGTTTCAGAATCTGCGTGCGGCTATTGCCAATGCCAAATGCCTTGTTGAGTGCACGTACTTCTAATGCCATTCTCTCACCCCCTATACTCTGCGAAACATCTTACCGAAGTCGCGCAGCAGGATTCTAACTGCATTTGCAATCGTCGGAAGACCGATCGCAACGATGTTCCATTTGATAATTCCGGCCATGCCGATCATGTTCAGCTGCAACAGCTTGCAGATGACAAAGCTTACTCCAAAGCCAAGTGCGGTTGCCATCGCGAAGAGGATAATGCCCTCCATCAAGAACAACAGCATCACTTCGACAGTGGATGTTCCCGTAAGAACGATTGCCGTATAATATTCCACGCCTTTTCTCAGCTTAAAGAAGAAGTACAATGCGAGCAATACCATACCAACAATATAGCCGATCACAGAAATCTTTTTCATCTGCGCCTGCTTCGCCTGCACATTTTCACGGTACAGGATGCTGTCTGCCGCATCCGCCTCGCGAACCGTGTAGGTCGTAATGGCATCGATGTTCTTATTCTCAAGATAGAAGTTCTTCCAAGACGCTTCCACGTGCTTTGCGAGCTCGCGCTGAGACTCATTTGCCGTCAAGGTCGTCTCAAAATAACCGCGGTTCTTAAGGAAAAGAATCGAGAACAGCTTCGTGCGCTCCGTCACGCTGTAATTCTTCTGAGGCTCCTCCGGCTCCGGTTCGAGTGCAGGTGCATCAGGCAAATTCGCGTCCTCGCCGTCCGTCTCGCCGGAATCGGGAGTCACCGTTCCATTCGGCGCACCGGGTGCTACCTCTGCGTACATCTCTTCGTAGTCGGGCTGGAAAAATACAAGATAGTCGTCAAGCACGATCTCCTTGCCGTTCACCGTATAGGTCGTTCCGGCCTCCAACGCACCCGTGCAAGTATAGCTCAGCTTGCCGTCACCGTTGATTGCCTCGACCGAGCTACCCGGTCGATACATGTTCTTCGCAAGATAGTTGCTTCCGATCACAACGCAAGAGAAATTCGGATTCTTCTCGTTCTGTATCATCTTCTGCAGCCACTCGGGCGCAGTCTCCGCCTCGTCCATCAGCTCTCTCGAAAGCCAAATGCTCTTAACGCCGCGGAACTCCTTTTCGTCCTCTACCATAACCGGAACGTCAAGAGTTGTATCGCAAAATGATGATTCCGGCGTCAACAACGCATTGCTTATGTATACCGCAGACTCAGCCGTGTCGAGCGGTTTTTCTTTTCCACCGTAGAGCGTGTCCATATTGTCAAGCGGACACACAATATAATAATCGAGCGTAACGTTCTTGCCCTCGAGCTCCGCACTCGCGCCCTTGCTCAAAAAGCCCTTCACGTAAGCATCGAGCTCACCGTAGCCCGTGTGAACCTTCATCACGTCGCCCGCCTTGTAATCTGCCTCGAAGCCCGCGCCGAGCACGACAAACATCTTGTTCGTATAATCATTCGGGTAGACGAACAGGCGCTCTGCGATCATTCCGAGCGAAGCTTCCTTCACAGCGGTCTCGTCCATCCAAATAGCATTTAGCTTACTGTACGTGCTGCCCTCGATATCCACCTCTTTGTTGGAGGCAAATGCATCGGTGGCGAAGCCGACTATCGCCTGCTCCGTTCCTACGTAAGAACGCACGTGGAGATTCTGCACGGCAATCTCTCTGTAGGTCATCCAGTCAGCGCTATGCAACGCCTGGTTCAGCAGGATCTCTGCCTTGAGGTCCGCGTCATTTACCGCCGCCATGTCGTCGTAGTAGCCAGCCACCTTGAACTCCTTCTCCGTGGTGGAAGGAGCGCCGTAATCACTCGGGAACGAGCTCTTCAGCTCCTGCAGTACGGTTCCTTGGAACAGCCAAAGTGCCGCCATCGCCACAAACCAGACAAGCATTAAAAAAAACAGATGTCTTCGCAGCTTCATCGAATATCTCAATTCCTTAATAAATCGCCCCATGAGTCAGCCTCCTATTCTATCCTAAGTGCATCTCGCGCCCGCATCTCGGGCCGCTCCGACCGTTCTGCACGCCCGCGTCCTCGGCATGTGCCACGCCTCCGATCGCCCGCACTTTTCGACATAGCTATATGTATGTTAACTATATAACAAATCGACGAAAAAAACAACGGGACAGGCGAAATGTAACACAAAGTTAAAAATTCGCCGTCCCGTCGTCATAAAAATTCTCTTTTCACGTAGCCAAGGCTACGTTTCTTCGCCGGCAGTCACGCCACAAATGTGCATTTGCCTGTCGTTACGCCACAAACGTGTCGTTGCCGACCGACTCCGCCGCTTCTTAGCAGATCTCAGCTCCCGACGGCATATCCTTTTCGGGTACCATCAGCGAGAGCTCGCCATTTTCGTCCTCGGCGCACAAAAGCATACCTTCGGACAACATTCCCGCAAGCTTAGCGGGCTTCAAGTTCACGAGAACCATTACGCGCTTGCCGACCATTTGCTCGGGGCTGTACGCCTTCTTGATTCCGGACACGATCTGCAGAGTCTTGCTGCCGACCTTTACCTGCGAGCACAGAAGCTTCTTGGACTTCGGCACTTCCTCACACTTCACGATTACACCCACCTGGAACTGCATACGAGCAAAATCGCCGTACTCGATCTCTTCCTTTGCCTCGAGGTCGATGAAACGAGTCTCTGCCTCTGCAAGAATCTCCTCCGTAGACTTCGCGCCTGCTGCCACACAAGCACCTGCAGCACCAGCCACGCCAACACCAGCCTCACCAGCAAATGCGCCGGCATTTACATTACCACCAGCACCTGCTTCGGCACCAGCACCCTTACCATTCTTTGCGTACACTGCCGCAATGCGAGCCTGCTCTGCCTCGTACTCCGCCTTCTGCGTAGCCTGGATCTCCTCCACCTTCGGAGCAACCTCCTTCCAGTCAAGGCGCGCGAACAGAATCTGCGGTGCATCCGTCACCTTGTTACCGCTCTCGTACAGGCCGAACTCTTCGGTTGCGTCAAATGCGCGAAGCTCCGTACCGAGCTGTGCCGCGATCTTCTGCGCGGTCTCCGGCAGGAAGCTCTCGAGAAGGCTTGCGCCGATTACGATCGCCTCGGTCAAGTTGTAGAGAACCTCCGCAAGACGGTCCTGCTTGGACTCATCCTTTGCGAGCGCCCAAGGCATCGTCTCGTCAATGTACTTATTGCAACGCTTGAACAGCGTGAAAATCTCGGAAATGGCGTCCGCAACGCGCAGACCTTCCATCTTCGCTACAACCTTTGCCTTCGTTCCGGTTACAACCGCCTTCAGATCGGCATCCACCTCTTCCTCAACGCCGGTCTTTCTCACAACGCCGCCGAAATACTTGTTCGTCATGGAAATGGTACGATTCACAAGGTTACCAAGCGTGTTCGCCAAGTCGGAATTCGTACGCTCAACCATGAGCTCCCACGTAATCACACCGTCATTTTCAAACGGCATCTCATGCAGCACGAAGTAACGAACCGCATCCACGCCGAACAGCTTCACGAGGTCGTCGGCATAGATAACATTTCCACGGCTCTTGCTCATCTTCTCGCCGCCCTGCAGCAGCCAAGGATGACCGAAGATCTGCTTCGGAAGCGGCACATCCAGTGCCATCAGGAAAATGGGCCAATAAATCGTATGGAAACGAATGATGTCCTTGCCGATCAAATGCAAATCCGCCGGCCACAGCTTGCCGAACTGCTCCGTGCTCTCGCCGTCTGCGTCGTAGCCGATACCGGTGATGTAGTTGGTCAGCGCGTCCAGCCACACGTATACTACGTGACGATCGTCAAAATCCACGGGCACGCCCCACTTAAACGACGTACGGGATACACACAAATCCTGAAGACCCGGCAACAGGAAGTTGTTCATCATCTCATTTTTGCGGCTTACGGGCTGAATGAACTCCGGATGCGTGTTGATGTGCTCGATCAAACGATCGGCGTATTTGCTCATACGGAAGAAGTAAGCCTCCTCCTTCGCGGGCTGCACGTCACGACCGCAGTCCGGGCATTTGCCGTCCACGAGCTGAGACTCGGTCCAGAAGGACTCGCAAGGCGTACAATACAGACCCTCGTAGCTTCCCTTGTAAATGTCGCCCTTGTCGTAGAGCTTCTTGAAAATCTTCTGCACCTGGCGCTCATGGTCTGCGTCGGTCGTGCGGATGAATTTGTCGTAGGACGTACCAACGAGGTCCCAAATGCCGCGAATCGTGCCGGCCACCTCATCGACAAATGCTTTGGGCGTCGTCTCAGACTCCATCGCCTTAATCTCAATCTTCTGGCCGTGCTCATCCGTACCGGTCTGGAAAAATACATCGTAGCCCTCGTAACGCTTGAAGCGCGCAATGGCATCTGCCAAAATCGCCTCGTACGTGTTGCCGATGTGCGGCTTACCCGACGTGTACGCAATGGCAGTCGTAATGTAGTAAGGTTTCTTCGTCTTGTCACAACAATTACACATGATTCTTACCTCCGTAAATGTATTATATCAGTTTTGGTTCACTTCTATCATGGGCGGTGGGGTGGTTAGGAATCTTCGTAGAGACCCTTTCCCTGTCCCAATATCCACGAGCCGACACGCTCGTTTTCGGATTTGTTGTCGCCAGCGTCTATCCACAGCATTTTGCAAACTCGCGGCGTCCTCACTCCGTGAGACGCTACGCTCAAACAACGCAAAATGCTGTGCGCTAACGGCAACAAATGCACGAAAGCCTTCGCGATTGTCGTTCATAGACATTGGGACAGAGAAAAGCACTACAAACATTCCGAAACACAAGGGGTGCCACAAAAATAGTTGCACAAAACGCCGAGCGCAATATATCTGCGCAGCGTATTTTTTATCGCTACGCGATAAAAAAGGCTCCCGTCTTATATAAAGACGAGAGCCGTAGCTTCGTGGTACCACTTTACTTCACACAGTTTCCTGTGCCTCTTTCAGCTGCGGATTGCTCGACAGCCTAACACGATAACGGGTGCTCCCGGCGCAACCTAAGATGTCATTCGTCGGCTCGCTCCATCTCCTGAACGAATCCTCCTGCATCCTCGCCTGCGCGGCTCCAAGACCATGTTCCCTCTTGCAATTGCCGTTCCGCTCTCAGCCACCGCGGATTCTCTGTATCGGATTACAACAGGTACTCTTCTCTTCATCGCCAAATGATATGAACTTGTTGCCATCATACTACGAGGGGAGTGGGTTGTCAAGGGGGAGTTTTATCTTCAGCTCAATCAGCCTCTCCTCGCCTCACGGCCCCACCTTTCCCACAAACCTTTGTCGCGCCATAGACCTTCCATAGCGCACAACGATGATTGCCTCCATATCAACACAGGTGCATCCTTCGGGGGCGTCAAATGTCACAATGTCTAAAGGCAAGAATCCATTTGCCATCCCCGATATCTCATGGTAAGATAGTCTCCGAAGGCAGCTCTTGAGACGCCTATTCTCACCCTTCGGAGGTCCGCATTTGAACAATCAACTCCTACAACACAGCATTTCCCCTGCGCGTGCGCAGCTCTTCGAAGCTGTCTGCGACACGACGCTGGACGAGCTCACCGCGACCGGTGGCATCGGCACCTTGGCGGAGAAGAGCACTCATGCGGTTTTGAAGCGATTCTATGCGGAGGATCCGATGTTTGAGGAGCAGCCGACGTGCGGATTTGTGGCGGACATTCGCCGTCCCGAGGGCGTGATTGAGATTCAGACGCGGAGCTTTTATACGATGAAGCGCAAGCTTAAGGCATTTCTCGAGGAGTATCCGGTGACGATTGTGTATCCCGTCACGTATCGCAAATGGCTTTGCTGGGTGGACCCCGCCACCGGTGCCGTGACAAGCCCGCGGCGTTCGCCTAAGACGAACTACGGCTTTCGCGTATTTGATGAGTTGTATGGGATTAAGGAATTTCTCGGCCACCCGAACCTCACGATTCAGCTGGCGCTGATGGACATTGAAGAATATAAGCTACTGGACGGCTACGGCGCCGATAAGAAAAAACGCGCCACGAGAAGTGACGGCATTCCGAAGGCTTTGATTGCGGAGATTCCCTTGCGTGCGCCGTCGGACTATCGTTATTTCCTTCCCGATGGACTTCCGCACACCTTTTCCTCCGCCGATTTGGCGTCTGTGGTGCGAATTCCGGCCGACATGGCACGGACGGCGCTGAACGTGCTTTTGCATCTTGGCTGTGTGCATCGCGTCGGCAAACAGGCAAATGCCTATCTCTACGAAAAAGCCATATAGATTTCACAAAAAACTTCGTGTTTTCCGTCATCTTGCGGTTTTTGCGCATTTTGTTGTCTACAATCCATTTGCATGAAGCACCTACTTACGATATAGTATAGATAAGATAATTGATGTGAATGATGTGAACATCCACTGTTTCATTCTAGATTATAATCATCTCTCTTTTATGTGTTGAAAGATGTACCGCCACAGAATCCCAACCTCCTGTTACGATTCTGTGGCGGTACATTGTTTTTACTCTACTGATTGCCCTTCAGGCAAATGTCCCAAGCAGATTAGAACTTGTCAATGCTACGGCTCTTGTTCTGAGACTTGTTCTGGCTGCTGTTCTGATTGTTGTTCTGGGACTTGTTCTGGCTACTATTCTGATTGTTGTTCTGAGACTTGTTCTGGCTGTTGTTCTGGTTCTCATTCTGAGATCTGTTCTGGTAATTGTTTTGATTGTTGTTCTCCATAACCTTTCACCTCTTCCTATTCTGTTGGCGCCGCTCACGCAAACACCACAGTAATAAGATTACCAGGTCTCAAAAATATATACGCTTGTATTTTTTGTGCTTTTTCAAACACTTTATTTTTTCGAATCGAGCTCGCCTACTTCAAGGTAATTCCGAAGATCTTCTTTCCTCTCGTTCCGACTACAATCGTGTTCTCGAATACTGCCGGAGAGGCCTCTACGTTCTTACCGAGGCTGATCGTGTCCTTCAATTCGCCGGTGCGTCCGTCCAGCAGATGCATATTGCCGTCCGACTCGCACAGGATGATATAGCCGTTGCCCTCTGCGTCGTATACGGCAACCGGACTGGACCAGCTGTAATGCTTGAGATCAACGCTCCACGCCTCGCCGCCGGTCTCCTTGTAGATGGCTACGAGCTTTCCGTGCTTCTTTCCACCCGTTCTCGCAACATTGAAATACACAAGGTCGCTCAGATTGTTCTGTCCCAATGCTGCCGTTGCCTGCACACCACCGGACACGCCGTCTACCGTCTTGCACTCGTACGTGCGCTTCCATACGACCTCGCCGGTCGCAGCATTTATCTTATAAATCGGCACCTCACCGCTGTCCTTCTTGTCCTTCGTCCAGTGAAGGGATGCGCTGATATAGATATAGGCCGTGCCGTCCGACGTATCCACGTCCAATACCGGAGAGCCGTTGCTGTCGTCGGACACATCCTGCGTCCACACAAGCTCCATCGTGTTCAAATCGATGCACAGCAGCTCGCCACTGTTCGTGCTCGCATACCAATAATGATCGTAAATGACCGCCGAGGACTCAATGCCGAGCCATCTTGCGCCATTCGTCACACGGTCGTTGGTGTAGCGCCATTTTACAACCTCCGACGGGTTGATGCTCAAGGTGCGTCCGTCGTATCTCACATTCAGCTTCATCGTGTAGAGAATTCCGTTCTCGCCCGGCTGAATCAACGTGTCCGTCTGCGGATCGAACAGCGCCGAGGAGTCAAATGCACAGAAGTTGCCGTTGTCCTCGCGCAGCGCAAATGCGTCGTCATAGCCGAACTCGTATATCACCTTGCCCTGCAGCAAATCCACGAAGAAGAGACGTGCGCTGTCATCGCCCATATCATCTCCGGCGCCGACTACGTACAGCGGCGTTCCGTCGGGATACAACGAACCGGTTCCCTTAATCGGAAAGCCGAGGCTGATCTTATCGCGCGTCGCCGTTCCGTCCTCGAGGTCCAGAAAATAAATGTTGCCGTCCATCGTCGGGTAGATGACTTCCGTCAGGTCCGTCTTTTTCTTCTTAGAATCATAAATGTTCATCGCCTGCTTTGTCGCCTCATCCCAGCGAACAATCAGGGGCTGTCCTGTCCAGCCGCTTCCGGTCCAATTGCCCTTGCTTACCGTCTTCTTGAGCGAACCGGTCTTAATGCTCCACGCCTCGACAAATGCGTATTTGCTCATCTTCGCCACGCCAAATGCCGCGCCGGAGCGATAATTGTCTCCTCTAAAGGTTACGATGCCTTCCAGCTTGGAGTAATTGTTGCTCTCCAAGTGAATCTCGTCCTGTCGGTAGTAGCCGTCGACCTCCATGCCGTTGATCTCGAGCCCGGTCTGATAGCCCCATCTCGAAGGCAATGTATTGTCTACCGCCACACACATGCCGGTCTCCAAAAGCTTCTGTACCTCCGTTAGCGCCGTCGTATTCAATACCGGTGCCACAAGATCTCCTTCGTTCGGTTCAGACACCAAGTCGCCGCAGCCCGTCAGTCCGAGCATGCACAAGCAGACAAATGCCATAATCCATCCTTTCCGAATTCTCTTCTTCATCCGACTCTACCCCTTCCTTATTATCAATCACATACAAACTATATACCAATCACGAAAGATCGGCGCCCGGCTCGACTTGGCAGACAGTACATTTGCCCGCCGGCGTCGCCGAAAAAACAGCGCAGGGACTCCGGAATATCCGAAGCCCCCTGCCGCCAAAAGGCTTCCCTGCGAGTCGCTCGCAAGGTTACCTAGGATATTAGAATATTACAGTACAGACTTAACGGTAGCTACTACATTTTCCGTAGTGATACCGAACTTCTTGAACAGCGTTGCTGCCGGTGCACTTGCGCCGAAGCCGTGCATCGTTACGTAACCGCCGTCAAGACCTACGTACTTAGCCCAACCGAAATCGCTGAGAGCCTCTACAGCTACACGAGCGCGAACGTTCTTCGGAAGTACGCTCTCCTTGTACTCTGCGGACTGCTCCTCGAAGAGATCCATACAAGGTACGCTGACTACGCGAACGTCAATGCCCTCTGCTGCCAAGATGTTCTTAGCCTCGATGGAGATGGATACCTCAGAACCGCTTGCGATAATGATTGCATCCGGAGTCTCCTTAGCGGAATCCTCGATGATGTAAGCGCCCTTAAGAGCTTCCTTAGAGGAACCTGCCAACTGAGGAAGGTTCTGACGAGTAAGTACAAGTGCCGTAGGAGTGGTCTTGCTCGTTACTGCGCTGTACCAAGCTGCCAACGTCTCCGTTGCATCTGCAGGACGGAATACGTGGAAGTTCGGAAGGGAACGAAGCATTGCAAGCTGCTCAATCGGCTCATGCGTAGGTCCGTCCTCACCAACACCGATACTGTCATGCGTCAGTACGAAGGTGGTAGGAATCTGCATCAATGCAGAAAGTCTTGCCATAGGCTTTACATAATCACTGAATACGAAGAACGTAGCGCAGTATGCACGAAGTCCGTGAAGCGTAATACCATTGCTGATAGCTGCCATTGCAAACTCACGTACACCAAAATGCAAGTTACGTCCGGTGTAGTCTTCCTTAGAGAAGTCGCCCATGTCCTTCATGTAGGACTTGTTGGACGGAGCAAGGTCTGCGGAACCACCGATGAGGTTCGGAACCTTGTTCTTCAACTTGTTGAGAGCCCAACCACCGAGATTTCTCGTAGCGTCAGCCTTCTCTTCGTAAGCCCAGTACTCTTCGTCGTTGATCAAATCAACAGCGATGTCCATATTGAACTCATCGTCCCAAGCCTGCTTCATCTCAGGATACTTAGCGCAGTACTCTGCGAACATAGCGTTCCATGCTTCCTCGTCCTTAGCCTTAGCTGCGGAGATTGCTGCATAGTTATCGTATACTTCCTGAGGTACGAAGAACGGCTCCTGGCTCGGCCAGCCGAGGTTCTCCTTCATAGCTGCCACATTTTCCTCGCCGAGAGGCTCACCGTGAGCGGAAGCCTTGCCCTGCTTTGCGGGACAGCCGTAACCGATCTGCGTCTTAACGGTAATCATGGAAGGCTTCGTCTTCTCTGCCTTAGCAGCCTCGATAGCCTTAGCGATCTCATCGAGATCATTGCCGTCCTCAACTACGAGCGTCTGGAAGCCCATAGCCTCGAAACGAGCCTGTACATTCTCGGTAAATGCGATATCGGTATCACCCTCGATACTGATCTTGTTGCTATCGTAAAGAACGATCAACTTGCTGAGACCGAGAGTTCCTGCAAGAGACATTGCCTCGTAGGAAATACCCTCCATCATACAGCCGTCGCCACCGAGTACGTATGTATAATGGTCAACAACCGGATAGCCTTCCTTGTTGAACTTTGCAGCCAAATGTGCTTCTGCCATTGCCATACCTACAGCCATACCCATACCTGCGCCAAGAGGTCCGGTCGTTGCCTCAACACCCTTGGTATGACGGTACTCCGGATGACCCGGGGTAAGGGAACCGTCCTGACGGAACTGCATCATATCTTCCTTGGTCAAGCCGTAGCCGAACAAGTGAAGAAGGGAATAAAGCAAGGTAGAACCATGTCCACCGGACAAGATGAAACGGTCTCTGTCTGCCCAATCCGGATTAGCGGGATTGTGTTTCATGTGCTTTGCCCACAGCTCGTATGCAACTGCTGCGGAACCGAGAGGAAGACCCGGATGACCGGACTTAGCCTTCTGGATTGCGTCTGCTGCCAACACACGAATGGCATTTACAGACATGTTGTCAATCGAATTACTCATGAGAATACCCTCCTAAAATTTTATCTGTCGTAGCCAAAAACCGAGTTTCAACCACTCTTACAGATGCTCTGTGTCAGCGGCTCAACGCTCCGCGCACACCTACTGTAATACTAGCACAAAGGCGGGGCATTTTCAATCCTATTTTCGGGATGGGGCCGTCAATTTTTCTTGACGTTTTCTTTTGAAAACTATGCAAATGAAATAAATTCGGACAGAAGGAGCTTCGCGTGGGACCGGCGGCGGGGCGTCTCGTGCGCTTCGCGCGGGATCGGCCTCGCGGCTCCTCGGGCGAGAGCGCCCTCGGGGCGTCTCGGCCAAAGGGAGCCCCGCCGGCCATTGCAGCAAAGCTCCCCCCTTTCTCTACACCGCCACGGCCAGTCGTTCGATCTCGCGACCGTGCGACCATAGCTCGTAGTAAATGCGGCTGCATTTTTCGTATCTTGCAAATGCTCGACGTGCCTGCTCCACGTCGCCGTAGACCTTCCAGCTTCCCACGCATTTGCATCCGTGGTTGCGGTGCTCGATGAAGCCGAGCACGTCCTCCGGCGGATAGCCCAGAAACAATCCGATTTCGTGCGGAAATTCTGCGTCCTGCCGCAGTCTGCGCATCAGCTCGGCCACGCACTGAATCGGTCCGGTGCTTCGATACCCGAATCGCTCGAGTAAGCTCTTCGCGGCGCCGTCCGCCAGGTCTCTTTCGAGCCTCACGGGACGATAGACATAGATGAGCCCTACGCCGTCTCGATATCTCAGCGCCAGCACACGCAAGCCCTTGCACACCAAGCGTCTGTTCATCATTCGTGTCTCGAAGTTCATCTCCTGCCGGGTTGCAAATCGGCAAGTGAACATATTTGCTGTCTTTAGCCCCGCCAACGTCGGTGCACAATGTCTGATAACCAATTCCTCCGGCATATTTCCCTCCAATCCGAAGCCCGGAGCATGCGACGCTACAAGACGCAGGGTTTCTGCGCCGGGCCGCGGGCCGCTTTTGCGGCTTGCCCGCCCTGCGGGCCGCGTCCGAGCTCGTGGTCGCTTTGCCTTTCCGGGCGTTCGGACGCGTCCGCGGCCCGGCCGCTCCCACTTGCCGGCGACTTGATTCCGAGCTTCTTCTGTTAATGTGCCCGCGCGCTGCGGATTTATGCCACGCATTTTCCTCTTCGTGCTTGCGCACCACCGCAGAATCTGCTATTCTTCTATTGCGGGTTGTTCCGAGCTATCGAACACCTGCCGAGCAAACGGCACATTTTCCCCGGCACAGCTGCGGGGCTTTTTGCTCGCGCCCTTTATTAGAATCAGAAAGGACTCTATTCGCTATGAAGATTATGATCGCTTCCGATATTCACGGTTCGGCTTACGCCTGCCGTTTGCTTCTGCGACGCCTGGCCGAGGAGGGGGCTGACCGCCTGTTGCTCCTCGGAGACATTCTCTACCACGGCCCGCGCAACGACCTCCCGCAGGAATACGCGCCCAAGGAGGTGCTCGCTATGCTAAATGCGGTGAAGACGCAGCTCCTTTGCGTCCGCGGCAACTGCGACTGTGAGGTTGATCAAATGGTGCTCGAGTTCCCCATCCTCGCAGACTATGCTCTGCTTGAGCTGGACGGACACACCATCTATGCGACGCACGGCCACAAAAAAGAAGGTCTCACAGCGCTTTTGCGCGATTCCGACGCAATTCTTTTGCAGGGTCACACGCACATTCCCACGTGGGAGCGCATCGACGGCGTGCTCACCCTGAACCCGGGCTCCACCTCCATTCCGAAGGAGGGCTCACCCGCAGGTTATATGGTGTACGAGGACGGTGCATTTTCGTGGCGCAGCCTCGAAGACGCCTCAGAGTATTACCGACTCGAAGTGTAGGAAATCAAAATCACCGCCAACAGCAAAAAGAGGTTGCATTTCCTTATATTATTGCGATATACTATGCAAGGCTTTATGCGAGGCTCCCCGTCACTGTGCGGGCTTCGAGGCCTTATTCGAGGATTCCCGTCCCTGTGCGGACTTTGAGGCCTTATGCATACTTGCAGACGCGCAGCATTTGCCCCGGTGGGCGAGTTCGCGCTGCCGATTTAGAAAGAAACGAGGTTTATCAATATGTCGGATCAATCCGCAGAAATCAAGAAAAGAAGGACCTTTGCTATCATCTCTCACCCGGATGCCGGTAAGACGACCTTGACGGAGAAATTTCTCCTTTACGGTGGCGCCATCAATCTGGCAGGCTCCGTTAAAGGCCGCAAGACCGCTCGTCACGCGGTTTCGGACTGGATGGAGATCGAGAAGGAGCGTGGTATTTCGGTTACTTCTTCGGTTATGCAGTTTAACTACGACAATTATTGCATCAATATTTTGGACACTCCCGGCCACGAGGACTTCTCCGAGGACACCTACCGTACGCTCATGGCGGCGGACTCCGCGGTTATGGTCATCGACGCTTCGAAGGGTGTTGAGAAGCAGACCATCAAGCTGTTCAAGGTCTGCGTTATGCGCCA
>JAZRJF010000033.1:0-40976 GCA_045645665.1 Lachnospiraceae bacterium | reverse complement strand
CTTGTCGTCACTCAGCTGAACGAGCGTCACATTTCCCGCAAGACTCTGCAGGGTAGCAATCGTGTAACCCTCGTATTCCATCGTGCCCGCCTCAAAGCCTTCGGGCGTCTCCACCGTAATCGTATCGAGCACCGTGAGGCTTTGGTCGCCCGTATCCACGCTCACGCCCGGTGTCGGGGTCGGCGTCGGGGAGGGCTTGCCTCTCGTTACCGTAATCGTATACGTCTTTGTCGTCTTGCCGTCCTCGGCCGTAACCTTAATCGTTACCGTATTGGCGCCTTCAACGAGCGACTTGTTGCCGCTGACAGCTACCTTTGCCTTCGAGTCCGCCGCCTTTGCCGACACAGTAAGCGAATCCACACCACCACCGACCGACATCGTGTAGTTGTAGGTCTCCTTTGCAAATGCCGGCGAAAGGCTGCCCTCGCCGACCTTGAGGGACGACAACAGAGCATTTTTCGAAGCCTCATAAGGGGCATTGACTGTAAACTTGCCGGCAGAAGCGGTGATCGACATATAGTCGCCGCCGTCGGCCGCGTCTTGGTTGTATACCTCGTAATCCTTAATCGTCAAGTTCGAGCTTCCCACTGCTTTGCCCTTGAACTTCACGGTTATGGAATATTCCTTTTTGTTCGCCGCCAAATCCGTCTCTGCGTATTGAAAACGCAACCGTCCGTTGCCGCCTCCGTCCGCGCCGGATTCGTACTCGAGCACCTTTGCATCGTACTCGAGATAAAAATCATAGCCACCAATGACCGCGTCACCCTTGATGGTAATCGTAACACTGGTCGACTTGCCCTTCTCGCAGGATGCGTTGCTCACCTTAATTGTGCCGGAGGACGCATAGGCCACTGATGTCAGCACACACAGCAGCGAAAGTAGTAACGCACACAGCATTACTCTTCTCAATCGAGCTTGCTTTCTTCCTTTGTCCATAGTCATTCCTCCTATTGTGTAATCTCAGAGATGCCGAGCAAATGTCTTCGGATATATACCATATCCAACACGCCAAGCTCCGTCTTGCCGCTGAGCTGTGCCGCTCTCGTCTGCGCCGTCGACAGCTTCGAAATGGCAAGCAGCTGTCTTCGGATGTATACCATATCGAGTACGCCGATCTCACCGTCTCCGCTGACGTCGCCGCGTATCACGATTGCGAACTGCTGGTCTCCCGTGTTCACGGTAAAGCCCGTACCGACTGCGCCGGTCGTCACCTTCTTGCCCGATGCATTTGCCATATAGCACGTTGCCGCGCCGTTCACGACGAAATTCTCAAAGAATTGCTCTACCGTTGTGCCCGGTGCAATTCCGCCGATGAATTCGCCGTCTATCTTATACGTCGTCTCTATCGTCTCCTGCGTCTCGATTCGGAAAATGTTCAACGTATACGTGAATTTCTTTCCGTTGCCCGCCGTCGCTACAACCTCTACGGTGTTGCTTCCGTATTCGAGCGCCACCTCGCCGGTTCCCGTCACCTTCACGCCGGACACGATAGGCGTTCCTTTAATCGTCACAGACGCCTTGCTCGCCGGAACGACCAAGTCATAGGACATTACGTCGTACTCAAATTCCGGAGTCAGCTCATAATTCGATACCGTCAGCGACTTCAGATAGCCGTTCGGATTGCCGTCACCCATCGGGCGCACGCACTTATTTTCCGGCATGTCATGATACACCGGTATCTTAAATACAATCGGCTGGCGTAGATCCGAATGTGCGTTGTACAACGTCGTCGACTCATTTGTCGGGGCTTCGACGTTCGACATATACTGATGTGTATAGGGTCGGTCACCCTGCACGTTAAACTTCTGCAGATACAGCGTATCCTGGCCGACATTGACGTACTGGTTTCCGATGATGATACTACCGCCGATGATAGAACGACGTCTCGTATTCCACGGGCGCATCGTCGCCTCATCGGTCTTGCCGGCGTAAATGAGTCCATTGGTAACCAGATCGTGCTGCGCCGTCGTATACGCACCGATATCAAAATAATTGTACAGTCCTTTGTAACCGGGGAATGTTCCGGAGATGATCTTACTCGTGCCTTCCGTTCCCATCTCCTGAATGCATCGCGCAATCAGCATATACGGACTGGCTCCGGAAGTCTTCGCCGCCTCGAGGAACACCTTCGCATAGGTCGTATTCTCGCCCGGCACCGCGCCGGCCATGAACGTACCCTCCAGAAGCTTTTGAATCTCCGTAAGTGTATGTACCTCTTCTACGTAGCTCTGCACTTCGAACTGGAAGATACTCTTCTCGGACAGGGCATTTCTCGGGTCCATAAAGTATTCGATGATTTCCTTTGAGGCCGGATCCCAGTAGCTTCCGTCGTACTTTACCCAGCCGCCGTCCTTGCCGCTGCTGTCCAGCCAAATGTACGCCTGCTCCGCAGTGGACTTCCACGAGCTACGAGATTCGTGCCACACGAGGTTCTTACCGAGCGCACACTCTTCTTCCACCGCATCGTCCCAAGAAAGACCGGTGTGCTGCGCTTCAAACACCCACTCCGGATATCTTGAATGCAACAGGCTGAGACCTTCGTGATACGATTCCGGGAAGCCCTGCTCCTCTAGGTACGCAATGAATTCGGGGTCTTCCTCATAATAATAGGTCTGAAAATATTGTGCAAATGCATAGCCTACCAGCCCGGTTTCCGAGCCGTAGTCAAACTGTATCTGATACCACAAGCCGCCGTTTGAGGCCTTTGCCTCATCCAAAATCTTTACGAGCATACCGGACGTCAGCTGAATGTCGTGTCCGGCGGAATCCTTCATAATCGGCTTCGTAGTGCCCGCGCCGGTACGTACATTTACCGCGGACGCGTTGACAAATGCCATCGAGCCGATTGCCTGAAGAGGCGGTGTCGGCGTCGGCTTCGGAGTCGGTGCGGCCGTCGGGGTAGGGGTGGCGGTCGGGGTCGGAGAACTCGTAGGAGTCGGAGAACTCGTCGGAGTCGGAGTCGCCGTCGGTTTCTGCGTCGGTGTTACCGTCAGACTGTCCGTCGGTTTTGTAGTGGGAGTAGCGGTCGGACTTCCCACCGGGTTCTGTGTCGGGGTTGCGGTCGGACTTCCCACCGGGTTCGTTGTTGGTGTTGCGCTCGGGTCTGTCGACGGAGTAATCGAAGACGTCGGAGTCGCCGTCGCTTTCGTTGTCGGGGTCGCCGTTGCCTTTGTCGTCGGGGTGGGCGTCGAGGTTGCCTTCTGCCCCGCCGGTCCATTTCCGCCGGGTCCGGCAGGTCCTCCCTCACCGGGCGCCTTTACCGCCGCGTCCGTCTGCTCTGCTGCCATGGCCGTCGTCACGGCATTTGCCCCGGCAATCGGGCCAAGCTCCTGCAGACAACACAAAAAAAGGACGCAAGAAAGCAAGCATGCAAGCAGTTTTTGAACATTTTGCAGTCTCATCTTCTGTGTCCTCCTAATCTGATATCTTTCGTTCCACACAAAGCCCGTTCTGACGAGCCATACACTCCTCGGCACTAAGCTGTCCGAGCCATACACTCCTCGGCATCCAAGCTACGCCGAGACATCTATCACACTTAGGCAGCCGCCCTGCCTTTATACTTCCACATCACCTTCAAATACAATCGTCGCCGGGCCGGTCATGAACACGGTGTCCGCCTGTTCGTCGTAGCGAATTCGCAAATCGCCTCCGAGCAAATGCACCGTCACCTCGTTGTCGGTCCAGCCGTTCTTATAGCACGCAAATGCCGTCGCACACGCACCGGTTCCGCAAGCCCACGTCTCGCCGGAGCCACGCTCCCACACACGCATGTTGACCTCACCGCGGTTCAGCACCTGCACAAATTCAATGTTCGCACGATCCGGAAACATCTCATGCGACTCAAGCGGCGTTCCGATTTCCTGCACCGGAAAGCTCGCCGTGTCCTCCACACGAATTACCGCATGCGGATTGCCCATCGAGATAGCCGTCAGTCGATACGTCGTTCCGTCCACCTCAACCGGATACTCCTGCGCCACGCACTCAAGCGTCGTCGGCACAAGCTCGGGCTCCATTGCCGGTCTGCCCATATCCACCGTCACCTCGCGAACCGCTCCGTTCTCTACCGCAAGCTCCAGCGTCTTAACGCCCGAAAGCGTCTCCACCGTAATGGTCGTCTTGTCGGTCAGTCGATAGTCATATACAAACTTCGCAACGCAGCGAATGCCGTTGCCGCACATCTTGCCCTGACTTCCGTCCGCATTGTACATCTCCATATAAAAATCCGCCACCTTGCTCGGCTTAATCAGGATGATTCCGTCTCCACCGACACCGAAATGTCGATCGCTCAAACGAATCGCCGCCGCTGTCGCATCCGGCAAATCCTGCTCCATGCAATTGAAATATAAATAATCGTTGCCACAACCGTGCATCTTCGTAAATCTCATCTTCGTACTCCTCATCTCCTACGTCATGCGCCGACGTCTTTCGTCACCTGCCCATACACAGTCATTTTATCCGCAAATGCCCCGAATGTCAAGCAAAGCGCGCTATTCCCGCAGGACAGCGCGCCTTGAAAAGTAACATTTTCATGCAATCTACTCTACAACCGTGATTGTAATGTCATCGATATAATATGCCGCATACATTCCAACGGCATTTTGCACCTCACCCTGCGTTCCGATCAGGAGCATACCCTCCTTAGCGTCCGTCTCCGTCACCTTATGACGGAACACACATTCCGTCCACGTTCTTCTCGGAACCGTCTGCGTACCGGATACCACAAATGCCTCCTGCTCCTCCAGAACGGGCTCGCCGTTCGAATCGACAATCAGCTCGTTGTTTCTATCGTACGTAAAGCCCATCACAAGCTCCGTATGGTACGTATCGTACAGAGCAACCGTCAGCTGCTCGGGAGCTCCGAAGCCTTCGTCTTCATAATATAAGTAGAACTTCAGCTCAATCGTATGACCGACAAGCGCTTTGTAGTCAAGACCGTTGACATCATTGAGCATAATGCCCGCTCCGCTGACGCCGCGAGTCGTTTCTTTTCTCGTCGCAACCTTCATACAGAACATGCCCGTCTGAGAGATGCGGTCATTGAGCAAAAGCTCCGCACCCGCAAATACGTTATCCTTCGGAAAACGGTTACCGTCATGTCGCTCGATGTTGTTGCAATAAATCATGGCGCCCGGCACAACCTCAGCCGTCTCTACGAGCTTGCCGTTCTCATCCCACTTTGCACAGGCATTTGCCCCGCCATCCACCATCAACGTAATATCAAACTCCGGAATCGGCGTAGCGCTCGGTATCGGACTCGGCGTCGGTGTGTTCGTCGGCGCGATCGTCGGTGTGTTCGTCGCCACCGGCGTAGCAGTCGGCTTCACAGAGCTGTCGTCCACTCGCATACATCCGGAAAGGCACAAGCCCACCAATAGGCAAATGATCAAACTTAAGCCACATCTTCTATTCATGCTGCGTGCCTCCCTTCCACCGGCATTTTCATCGCCGATGATCTTATGTAACCATAGCAAATTCCCGTGTAGAAATCAAGCGAGTACGCAATTTTTTCATAAGTGCGAGCCAAATGCTCGACTTTGTTTCAAGATTTGCGACGTAATCACCGTTTTCTTCGTCATTTGTTGCGATTGTTGTTTCATTTTATGCTAACTTATAAGTGGGAGATTGACAGCAGATTAGCAAAGTGCTATACTTTTGAAAGTTACTTGACCACTTTTTTGTGGAATAATAACAGTAATATTTATAGGAGGTACACAGATAATGAAGAAGTTCTTGTGTATGTTATTAACTATGATGCTTGTTGTATCCATGTTTGCTGGATGTGACAAGGCTGATGAGGAGCCTAAGGCTACTCCTACTCCGGAAGCTACTCCCACTGCGGAAGCTACCCCTACTCCGGAAGCTACCCCTACTCCGGAACCGACCCCTGAGGTTGATCCTAACAACTACCTTACTGCAGACTTCGATAACGAGTCCAGCGGTATCTTGATCGACACGAGTGCATTCCCTACCTATGATCCTGCGAACACCAACATGTTCTTCGGCGCTATGGGTAACGGTATCTCTAACTTCGTAGAGGGCAAGGGCGTTGATGGTTCCAACTGTATGTCTTGTACCGGTCGTGGTGCTAACTGGCATGGTCTTTCCCTTACCATTCCTACCGATATGTATGGTAAGAGCCTTGCTGTAAGCTTCGACGCTTACATCGAGTCTTCTGACGGTGCTGATTCTACCTTCTCCCTTACCAGCACGTTCAAGATTATGGACGCTGAGGGCAAGATTACGACTCTCTATCCTGAGTTCAACAGAGCACAGGGCACGCTCGTAAGCGGTGAGTGGGGTCACTTCGAAGGTACGATCTACTTCCCGAGCGACATCTACACTGACCCTAACGATGGTGGTACCGTATGTACTATCTACTTCGAGTCTTCTACCGCTAGCGATGACTACTACATCGACAACATCAAGATGACTCTTGGTGAGGGTTGTGGTGACTACGCTGCATTCGAAGAGTTGATGGCTGAGATCGGTGGCGCAGCTGCTGAATAATTGGCACGTACATCTTAGTATGTAATGGGTTACATCCCACAAGAATGACCGCTGTAGGCAAGAGCCTACAGCGGTTCTTTTTTTGCGAGAGAAGCGTTTTATCAAGCATTTTCATCGACTCAGCTCTCGTGTACGAAAAAAGGCTGTAGCGCATTGCTACAGCCTTCGTTGTTCTTATGCTCTTGTTCTGTTACTCAAGACCCTTGCTTGTAAGGTACTCTGCAACATCGCCGATGCTCTTAAGCTCATCCAGACGCTCCTGGTCAAACTCAATACCATACTCATCCTCAATAGCAGTTACCAACTCGTACAAATCAAGAGAGTCAATTCTCAAATCCTCACGGAACGTCGTATCCTCTGTCACACCGGTAACATCAACACCCAACTGAGACTCCATGATGCTCAATATCTTTTCAAACATATTCGTTCTCCTTTTATTTCGTAAGATTCAAAAGTGATATCGTATGCATGATATGATATCCGCAGTCATTTGTCAATATACAATGTGAAAATTTCTACGACACTTTCTGCGCTACGGCACACTGCTTTATTCGCCGTCCGCACCATCGTCGAAACCGTCGTCAAAGCCGTCCATATCCGGACGCATTCCGCCGCCCATTACTCCGTAGAATTCCTTGCCTACGACGTTCTTCTCGTTACGAATCTCTTCCACCATATCCGAGATCAGACGGTTCACTTCGTGGCATTTCTTAATGTTCTTCAGCTCGATTGCCTTCTGCGTATCTACGCGGCTAAATACCGTAACCGTACCGGTTCCGCAAATCTTCTGTCCGAGACTACGGGAAAGGCTCACATCAACCACACGATACAAAAGCGTCTCATCGTACGTCGTGTTGAAAAATCCACGCTGTATATGCAGATGAGTCTTAGTCAAATGATACTTCGTAAAAGAGAAAGGAAACCAGAGCCAATGCTTTCTGTCCTTCCAAAGGATCTCTTCTTGTCTTAAAGCCATATTCTCAATCCCCATTTCTGTTGTATTTGCACACATCACATATGCACGATTTCATTATAGTATACTCTCCATAAAAAAACAACAGTTTTTCCACGGCTCGCCGGGTGCCCCGACATCGCAGCCTGTAACGCCCGCCGGGCAGCTCGGAATCCTGTTCCTCAACCATTGCTCAATAGCTCAGAATCGTATCCTGCGAATCGTCCGTCGTCTTCTCGATAGAACGAATGACCGCATAATAGCCGTCCTGCTCACTCATCGCCACATAGACGCGATCTCCGACCTTATGTCGGTAAATGGCCTTGCCCATCGGCGACTCAATACTAATCAAGCCCTTAAGCGGATTCGTTCGAATCGTCGTTACGATGCGATACGTATGCTCCTTCCCGGTACGCTCCGAATACACAACGACCGTATTGTTCATGCCAACCTCGTCGTCCTTCGAGGAATCGTCGATGATGTGCGCCGTACGCACCATATTCTCCAGATAGCGAATGCGGCTCTCATTCTTATTCTTCTCACGCTTCGCCGCATGATACTCGAAATTCTCGCTCAAATCCCCGTGAGCGCGCGCCTCCTTCACCGCCTCGATGGCCTCCTTACGGACAACGAGCTTGCGATGCTCAATCTCCTTTTGCATCTTCTCGATGTCGCTCTTCGTCAAACGATCATGCATCCTCTTCTCCTCCTTGCACACGTCCTCTGCAGCAACCGAAGTGACCTGCAGCATTACACCAACTATACTGCATTTGCTCGGAAAATGCAATGCGCTTTGCCCCGCTTGGAAAAATGCTCTGCCATGCCGACGCGTCCCTTGACCTTTCCGTGCATTTTCGTTATGATGAGAGTACGAATGTCGCGGGCGCCTCCCGCCCCGTGAGAACGAAGATGTCTCGGGCGCATGTAGGCCCGTGAGAACAAAGATATCGCGGGTGCATGTAGGCCTCGCGGGAAAGAAGGATTGTGATATGGCAGAACAACAAAAGGAACGCAGTCAGATTGCTGAGGAGTATCTTTGGGACTTAACCAAGATGTTTGCGGATGCGCAGGCCTGGGAAGCGGCTTTGGCAGAGATGGAGCCGCTGATTGCCGAGATTGCTACGTATCAGGGCACACTCGGTCAGTCCGCGGAGAGACTTCGCGAGTATTTTGACTTGATTTATACAACAGATGCTAAGATGAATACGATTTACGGGTACGCATTTCAGACCAAATCGCAGGACAACAGACAGGATGCGGCGCAGGATATGATTTCGCGCGCACAGACTCGCTACGTGCAGTTTATGAGCGCAATGTCGTTTGCCGACCCGGAGCTGTTGGAGCTCGGCACGGAGCAGCTGGACGCCTATCTGGTAGCCCCTTGCTTGGAGCCGTACCGCCACGTGCTTGAAGACATCGTTCGCGGCAAGGAGCACACGCTTACGGCCGCTGAGGAGGCAATTATCGCCGCGTATGGCGAGATTGCCGGTGCAAGCGGTGACGTTGCCGACATGCTGATGGATGCGGACATGACCTTTGACCCGATTCCGGACCCGGACAACCCCGGTGAGACGCTTCCCGTGGCCGCGGCTAACTACATCGTGCATCAAAGCAGCACGAACCGCCAAGTGAGAAAGGACGCCTTCCATAGCTTTTACAAGGGCTTTTCGGCGCACAACAATACATTTGCCACAACGTATCAAAACCAGGTGAAGGAGGACGCCCTGAAGGCGAGATTGCGCCACTACAGCTCCTCTCGAGCGATGTCGCTTGCGGCGAACAACATCCCGGAGTCGGTGTACGACAGTCTTGTGGAGACGGTGCATCGTTTTCTCCCTTCGATGTACCGCTACGTCGCTCTGCGCAAAAAGCTGCTGGGCGTGGATGAGCTGCATTACTACGATATCTACGCGCCGCTCACCGCGGACCTCGATGTCAAATACACATTTGACGCGGCAAAGGAGCTCCTTTTGAAAGCAATCGAGCCTCTGGGCGAGGAGTATACGTCCATCGTAAAGCACGGCCTCGAAGACCGCTGGATTGATGTCTTCCCGAACATCGGCAAGAGCAGCGGTGCATACTCCATCGGTTCGAAGAAGGACACGCCGTACATTATGATGAACTTCACGGGAACACTGGACAGCGTGTCGACGCTGTGTCACGAGATGGGTCATTCCATTCACACCTACCTCTCGAACAAGCACCAGCCCACGCAGTACAGCGATTACGCGCTCTTTATCGCAGAGGTGGCCTCGACCGTCAATGAAAATCTACTAATCGAGCGTCTGCTCGCTGAAAATCCGGACAAGGAGATGAAGCTCTACCTGCTGAATCAGTATCTCGAGAATTTCAAGGGAACGGTGTTCCGCCAGACGATGTTCGCCGAATTCGAAAAGCTGGCACACGACCGCATCGAAGCCGGAGAGTCTCTCTCCGCTGCTACGCTAAATGCTATGTATCGCGAGCTGACCGCCCTCTACTTCGGCCCCGAGCTTGTCATCGACGACGAGGTACAGTACGAGTGGTCCCGCATTCCGCATTTTTATCGTAGCTTCTACGTATATCAGTACGCAACCGGCTATTCCGCAGCCGTAGCTCTGTCCGAGGCAATTCTGGGAGACGGCGAGCCTGCCGTAAAGCGCTACCTCGAATTCCTCTCGATGGGCAGCTCCGTCTATCCGATGGAGGCACTCGCACACGGCGGAGTCGACCTTTCCACTCCGGAGCCGGTAGCACGCGCACTCGAGAAATTCGACCGCATTCTCACGATGGCCGAGGAGCTTGTGGCAGGCGAGCAGAGCTCGCAGTGTTAGCGCTGCGAGTCCATATGCCACAAAACAAATCGCGAAATTTGACGAAAAGGTGTTTACATTCCTTTGGCACGGTGCTATACTTTTTGTAGTATCACTATTTAAGGAGGAGATTTATTATGAAAGCACTTGTTCGCAAGTATATGCCCCATGTAAACAGAGCAAACAACGTTGTTTCTCTTGCAATCGTTATTGTTGAGTACCTCATCATCGGCCTGATCTTCGGTCTTTTGAGCTGGTTGATTGGTACCTTGCTTGGTGGCATTCCGGTTGTAGGCGCAATCATCGGTTGGGTTCTCGGTATTCTCGGTACCCTCGTTGGTTTGTATGTTCTTGCAGCTATCGTTATCGCAGTACTTGTATTCTTTAACGTACTTAAGCTGTAATCGAGCGAAGCTCGCGGGTGTTAGCGCTGCTAATGGTGCGACGAAACACTTACCTATGAATGAAAAAAAGAACCGCTGATGCGGTTCTTTTTTGTTGCCCGAAATATTAAAGGAAGCAACCCACTTGCATTGACACAAAGGATTCTTCCGGCGAATATCACTCGCGTTGCGCGTTACGCGCTGCGCTACCGCCCTTGGGCGCCCATCACTTCCGCCAGCGCCACTCGGTAGCACAGTATGATTCGAGCGTCGACGTAGCAATAACGATTCAGCAAATATTCGCTTGCGCGGTAAATGGCGCAGGCACTGATCGCGGCAACGGACAGGAAAAGCACAGGGAGTGGCTCTACTAGGAGAAACAAAGCAAGCACCGCAGCTGCGCAAAAGCCGGCAAATGGCCAAAAGCCGCGACTGATCTGATACGAGCGCAACAGTGCTTGCTCCATACGCTCGCTCATCGTTTCTACCTCGTCACTTGTCCTCGCGTGCAGCACTCCACAGAGTAGCATTGTCAACTCCGGGTGAATCAGGTGATCCTTTTCATCACATAGAATCATGTTGACCATTTTCCCATAAAGCCGCTGCCCGAATTCGCGTATAAGCAACCGCTGAAATGCATTTTTCATAGTGGCCTCCTTTGCTTCTATTCCGTTATGCTTTCCCCGTCTTAGTATACTCATTTTTGTGAAAATGGTACCGAAACGGGCCGTCCGTTTATTGGTATTTTGGCGTCCGGAAACCGCATTTTCGCTATGAAAAACGTGTTTTCAACTTAACATATAGAATTAACAAACTGTTCATACTCTCGAAATACTATCTCTATATATGTCCAATATAATAAAGCCAGAAAGTAAATACTAACTTTGTTGATGACCGATTTTTTCATATAATATTAGCCCGGTAAGGAAACTTACTCGGGCTTCTCCTCTTTTATGAGGCTTTTTTCTAAGCAGTTTTCTCTAGCTTCAACAAACCGTTTCCGCACCTCTTTTCGTACCATTTCAGTATCGTTCCCACACACTGCTCTCGTTGCGCATTTTCCGTCCCATTTGCTAATATCATTTTGACTTTCCACGCTACCGGTAGTATAATGAAATCAGATATAGATTTTATGCATCTAACACGGAGGATATGACTATGGGTAATGTACTGGTTATGGAACATCCGCTCTTGCAGCACAAGATCGGAATTATGAGAAAGAAAGAAACGTCCACGAAGGAATTTCGCGATTTGGTGAACGAGGTAGCGATGCTGATTTATTATGAAGCAAGCCGCAACCTGCCCTTGAAGGACAAGGTGATTGAGACACCTCTTTGCGAGACAACAGTTAAGGAGATCGCCGGCAAGAAGCTTTGCGTCGTTCCGATTTTGCGTGCCGGAATCGGTCTTTGCGATGGTATTCTTCGCATTTCCCCTAACGCTAAGGTTGGTCACATCGGTATGTACCGTAACGAGGAGACGCTTGAGCCGGTTGAGTATTTCTGCAAGCTGCCGAGCGATGCTGCGGACCGTGACATTTTCGTTGTTGACCCGATGCTCGCTACAGGTGGTTCCGCGATTGCTTCCATCGACCTTTTGAAGAAGCGCGGCATTTCCCGCATTCGTTTCTTGTGCCTCATCGCTGCTCCGGAAGGCGTGGAGAAGCTGCAGGCTGCACATCCCGACGTAGACATCTACATTGGCGCACTGGACGAGTGCCTCAACGAGAACGGCTACATTCTCCCGGGTCTCGGCGACGCAGGCGATCGTATCTTCGGTACGAAATAATCAAGACTTCCTATGAAGACAACAAAACGGTAGATTTCAGTATTCGAAATCTACCGTTCTTTTTTTCTGATTGCGGTATGAAAATGCTCCGCCGCACGTTTCAACCCTAGTACGTTCCGTCCTCTGCAGCCTCTGCCTTCAGAAGCTTCACCAAACGGCTTGTGCCGAGTCGGTCTGCGCCGAGTGCTACGAACTGCTCTGCGTCGTCAAAGGAGGAGATTCCTCCTGCCGCCTTGACCTTAACCTCTGCTCCTACATGCTCTCTCATCAGCTTCACGTCGGCAAATGTTGCGCCGCCCTTGGAGAAGCCCGTCGAGGTCTTGATGTACTCTGCTCCTGCGTTCGTTACGAGCTCACACATCTTGCATTTTTCTTCGTCAGTCAGTAGGCAAGTCTCGATGATAACCTTCAACAGCTTGCCGCCACACGCCTCATGAATGAGACGAATCTCCTGCTCGATCTCCTCATAGCGTTTGTCCTTGAGAAAGCCGACGTTGATGACCATGTCAATCTCCTCAGCTCCATTTGCCACCGCGTCCTTTGCCTCGAACACCTTCGTCGCAGTCGTGCTGTAGCCATTCGGGAAACCGATGACCGTGCAAATGGCCAATCTACCCTGCACATACTCCGCCGCCTGCTTCACGTATGCGGCCGGAATGCATGCCGATGCGGTGCCATACTGCATCGCGTCGTCGAGAATCTCTCGAATCTGCGCCCACGTTGCATCCTGTGCAAGCAAAGTATGATCCACCTTACTCAATATATCCTTACGTTCCATCCTGTCGTCCTACCTTTCTATCCACAAGTCTATTTCGGCGCACTGCGCCGCCATCTCTATGAAAATGCTATTTCAGCTCGTCAAGCACCGACTCGCCGATCGTGCCCTCCGGCATCTCCAGTCCGAAATTATCGACAATTGTTGCGCCGATGATGGCAAAGGTCGATCCATAGCCAAGATCACCGCTGCCCGTCATAGACGGTGAATATGCGATGAACGGCACATCCTCGCGCGTGTGGTCCGTACCGACGTGCGTCGGGTCTGTACCGTGGTCTGCGGTCAATATGAGCAAATCATCCTCGCGCAAAAGCGGTAACAGCTCACCCAGCTTCGCATCGAAACGCTCCAGCTCGGCCGCATATCCGATCGGGTCTCTGCGGTGTCCCCACTGCGCATCGAAATCCACCAAATTCACGAAGCACAGACCGATAAAATCTCTGGCCATAATCTCAATCGTCTGTTCCATACCGTGAACGGAGGTCGTTGATTTGTTTTTCTCCGTAATACCCTCCATATCAAAGATATCGGAGATCTTTCCGACGGAAATGACCGAATAGCCCACATCCTTCAAAACGTCCAAAGCGGTTCTTCCGGACGGCTTCAGTGCATAGTCCTTGCGGTTGCTCGTGCGCACGAACTCGCCTCGCTTCTTTCCGACGTACGGTCTGGCGATGACACGTCCCACGCGCCATTCTTCGCGCATCGTAAGCTCTCTCGCAATCTCACAGCAGCGGTACAGCTCCTGCAAATCAAATGTCTCCTCCTGGCCGCAAATCTGCATAACCGAATCGGCAGACGTATAGACAATCATATTGCCGGTCGCAATCTCCTCCTCGGCCAGCTCCTCGATGATGGCCGTTCCGCTGGCGCTTTTGTTGCCGATGACCTTGTGTCCCGTACGCTCCTCCAGCTCGCGAATCAACTCCTCCGGAAATCCGGTATCGGTAAATGTCTTAAACGGCTTCGTCGTATGCAAGCCCATCATCTCCCAATGCCCGGTCATCGTGTCCTTGCCGACACTGGCCTCTCTCAGCACCATGCGGTAGCCAAGCGGCTTCTCCACCGGCTCCACCTGCTTTAAAGCGCACAGGTTCGCCATACCGAGCATTTGCAAGTTAGGTATGTGCAAATGCTCCACCGACTCCGCCACATGTCCAAGCGTATTGGAGCCCGCATCACCATACTGCTCCGCATCCAATGCCGCTCCGATTCCGACGGAATCGAGCACAATCGTAAAGATTCTTCGATATTGTCTCATAGCTTCTCCCTCAATTTCAACGCAAGGGCTACAACCGCAGTCGTAGCCCTTCTGTCTATCATCTTATGTCTTTTCGATATGCTTATGCATTTTCCTCAAGCGTCGCTCGCGGCACAATTACTTCTTTACGGAGAAGGAATATACCGTGCAATAATCGAACGGCTCGCCTGCCTTGAAAATGCTGCTCGGGAAGCTCGGAATGTTGCATGCGTTCGGATAGAACTGCGTCTCAAAGCAAATGCCATCGCGCTTCTGATATACTACGCCACCCTTGCCGGTAGACGGATCATTTGCGCCATCGATAAAGTTACCGCTGTACACCTGCATACCCGGAAGGTCTGTGTAAACCTCCATGAAACGACCGCTCTTCTCGTCGTACAAGCTAGCTACAAGCTCCATCTCATCGTCCTCAATCTCGAGATCGAGTACGTAGTTGTGGTCATAACCGCCTGCGAGCTTAAGAGGCTCAAAATCTGCCTCGATGTCGCGACCAACCTTCTTTGCCTTGCGGAAATCCATCGGAGTATCGGTGATGTCCATGATCTCGCCGGTCGGAATCAGATTTGCATCCGTAGGCGTGATCTGGTGGCTGTTTACCCATACCTCCTGATCGAGCACGGAGCCGCTTGCCTGGCCTGCCAGGTTGAAGTAGCTGTGGTTCGTCAGGTTGATGATCGTATCCTTGTCGCTTACTGCGAAATACTCGATTGCGAGGTCATTGTCGTCCGTCAACGTATACGTAACGGTAACGTCCAAGTTTCCGGGGAAGCCCTGCTCCATATCGGGGCTCACGCGGGAGAACTCGATGCTGGTGCTATCCTCTTCGGTATACACCTCAACATCGTAAAAATACTTGTTATAGCCTACGGGACCACTGTGAAGATTGTTTACTCCGTTGTCGTTCTTAGCGAGCTCGAACTTCTGTCCGTTGATGGTGAACTCCGCACCACCGATACGGTTGCCGTGACGGCCGATCAATGCGCCGTAGCCGGGTCCGTTTACCTCATAACCGGTTACGTCGTCATAGCCGAGAGCGATGTCCTCGAACTTGCCGTTTCTGTCCGGTACAACGATGCTTACAATCAACGCACCGTAATCGCAGAAGGAAACCTTCATGCCATTCTTGTTCTCGACGGTGTACAGCGTTGCTGTCTTGCCGTCCTTCGTCTTACCGAAGCTACTCTTTACTACACTCATGTTACAGTCCTTTCCGCGCCGTAGCGCTATGCATAATAATTTCTACGTGTCGTAGAATAAATTTCTGTTATCAAGCCCGTGCACGCGCCCATCAAAATGCTCATCGCGCACGCTCACGCCACCTAGGCGAGGTATTTCCACACCAGCACGAGCAATACAAGCTGTACCACCATAATGATCGGGAAGAACACTGCGAAATACCAGTGCTTCGTCTTATGTCTGCACACCTGCATTCCGAGCACGCCTCCGATGCCGCCGAAGCAAATCGTCCACATAAAAAGCGTCTTCTCGGGAATTCTACGTTTCTTTTTCTTAGCGAGCGATTTGTCGATGGCCATCGCCGAAAATGCGATGATGTTCATCACGACAAATGCCGCAAGCACGATCCATTGAAGTACAGACAACATCGCTTACTCCTCCTCGGGAATGGTCGCAATGCGAAGGTCACGCAGCTGCTCGTCGTCTACGATATCGGGCGCGCCGCAAAGCATACAGGAAGCATCCTTAATCTTCGGGAATGCGATAACGTCGCGGATGTTATCGAGACCTGCCATCAACATAATCAGACGGTCAAAGCCGTAAGCAAGTCCTGCGTGCGGGGGCACTCCGTAGCGGAATGCATTGAGCAGGAAGCCGAACTGACGCTGTGCAAGCTCCGGAGTGAAGCCGAGCACCTCAAGCATCTTCTCCTGAATATCATTTTGATGGATACGAACGCTACCGCCGCCGATCTCCGTACCGTTGAGTACGATGTCGTATGCCTTTGCGCGAACGCGGCCGGGATCGGAGTCAATGTACTGCCAATCCTCCTCCATCGGCATCGTGAACGGATGGTGCATTGCCTTAAAGCGTCCCTCCTCCTCGCTCCACTCAAGAAGCGGGAACTCGGTTACCCAAAGGAAATTAAACTGCTTCTTATCGAGAAGCTCAAGCTGCTTCGCAATCTCCAGACGAAGTGCTCCGAGCGAATCCCATACGACCTTGTTCTTGTCTGCTGCGAAGAACAACAAGTCGCCCGGCTCGCCGCCCATTGCGGTAACGAGTGCCGCAAGCTGCTCCTCGGTCATGAACTTCGCAAAGGAGGACTTGTACGTGCCATCCGGCATTACTGCAAGATAAGCAAGACCCTTTGCGCCGTAATCCTTTACAAATGCGGTGAGAGCGTCGATCTTCTTTCTCGGCATCTCTGCCTGGCCCTTTGCGTTGATACCGCGTACGGAACCACCTGCCTCGATTGCGCCGGTAAATACACCGAAGCCACAATCCTTTACGATCTCACTAACATCGCACAGTTCCATGCCGAAACGGGTATCCGGCTTGTCGGAACCGAAGCGATCCATTGCTTCCTGCCAAGTAAGACGAGGGAACGGAAGGGAAACCTCCACGTCAAGACACACCTTGAAGAGATGTGCGAGCAGTCGCTCATTTACATCCAATACATCGTCGATATCTACGAAGGACAGCTCCATATCGATCTGGGTGAACTCCGGCTGGCGATCCGCACGAAGGTCCTCGTCACGATAGCAGCGAGCGAACTGAATGTAGCGGTCATAGCCGGCACACATAAGCATCTGCTTGAAAAGCTGCGGAGACTGCGGAAGTGCATAGAAGCTTCCGGGATGAACACGGCTCGGTACCAGGTAGTCTCTTGCGCCCTCGGGGGTACTCTTAATCATCGTAGGCGTCTCGATCTCCAAGAAGCCCTCATTTGCCATAAATGCTCGAGTCAAGGTAGCCACCTGACTACGAAGCATCAGATTTCTCTGAAGGTCCGGACGACGAAGGTCCAGACAACGGTTCTTCAGACGAAGCTCTTCCTTCGTCTTCGAATTCTCTTCAATCGGGAACGGAGGGGTGTCGGACTCCGCAAGAATTCTTACGGACTCAGCGCGCACCTCAATCTCGCCGGTCGCAAGGTTCGGATTCACTGCGCCGGAGCGGGCTACCACCTTACCGGTAACCGCCACAACGAACTCGCTACGAAGCTTCTCTGCCTTTGCAAATGCCTCGGCACCGCAATCCTTTTCCTCGAAAATAATCTGCAACAGACCGCTGCGGTCGCGAAGGTCTACAAAGATGATACCTCCCTTGTTACGACTCTTCTGAACCCAACCCATTACGGTTACAAGCTCGCCTGCATTTGCAATGCCGAGCTCCGCACATCGATGGGTACGATGCAATCCTTTCATTGACTCTGCCATATCTCTCTACCTCCAAGTTTCCTAGTCTATCTCAACAGCTCCGGCAGCTGCTCGATTGCCACTGCCTGCTGCTCGCCGGTGTTCATGTTCTTGAGCATAACGGTTCCATTTGCCTGCTCCTCCTCGCCGATGATGGCTACGTAAGGAATTCCGAGGCGGGACGCATACTTCATCTTCTGCTTCATGCCCTTGCTCTGATAATATACATCCGTCACAATGCCCGCGCCTCTAAGCTGTGCTGCCACGGTGATTGCGGTGTTCATCTCCGCCTCACCCATCGGGACAACAAGACAACGTGCAAGACTCTTTGCTGTGCTCTCCAGCAGGCCGTTCTCCTTCAGCTGGTAGAACAGACGGGACAATCCGATACTGATTCCGATGCCCGGCAGCTTCTGATCGGTGTAATACTCGGTCAGGTTGTCGTAGCGACCGCCGGAGCACACACTTCCCATGCTCGGATAATCGTTGAGCATCGTCTCGTATACGGTTCCCGTGTAATAATCAAGGCCTCTTGCAATCGTCAAATCGATTGTGTAAGCCGCCTCATCAATGCCAAAGCGACGCAGGTAGCCGATTACTCGCGTGAGCTCGTCCACACCCTCGGCGTACTGCTCATTTTCCACAGCCTGCGCAGCCAATGCGGAAAGAATCTCGTCGTTGCTGCCCTTGATTGCGATAAATGCGAGGATGCGGTCTACGTCCTCAGCCGCAACACCGTACTCCGTCAGCTCCTTCACAACGGCATCCTTGCCCATCTTCTCAAGCTTGTCGATCGTACGCAGGATGTCGCCGATGCGGTCTGCATAGCCGAGTGCCGAGAAAAATCCGTTGAGCACCTTACGGTTGTTCATACGAATGGTAAATGCGCCGAAATCCAGCTCCTTGAATACGTGATAGATGACTGCCGGAATCTCCGCATCAAACACAAGATCCAACGAATCCACACCGATTACGTCGATGTCGCACTGATAAAACTCGCGGAAACGTCCCTTCTGCGGGCGCTCGCCGCGAAATACCTTGCTCATCTGATAGCGCTTGAACGGAAACACGAGGTCTCCGTAGTGCTGCGCCACGTAACGTGCAAGCGGCACGGTCAAATCAAAACGAAGGGAAAGGTCGTTGTCTCCCTTTTGAAAACGATAAATCTGCTTCTCCGTCTCACCGCCGGCCTTCGCAAGAAGCACCTCGGAATACTCGATCGTAGGTGTATCGAGCGGCAAAAAGCCATAGCGCTCATACACTCCGCGAATCGTATCATACATACGGTTGAACAGAATCTGATCCTCCGGAAGCAACTCCATAAATCCGGACAGAATTCTAGGTTGTACTTTATTTTTCATTGTTATCATCCTTTCTCATGGTTCTCGTACGGCGGTGCATGCTCGCTATGCGCGCGTCCTCGATGAGAAGCTCAATCTTCTCGAAATCGGGACTGTTCACCACCGATAAAAATGCCAGAAAGACTTGCATATCAAAGTCCTTCACATCTTCTATCATCATCTCAACTGCGGTCGTCACGGGAAATGCTGCTCGATACGGCCGGTTACTCACGAGTGCGGCAAATACGTCGCACACACGAAGTATCCTGGCACCATACGGGATTGCATCTCCCTCAATATGGTTCGGATAGCCCGAGCCGTCAACATTTTCATGATGATTTGCAATGTACGAGATAATCTCCTCCGAGTAGCCACCCTCCTCGCGAAGCACATCGTGGCCCAGCGTCGGATGCATACGGACGTACTTAACTTCCTCGACGTCCATTATGTCCTCTCGCGCTCCGTATATGTAGTCGGACAGCTTCAGCTTGCCGATGTCGTGCAAAATGCCGGCAATCTGAATCTCGCGGCAGAAGTCGTCCTCATTGCCGAGCTCCTTCGCCACCATACCGCCGAGGCGGCTGACGATGCGCCCATGGGCTAGGAACTCTTCGAGGTCTTCCGTACCCTGCATCTTCTGTCCCACTTTACGAATCAATTCATATTCTCTTGACAGGTCCATTAAAACCACGCCTCCAAAAAATCCTGCTTCCGCTTAATCATCTCGTCGATGCGGGAAATGTAGTCCGTAAGGCTCTTTACATTTTCCACACGCTCGATGCGGTCCTCCCCGTAAAACACAAACTTGGACATCGCACCCGCTCCTGCTGCCAGGATCGTCTGTTTCTCCTCCATGATGAGAATGTTGTAGATGCCCTCCTTGCCGTACCGCGCATAGCCGACGTTCTCAAGGTTCTCTGCCATATTCTTTTGGCGATACAGGTAGTACGGAAGATACTGCTCCTCCTTTGCGAACTGTACCGTCTGTGCAAGCATCGTCTTCACATCGGTCGCTTCCATGCCCTCATAGCGCTCGCGCTCCATCGTAAGTCTTGCCGCGCGCTTGATTGCCAGCGTGTGCACAGTAAGCGAATCCGGCTGAAGCTTTCGAATCTCCCGAAGCGTCAGCGCAACGTCCTCCGGCGTCTCCCCCGTCAGACCGATGATAATGTCCATATTGATATTTCGATGTCCCACTTCACGTGCCAAGGCAAATGCATCGACAATCTGCTGCGTCGTATGCTTACGTCCGATCAAGTCAAGCGTCCTCTGCTGCATCGTCTGCGGATTGATGCTGATACGCGTCACTCCGTACTCGAGCAAAAGCTCCAGCTTCCGTCTCGTAATACTGTCCGGCCGTCCCGCCTCTACCGTATATTCCACACAGCTCTCCATCGGCAAATGCTCTCGCACCGCCTTCAAAAGCCTCTCCAGCTGTTCCTCACTGAGCGCCGTCGGCGTACCTCCGCCGATGTATACCGTCTGCAGCGTCTCCTTCGGTCGACACGTGCCCAGATACGCCAGCTCCTTTATCAGCGCATCCAAATACTCGTCGGCAAGCTTGCCGAACTTCGCAATCGGATACGACGTGAACGAGCAGTAATGACAGGTCGTCGGGCAAAACGGAATTCCGATGTAGATGCTGTAGCCGTTCTCATAATCCATCTCGGACAGCAGCTCGTATTCTCTCTTTGCCACGGAAATGCTCGTCGCAATCTTTTCTTCGGAGCAATAATACTCCTGCTTCATATGTGCCGCAATCGCTTCCTCGGACTGACCGCTTCGCAGTGCCTCATACACCGGCTTCGTCGGTCTCACACCTGTTAAGATGCCCCACGGCAAGCTCTTCTTCGTCTCTTTCTCGAGAATGCGGTACAGCTCTCTGGCCACTCGGTTGCGAAAGGCCTTTCTCTCGCCATCCACTCCGTCCGCATCGGCACTCCCGATCAGCTCACCCTCGCGATACACTCGCATGCGGAACCAATCGTCCATCAACAACAGGCAAAAGGAATAGGCAAATGCCGCATTTGGCTGAAGCATCGCCGGCGTCTTTTCGGCCTCGAAAATCATTCGCATCGAAGCGTCCTCCGCCTCGTACCACGCCACCTCAAATTGTGCTCCGGGTAAAAATGCCCGAATGAGCGGTCGCAGCTCCTGCTCGTAATTGCGGCCGTACAAATTCAATTCTATCAACTGTTCCATAAACACTCCGCCGATTGTCTCGGCATCTCTCTATTCGTAGCGCGGGCGCATGTGCGCACCTCGCCGTTCTCAGCGTTTTCTTGCGATTCGCGTATAGAGATTGTAGCGCTTCTCATACGCAATGTTGGTCGCCGGTCCATGGCCGGGCAGTACCGTCGTGTCATCCGGAAGCTGATACAGCTGCTCTCGAATGGCATTGAGCAACGTCTCCTCGTCGCCCGTCGGGAAGTCGGTTCGTCCGACGCTCTCCAAAAACAGCGTGTCGCCGGATACGAGCACTCGCTCCACGGGAAAATAATAGCTGTAGCCGCCGGCCGTATGACCGGGAGTCGAAAGACACGTCACATACAGTCCCGCGTATTCCAGCATCTCCTCGTTCGTCACATAGCGGTCCACCGTAATTCGCAGCGCATCCTTGTTCGGATAGCTGTCCGAAAATGCTACGGGAAGCACCTGCGAAAGGTCCTCAAGCAGTCCCTTTTCCTCCTCGCCGCACACAACCGGAATGCGATATTCCTTCGCCAGCTCCTTCACCGCACCGATATGATCAAAATGCCCATGCGTCAACAAAATCGCCACCGGCTTAATCCCGAGCTCACACAGCACACCGCGAATCTTCTCCGCATCCGCGCCGGGGTCAAACAAAAGCCCCTCCTTCGTCTCCGGATTCCCGATCAAATAGCAATTCGTCGCCAACGGACCGACGGAAATCGTCTTGATGGTGTGCATCACATTCCTCCTACCTGCGCCGCCGACGTCATCAGCCGGTCGTACGCTCGATATCTACTACATTTTCAATCTGCTGCAAGCGGTTCATAATACCGGTCAGCTGCGACGTGCCGTGAATCTCGAAGGAAACCACAATCGTGCTGATCTCGTTCTTGCCCGGACGCGCCGTAATCGAATTGATATTGATCTTCTCCTCCGAGAGAATCTTCGTTACCTCAAGTAACACTCCCGGATTGTTCTTTGCATAAATCTTAATCTCCGCATTGTACAGGCGATCGCTGTCGTCCGCCTCATCTACGTTCCACTCCGCCTCGATCAATCGCTTTCTGTCCGCCTCGGGCAAATGCAGCATATTGACGCAATCGGTACGATGAATCGATACGCCTCGGCCTCTCGTTACGAATCCGACAATCTCATCACCCGGTACCGGAGCACAGCATCTCGAAAAATGCACTGCCAAATCGTCCACGCCCTGAACGATAATGCCGCCCTTCGGTCTCGTGCGCATCGGCTTTGTACGGTCGGCCGACAAAATCTCGCGAACCGCCTCTTCCGCCGTAATCTCCTTGCGCTTCGTCTTCTGCCACTCCTCGTGCAGTCGGTTGACTACCTGGCCTTCCTTCAAGCTACCGTGGCCGACAGCCGCCAAGAGGGAATCCCAGTCGCGGAAGCCGTATTTGCGTAAGCATACGTCTTGGTATTCCGGCTTCATCACCTCGGAGAGATTGATGGCCTTTGCCTTCGCATACGCAATGATCATATTCTTGCCGCGGAGAATGTTATCCTCCTTCAGCTCCGCCTTAAACCACTGGTTGATCTTATTCTTGGCCTGCGTGCTCTTGACGATCTTAAGCCAGTCGCGGCTCGGACCCTTCGCATTTGCCGAAGTAATGATCTCGATTCGATCGCCGTTTTGAATCTCGTAATCAATCGTAACCAGACGTCCGTTGACCTTTGCTCCGATCATCTTATTGCCGACCGCACTGTGAATACTATATGCGAAATCGACCGGATTAGAGCCGACCGGCAGGTTCTTTACGTCACCCGACGGTGTAAAGCAATAGACGCTGTCATTGAACATATCGAAGTCGTTCTTCAAGGAATTGAGGAACTCCTTGTTGTCGGACATGTCACGCTGCCACTCGAGAATCTCACGAAGCCATGTCAGCTTCTGCTCCTCACCCTCGCTCGTATGTCCGCCATTTTGCGCCTCTTTGTACTTCCAGTGCGCAGCAATACCGTACTCAGCCGTACGATGCATCTCGTGCGTACGAATCTGAATCTCGAACGGAGTTCCGTCCGGTCCGATCAGCGTCGTATGCAAGGACTGATACATATTCGGCTTAGGCATCGCAATGTAATCCTTGAAACGGCCGGGAATCGGCTTATACATCTCATGAATGACGCCGAGTGCCGCATAACAATCCTTCACGGTATCCACAATGATACGCACCGCGAACAAATCGTAAATCTGATCAAGCGTCTTTCCCTGCGTGACCATCTTGCGGTAAATGCTGAAAAAGTGCTTCGCGCGGCCGTCAATCGTCGCCTTGATGCCCTGCTCCTCTATCTGTTCACCCACCTCGGCCGTGATGCGTCGGATAAATGCCTCACGCTCAAAGCGAGTTGCTCTGATCTCTTCAGTCAGCTGGCGATAGATTGTCGGCTCCAAATACTTCAGTGCCAAATCGTCCAGCTCAATCTTAATCTTGCTGATACCAAGTCGCTGAGCGAGCGGGGAATAGATGTCCATCGTCTCTCTCGACTTGTCAATCTGCTTTGCGGGCGTCTGGTATTCCATCGTCCGCATATTGTGCAATCGGTCCGCAAGCTTGATTACGATGACACGGATATCCTTTGCCATCGCCAAAAACATCTTACGCAGATTCTCCGCCTGCACCTCAATCTTATCCTGGGCGTAGTTGAGCTGTGTCAGCTTCGTAACGCCGTCCACCAACAGAGTAACCTCAGCGCCGAACTGTGCCGTCAGCTCCTCCTCTGTTATACCGGTATCTTCAATGACATCGTGAAGAAGGCCTGCAATGATCGTTTCCTTGTCCATCTCAAGCTCTGCGAGAATAATCGCAACTGCGAGCGGATGAATGATATACGGCTCGCCGCTTCTGCGAAGCTGGTCTCCGTGCGCTTCTCTCGCCACTTCATACGCCTTTCTTACAAGCGAAAGGTCCGTAGTCTTACGATAACGACGTATCGTCGCAACCAACTGCTCATACAGCTCATCCGGATCGCTCGTGTTCACAGCGCCGATTCTCGTATCACTCGTCATATGCATCTGCCTCCTTTCCCGAAAATGTACTGTCTTAAATCGAGATTACTTGCCCTCGTACGAAATAACCGACTCTACGTCGTACGCCTTCAAGCGCTCTCTGCCGTTCAGACCCGCAAGCTCCATCAAGAAGATAATCTTCACAACCTCGCCGCCGAGTCTCTCAACCAAATGCGCAATCGCCTCAATCGTACCACCGGTAGCAATCAAATCGTCTACGATAACAACCTTCTGTCCCGGCTTGATTGCATCTTTGTGCATCTCCACTGTTGCGGAACCGTACTCAAGCTCATACGTCTCCTCAATCGTCTCGCAAGGAAGCTTGCCCTTCTTTCTTGCCAAAGCAAAGCCCTTGCCCATATTATATGCAACCGGTGCTCCGAAGATAAATCCTCTGGATTCGGCACCGACACACACGTCAAATTCCACGTCCGCCAGAAGCGACTGCAAGCTGTCGATTGCCAGCTTCAAGCCCTCTGCATCCTGGATTACCGTCGTTACATCGCGGAACATAATGCCCGGCTCCGGAAAATCCGGAATGGTTCTCACATAGTTTCTAACCTGCTCCATCGTTTCTCTTTCAATACGCTTCATAGTACGCCCCTTTATCGTCTCCATCATTTTATCGGCAGAATCGCCTTTGGAAAAAATATTACCACAAAACGCTCGTTAAAACAAGTAGTGGCACCACATTTTTCGCTCTATACGACGGCCTCCGACGCCCATTTCATGCGGTTTTCCATCCCTTTCGGCATTTGAATGTCCTTGATTTGGATATCCTGCATATACTAAGGAAAATGCTTTGTGAGGTTTCTATGCCAGACGAACCTAACAATACGCTTCCTGTTCCGGCCGACCCCGGTACGGCTTCGACCGGTCAACTTAGAGTTAACCTTACCTCCGCCGCCGATGCGCGGCCGATTGAGGACGCCGTCATCGACCTGTCCCTAGACGAGAGTGACGTCATCTACGAGGAGCTGCGAACCGACCGCGACGGTACTGCATTTTTCGGCGATTTGCCGGCACCGGCGCTCGAATACAGCATGGCACCCTCCGAGGTTCAGCCGTACCAAAATTATCGACTGAGCATCACAGCCCCGGGCTACGAGACGCTTATCATTACGGGAAATCAGATTCTTCCCGTCGTCACCGCCATTCAAAATCTACAGCTCATCCCACAAGCCTCTCTTCCGGGAACCGCGCAGGAATTCACAATCACAGCGAACACGCTATTCGGGAATTTTCCGCCGAAGATCATCGAAAGCGAAGTCAAGCCGCTTGACGAATCCGGAGAAATCGTCCTTCGCGAGGTCGTCATCCCCGAATTCATCGTCGTGCACGACGGTCTCCCGAGCAACAGCTCCGCACAAAATTACTACGTTCCATACCGCGACTACATCAAAAACGTTGCGAGCTCGGAAATCTACGCAACCTGGCCGGAAGCGACCATCCTTTCCAACGTGCTGGCGATTCAGTCATTTACCTTGAACCGCGTCTACACGGAATGGTACCGCAGCCGTGGCTATAATTTCACAATTACCTCCTCGACAGCCTATGATCACAAATGGGTTCCGGAGCGGAACATTTTCGACACGATCAGCACTGCCGTGGATTACGTGTTCACTAATTATCTCTCGCGCCCGGGCATCCGCCAGCCCATTCTCACGCAGTACTGCGACGGCAGACAGGTCACCTGCCCCGGTCTGCTGAGCCAATGGGGCTCCAAATACCTCGGCGACCAAGGCTATAGCGCCATTGAGATTTTGCGCAACTACTACGGAAGCGACATGTATATCAATACGGCAAATGAGGTGAGCGGCGTTCCGGAATCCTTCCCCGGAGCCCCCCTGCAGGAGGGCTCGTCGGGTCCCGAGGTGCGTCAGCTTCAGGAGCAGCTCGCCGAAATCGCCGAGGTGTACTACACAATCCCGAGCCTCGCCGTGGACGGCATCTACGGCCCCGGCACCGCCGCAACCGTCCGTGCGTTCCAAGAAAAATTCGACCTCCCCGTAACGGGCATCACCGATGCCGCCACATGGTACCGCGTCTCCTCTATTTATGTGGCCATTACGCGGATTGCGGAATATGGGTGATAGCTCGCGAGGCGAGCGGTGGTAGCGCAGCGGAGCTGCGCAGTGATAGCCGCCCAAGGGCGGCGGTGATAGCGCCGATAACGGCGCAGTGTTAGACGAGCAATGCTCGTCAGTGGAAGCTCCGCGAAGCAAGCAATTCTCGTCAGTGTTAGCAGCGCAGAGCGCTGCAGTGAGGCTCCGCGAGAAGCGCGCTGCGCTACCACTTTCGGCGCGTTGCGCCGAATATCACCCGAGTCCGGCGTTTCGTACTGCGCTACCAACGGGCACTATCACTGCCCCTAAAATCCAACACAAATCAAAAAAGCCACTGCGGGATATCCCCCTACAGTGGCTTTCTTCTTGCTTTGAAATGTGGGCTTGTAAGATGCTTTGCGTCGGGAAGCGAGAAAGAACCTTTACACGCCAAGCCGGAACATATCTCAGTCGCCGCCCGGCTCGCAGAGCTTCACTGCAGCGCTTGCGCTGCTAACACCTTCGGCGCATTGCGCCGAATATCACTGCGTGGCGCGTTATGCGCCGCGCTACCACCGCTCGCTCTGCGAGCTATCACCGGCAGCTCCGCTGCCTAGCGGGACTTCGGAAAGACGTACTCTTCCACGCCTTCAAGCGTCTCGAAGCGATATCCCTCCTCCTTCAGCCGCTTCAGAATCTGCGGCAGTGCCTTCACCGTCTCCGTCGCTCCACCGGAATCGTGCAGGAGGATGAGCGGATGGTTGTAGCGAAAGACGTCGCGGTATACATTTTGCAAGATGGACTCGACCGTGGGATCTCCTACGGAGTCCTCGCCGCTGACGTTCCAGTCGAAGCAGCGGTAACCGCGCCGGTGCATTTCCTCCAGCAGCACCTTTGTCGAGCCTTTTAGGTAGGCACACAGACTGCCGCCCGGGAACCGAAAGAAGCTGGCCTCGACACCGTACTCGTCGCGCAAAAGCTGAGCAATTCGCTCATAGTCCGTGAGGAACGATTCTTGCGATTGGTACAGCTTCTTGTACTCATGGGAAAATGCATGGATTCCGACCGCGTGTCCTGCGTCCAACAGCTGCTCAAAAGTATCCTTTGTTCCCTCATGAAGCTGACTTCCCACGACAAAGAAGGTCGCTTTGACATCGTACTCCTCGAGAATTGAAAGGATCTTCTTCGTGTTCACGCTCGGGCCGTCGTCAAAGGTAAGGTAGCACACCTTTTCCTCCGCCGGCACATCCACAAGCGCAGTCGCCTCCGTATACAACTCCGGAAAGGTCTCTTCCCCGGCAGACGCCTCCGTCCCAAGACCGCCGGCAGACGTTAACGCGCCGAAATCGCCGGCGTCACCATTCACTACCTCGGTAGCCTCCGTCTCGAGACCACCGTCCGCAACCTGCGTTAGGTTCGTACCATTTTCCGCTTGCATCAACACGAGAAGGTCATTTTCCGTATTGTATACAAGCGGTTCCTCTTCTTTTTTCGTTTCCCAGTTCCACGTCAGTGCCACAAGCAGCACCAAACAGAAAAGAGGCAGCGAGCGAAATAACAGCCCCTGCCTCTTTCGTAATTTCTTTGTATCTACAATCATAAGGCTACCGATTGTGCATGTTCTAGCCTAGTGTATGCCGATATGGCCTGCGATAGTCCGATTATCTTACCTCTACGGTCCAATCCATATCGTCTGCAAGCTTGCCAAGCTGAATGCCGGTGATCGTGTCGTAAAGCTTCTGGCTGATCTCGCCGATGCCTGCGTCACCAATCTGGAACACCTCATCCACATAGCGAAGGTGACTTACGGGAGAGATAACCGCTGCCGTACCGGAACCGAAGCACTCCTCGAGCTTGCCGCTGCGTGCTGCATCTACGAGCTCCTCTACGGAAAGCTTGCGCTCTTCCACCGGAAGACCCCACTTCTTGCAAAGCTCGATTACGGAATTACGGGTTACACCCGGAAGAATCGAACCATTTAACTCAGGAGTCACAATCTTGCCGTCAATCTTGAAGAAAATGTTCATCGCGCCAACTTCCTCGATGTACTTTCTCTCGCGGCCATCAAGCCAAAGTACCTGAGAATAGCCTGCGTCATGAGCCTTCATCTGTGCAGCCATGGAAGCAACGTAGTTACCACCGGTCTTAGCCTCACCGATACCGCCCTTTACCGCACGTACATAATCGTCCTCGATCCAAATCTTAACCGGGTTCAGACCCTCTGCATAGTACGGGCCTACCGGAGAAAGGATGATGATGAACAAGTATGTATCGGAAGGACGAACGCCGAGGAACGGATCCGTTGCGATGATGAACGGACGAATGTACAAGGAGGTGCCGGGCTTCGTAGGAATCCAATCCTTATCCACAGCTACAACTGCCTTACAAGCCTCTACGAAATCCTCTTCCGGAATCTCGGGAATGCAAAGTCTGCGGTTACTGTTGTTCGCACGCTCTGCGTTCTTGAACGGACGGAACAAAAGCGTCTTGTCGTCCGCGGTCTTGTAAGCCTTCATACCCTCGAACATCTCCTGTCCGTAATGGAATACCATTGCGGAGGGCTCAAGAGAAATCGGTGCGTACGGTACGACTCTTGCGTCGTGCCAGCCCTTTCCGGTCTCATAATTCATAACAAACATATGGTCTGTGAAGATGGTACCGAACTTAAGAGGGTTGTCCTCTGCCGGCTTTGTCTTCGGATTCTGCGTCAATTCATATCTGATATCTAACATACAATACTCCAATCCGCCGCTTGTGCGACTGCATTTTTCTATCTAAATTACTTACCTATCATAATCTTATTTTTCGGTAAATGCAATAGGAAAATCACATTTCCGCACATTTGACACAAACCACGTTCTTTGGTACAATGTGTTTGCGGTCGGAGCGAGCCTTCGACCAGCATACGGATGAGGGAGCGACCATATGAAATGTATCGTAGCCGTAGATAAGAATTGGGCCATCGGCCGTAAGAATCAGCTGTTGATCAGCATTCCCGCGGATATGCGTTTTTTCCGTGAGACAACGATGAATAAGGTGGTCATCATGGGCCGCGCAACGCTTGAAAGCTTTCCCGGCGGACACGCGCTGAAGAACCGCGTGAACATCGTCATTACGAGAGACCCGAAGTACTCCGCGCCCGACGCGATTGTCGTACATAGCATCGAAGAGGCTCTTGAGGTCGCTAAGGATTACAACACCGACGACGTCTATGTCATCGGCGGCGGCAGCATTTACCGTCAGCTTCTGCCCTACTGCGATGTGGCGTACGGGTCGAAAATTGATTTTGCCTACGATGCGGACACCTTCTTCCCGAACCTCGACGAGGAGCCGGACTGGCAGCTGGTAGAGGAAGGCGAGGAGCAGACGTACTATGACATCGAGTACTGCTTCACGCGGTATGAGAAATCGGTATAGTTTAAGCAGGAAGCCAACTGTAATCGAGTAATACATTTTCACAGCTTAATTAGATAGACAAAGATGCGGTGCGTACCATTGAGTGATACGCACCGCTTTCTTATGCTTCGTTATATGCTACTGTGCAATCGCACCGGCTACTTCTCCCGACGAAATCGTGAGACAATCCTTCACTGCTGCATGTGCAAGCTCTACGCACCAAGCACTCACCGCTTCCTCGTACGTCATCAGCAGCGCTCTTTGTGCTTCTACAGACAACATCGACACAACCGTTCCTGCCGAATCATATCCATACACAATCGTGTCTATCGGCTCATATCCGAGGTACAGATTCATGCTTGTCGGCTTCTCTTCCGTTCCCGCGTATGTGTAAGCAACCGTATATCGAATCTCCTGTCCCGCAAGACTCGGCGTCTCAATCGTGATCAGACGGCCCTGTGCATCGTACGTATACAGCGTTTCGTCATAGCTTTCTTCCGTCTCGCTGTCATAGTAGTAAGCTCTGCTCAGCATTCCGTCCTTCGTATACTCCAGTCTCAATTCCGATGACGGCACAAAACCGGAGCCTCTGTCATACTCCTCTACTACTTTTACACAACGCCCGTTCTCGTCGAAATACCGAAGCGTCCGTCCATTTCCCTGCTTGGTTGATGCTTCTGCATACAGAAGCTCACCCGTTTCATTGTATATGTAATCAAACCACTGCACACCGTCCGCAGTCGTTCCGACCACCCATTCTCCGCTCGCCTTTCCACTCTCATCGCTTACCATCGTGGAAATGTTCCAATAGATTGCTCCATAGAAGCTCTCACCCAGCCAAGTGGCTGCATACAGGTTCCGAACGGTCTCTTTTCCGGTACATTCCCAAGACTCTATCTGCTCAGCCTCGCAAGATACGTCGCCGGACAATTCGGCCAGCTTCATCACCTCTGTCGGCCGATAGGTGCTCTGAATTGTAACGCCATCCTCCACCACACTGTGGTAATATGCATACGAATCCTCTTCCGCCCAATAGCCCTTTGACACCACTCGCAACGTAGTTTCCTCGTCTTCACCGAGCATTTGGCCAAGATAAGCGCCGCCCATATAATAGGCTTTATAGTACAGCTTACCGTTCGGATAGTAGACGTACCGAGTTTCTATCACCTCATCCAGCCCCGCAAGTGCAATATATGCCTTTTCCAATCGGCCATCTGCATCGTAGCCAAATGTGCTCACCATAGCAGGGGCATCTGCCGTCGACACTTCATTTTTCAACAGTCTTCCATAGGAGTCGTAGGTTCTCTTTTCGATCACCGTCTTTCCTTGATATGTACTGCGTACCTCAGTACAATTTCCGTAGGTATCGTACTGATACTCCGTTTCTGCGCAAATCTCTCCGTCAATCAGACGAAGCTCGCGTTCCATACAATCCTTTCGAATGTAACCATCGCGTACCGCAAATTCAATCTCCGCAGGGACCATCTCTTCCCCTACCGTCACCTTGATTTCGTCGTCGTTCGACGGTGCCGTCGTCGGTGTCGGCTGCTTTTCATCCTCCTTCGGTCCGTCCTTCTTCGTGCAACCGCTCACACACAGCAACAGCAAAAGTACACAGACCATGAGATATCTTTTACATCTTTGATAACGCTTCATCGCTCTGCCTCCCTTCTCCTTGGTTTACGGCAGACCGAGAATGCGATCCTGTAACCATTCCCGATCCTTCTTCAATACGTCCCCACGCAACGCTTCCTGTATCGGCATTGCCGGAACAGCAACATTTGCCTCCCCAAGCATCACCTCGGGAATTCCGAAAAATGCTCCGGCTCCTATCGACGTCACGTTCTCCGGTATCACCACTGTCCGAATACCGGTACAGCCGTCAAATGCAAGGTCTCCTATCTCACGAAGCTCAGCCGGAAGTACGACCTCCGTAAGTCCCGTGCAATCGTAAAAGGCTCCCTTGCCGATTCTCTCAAGCTTGTCCGGAAGCTCCAGCTTCTCAAGTCCGCTGCAATACGCAAATGCTCCGCCTGCAATCTCCTTCACACTATCCGGAAGCACAACCTCTTCAAGCATGTCACAGTCCCAGAAGACGAATTCTCCGATAACCTCTGTTCCTTCCGCTACTACGTAGGTTCCACTCCAGCCCTCTTCTCTTAAAACATGCGAAAGACGGACGCTCTCATCCGACATCGTGTCATAATACTCAAATGACACCCCGTACGTCTCCTGCAGCGTCTCCTGACTAACAAGCAATTTGCCTGCAGAGTCATACAAACCGGCAATCGGACCTTCCTTGCTCTCGTCTGCTAATGCATTGCTCTTCGCGCCCGGCAGCAAAATCACTACGAACGCCAACGCAAAACACAAAGCAGCGATTCCCACAGCTTTTTTCATACGTACACCCCCTTGGTATAGCTAGAATAAGTCACGATTCCTGTTTCTTTACTATAATAGTATCATATTTTTTTGTAAATACAAGTACAACTTAGGAGAAATATAAAACACGCCGAATCCTTTCGAATCCGGCGTGTTCTTTCATAATTCTCTTATCATATACCCACTGGTGAACGGGAAGAAATCGTACTTGTGCGCTCCCACATGCACGAAACCGTAGCTCTCATACCAGCGTTTCAGCCGTTGATTTTCCTCCACGATTCCAATATGCATGCGACCATAGCCTGCTGCCAATGCTTCGGCAAATGCATGGTGCATCAGCGCTTCCCCGATTCCTTCATGGCGCCGCTCAGGTGCAACGCACAGGTTATTCAGCTCACACATGCCTTCCTCTTTCGGGCACAAGGAATAGTACCCGATGGGGATATCCTGCTCATCCACGTAGGCGTACATCTTACGACCTTCCCGGAACTGATATTCCAAGCGCTCTCGCGTCGTAGCAAATGCCGTATACCTCGGAGCATTTTCCTCTGTGATCCCGAACTCCTCCGCCACCGTCAGAAAGCTTCTGCGAATCAGTGCCACAAGGACATCCATGTCTCGTTCTTCAATCTTTCGAATCATCATAAACTCCCCACAGTGAACAAGGCTCGTGGCGTCCTTCGTACTGCATCGGAACCAATCCCGCATTTCCCGTCAAGGCGCACTGTATCATCTGCTTCGTCAGTCCGGGCACGTCTTCTCGCTCGAGCGCTTCCGAGGCATCCAGCCACAGCACCTCGTCATTTTCATCGCCGTCGCTTCTGGCTTCTCCCGAAACGTACTCCACGGAATACACCACATACCAGTCCTTTGCATTAAAGCGAATACCGAGAATGCTCTTCGGTTCTACCGTGATGCCCACTTCCTCCATGTACTCGCGAACCACTGCGTCTGCAGGCGCCTCGCCATAGCTCACATAGCCTCCCGGGATGATCAGCTTGCCTTTGCCGCCGCCATAGGTGTGTCTCGCCAACAAAACCTTGCCGTCTTTCAAGCAGACACCGGCAACGCTCTGTCCCCAATTTGTATTTTGTTCGCTCATATGGGATCCTCCATGAAAATGTTCTGTAGTAGGGTGTCACAACCGAAATTTCCGGACTGCAACGGGAGATTTAAACTGCAACGGGAGATTTATTCGCATGATTCCGCTTCCACTTGCTCGCAATCTCCACTTCGTAGGCGGAATCCTGCGGTAAGATTCCCGATCAACCTACTTGAACTTTGTCAAACTGCTACGGGAATCTTACCAATTGCTTCTCCGTGCTTGTAATCTTCCAAGCGTACGTCGTCTTTGGTAAATGCGTAGAAGTCTTTTATCTCGGGGTTGAGCCAGAACTTCGGTGCCTCGAAGGTCGGGCGCTTGATCAGCTCTTCAATGACCGGCACATGGCGGTCGTAAATGTGCGCATCCGCAATCACGTGCACGAATTCGCCCACCTGCATATCGCACACTTGCGCGAGCATGTGCGTCAGCACCGCGTACTGCGCCACGTTCCAGTTGTTTGCCGCCAGCACGTCATTTGACCGCTGATTCAGGATGGAGTTCAGCACCAGCTTGTCTCCGTCCTTCGGCTTCGTCACATTGAAGGTCATGCTGTAAGCGCAAGGGTACAGATTCATCTCGTGCAAATCCTGATGTACGTAAATGTTCGTCATGATGCGGCGACTGTACGGATTGTTCTTGAGGTCGTAAATCACGCGGTCTACCTGGTCAAACAGGCCTTCCTTGTACTGATGCTTTACGCTCATCTGATAGCCGTAAGCCTTGCCGATGGAACCGTCCGGGTCTGCCCATGCGTCCCAGATGTTACCGTCAAAATCGTTCACGTTGTTGGACTTCTTCTGCCAAATCCACAACAGCTCGTCCGTGCAGGACTTAATCGGTGTCTTTCGCAGCGTCAGCGCCGGAAACTCCTTTGACAGGTCATAACGATTTACGACACCGAATTTCTTAATTGTATATGCGGAAGTGCCGTCTTCCCAGCGCGGACGAACCTTCTCGCCCTCCGTGCTCGTTCCGTTGTCCAGAATGTCGCGGCACATTTTGATAAATACGTCATCTGCGTAGCTCATAGTCTTCCCTCCGATTCATTCAGGTTCTCCCGCTGCTCTCGGTCGTAGCCTTCGCCTCAGGATAATACTTGCACCGGTCATCACAAGGCGCGAGACCGGTGCAATATACTCTTTGTATTACTTACTGAAGTTCATTGACATAACGCTTGATGTTCGAAGCATTTGCATACTTGGCAACGGAATCGCCCTGCAATGCTACCAGCGTCGGTGCCTGCATAATGCCGTACTTCATAGCCAGCTCGCTGTTCTCCTCAGCATCTACGATCTCGTAGTCAATGCCCTCGAGGAATTCCTTAGCCAAGCGGCAGTTCGGGCAAGTCTTCGTCGTGAAGAGCAACAGCTTCTTGTCGCCAACCATTACTGCGCTGTCGGCGTCGGTGTCTGCAAGCATCACTGCAGCAGCCTCAAGCTGATCACAGTCCACAACGTACTCCTTACGCTCCTTGTACTCCTGAAGCTTTCCGGGGTTCCAGTTCTGTACCGGACGATAGTAACCGGTAATACGGCTGTAAACCTCAGTCGGCTGTCCGCACTCAGGACAGGTGTCTACCTCGCCGGAAATGTAGCCGTGTGTACGACATACCGAATAGGTCGGGGACATCGTGTAGTACGGAAGCTCATAGTTCTCGGCAATCGTACGAACGAGCTTCGCAGCAGCCTGCCAATCCGGAAGCTTCTCACCGAGGAAGCAGTGGAATACCGTTCCGGAGGTGTAAAGCGTCTGAAGCTTATCCTGAATATCAAGAGCCTCGAATACATCTGCGGTATAACCTACCGGCAAATGCGAGCTGTTGGTGTAGTAAGGTACGTTGTCAGCATCGCCTGCGGTGATGATGTTCGGGTAGTGCTTCTTGTCGTGCTTAGCAAGACGGTAGCTCGTAGACTCAGCCGGAGTAGCCTCAAGGTTGTAAAGGTCACCGTACATCTCCTGGTAATCGCTGAGACGCTCTCTCATGTGGTTCAATACACGAGCTGCGAACTCCTGCGTTTCCTTATGAGTCATGTCCTTGCCAATCCACTTCGCATTGAGACCGGCCTCGTTCATACCGAGCAAACCGATGGTGGAGAAGTGGTTGTCAAATGTTCCGAGGTAACGCTTCGTATACGGATACAAGCCCTCGTTAAGCAGCTTGGTAATGATCGTTCTCTTTACCTTCAAGGAACGAGCGGACAAATCCATCATATAGTCAAGGCGCTTATAGAAATCAGCCTCATCGGAAGCCAAGTAAGCGATTCTCGGGATGTTGATCGTTACAACGCCCACGCTACCGGTGCTCTCGCCGGAACCGAAGAATCCACCGGTCTTCTTACGAAGCTCACGGAGATCCAGACGGAGACGGCAGCACATCGAACGAACGTCGCTCGGCTGCATGTCGCTGTTGATGTAGTTACTGAAGTAAGGCGTACCGTACTTAGCAGTCATCTCAAACAACAGACGGTTGTTCTCGGTATCGGACCAGTCAAAGTCCTTCGTGATGGAGTAGGTCGGAATCGGGTACTGGAAGCCACGGCCGTTCGCATCACCCTCAACCATGATCTCGATGAACGCCTTGTTGACCATGTCCATCTCTTTCTTACAATCCTTATAGCAGAAGTCCATCTCCTCGCCACCGATCAAGCAAGGCAGCTCAGCCATATCTGCGGGAACGGTCCAGTCGAGCGTAATGTTCGAGAACGGAGCCTGCGTACCCCAACGGCTCGGAGTATTTACACCGTAGATGAAGCTCTGGATGCACTGCTTAACTTCCTTGTAGGAAAGGTTGTCCACCTTAACGAACGGAGCAAGGTATGTGTCGAAGGAGGAAAATGCCTGAGCACCTGCCCACTCATTCTGCATGATACCGAGGAAGTTCACCATCTGGTTCATAAGGGTAGCCAAATGCTTCGCCGGAGAGGAAGTAATCTTACCGCGGATACCGCCGAGACCTTCCTGAATGAGCTGCTTCAAGGACCAACCTGCACAGTAACCGGTAAGCATGGACAAGTCGTGAATGTGAATGTCCGCATTACGATGTGCGTCGGCGATCTGCTGATCATATACCTCAGAGAGCCAGTAATTTGCCGTAATGGAACCGGAGTTGTGAAGAATCAAACCACCAACGGAATACGTTACGGTCGAATTCTCCTTAACACGCCAATCCTCTTCCTTCACGTAACTGTTTACGATCTCCTTGTAATCGAGAATCGTAGACTTCATGTTACGAATCTTCTCACGCTGCTTACGATACAGGATGTATGCCTTCGCTACATCGGTATAACCGGTCTGGTTCAATACCTGCTCTACGCAGTCCTGAATATCCTCGACCTCAATCACGCCATCCTTCACGCGGTCCTGAAATACGGACGTTACGCGAAGCGCAAGCAGATTAATAATGTCCTCGGTGTATTCCTTCTGTGTTGCGATAAATGCCTTCTCAATCGCGTCGCAAATCTTCTGCAGATCAAACTCTCTGCGTTCACCATCTCTCTTTGCTACCTGAATCATGGTACTTTCCCCTTTCGTCTTTCTAAAATCTATGTTATGTCTTCACAAAGCCGCCATCGGCGGCGGATTACCTAAATGATAACATACCGATTCGCTCCTGTCAACAAAATATATGACCAAAAAATAAAAAAAGTACAAGATGTTGTGGTTGACCACAATATCTTGTACTACGTCGTATTTCCTTACATTCAGCACGAAAACCGCAGTTTAGCTGCGTCTATCACTGCAAATCTCTTCTTTCCTTCGGCACAAATGCCTTCACCGCAATGCCATCCTCTACGTATTCCTCGCTGATTAGCTGGCCGTACTTGCGAATCAGCTGAAGCTTGCCGGCCTCGCTGTACGGGAACACCTTTTCAACGTATACCTTCTGCTCTCGCAGAATCGTCAAAATCGCTTGGAGCAGCTCCGACACGCCTTCGCCCGTCTTTGCTGAAATGCGAACCACCTTCTCAGCCTGGAGGTCCTTCCAGCCGCCGCCCGCTGCGATGTCTTGCTTATTCATTGCCGTAATAATCGGTCGATCGCCGACCTTCAAGTTCCGGAGAGTGTCGTACACGACGTGCATTTGCACATCCGCATTCGGATTCGAGGCATCTACTACGTGGAGAATGATGTCGGAGTATTTGGCCTCCTCGAGGGTGGAGCGAAATGCGTCCACGAGGTGATGCGGGAGCTTGCGAATGAATCCGACGGTGTCTGTGAAGAGAAGCTCCTGGCCGTTCTCCAGCTTGTAATTGCGCGTCGTCGGATCGAGTGTCGCGAACAGCTTGTCCTGCGAAAGCACTCCGGCGTCCGTCAGGCGGTTCAAAAGGGTGGATTTGCCCGCATTTGTATAGCCGACGATTGCAATGACCGGCACTGCCGAGCGCTCTCGCTGCTTTCTTGCAATCTCACGGTTTCTCTTTACTTCCTCGAGCTCGCGATTCAGCTGACTGATGCGGTCGCGAATCAATCGACGGTCTACCTCCAGCTTCTTCTCACCGGGTCCTCTTGTACCGATACCACCACCGAGTCTGGACATCGCACGACCCATACCGATCAATCTCGAGGAACGGTATTTGAGCTGCGCCAGCTCGACCTGAATCTTACCCTCGCGAGTCGATGCGTGCTGCGCAAAGATATCGAGGATGACCATCGTTCGGTCCATTACGTTGACCTGCAATGCCTCCTCAAGGTTCTTCATCTGCGCGGGACTCAGCTCGTCGTCCGTTACAATGCCCGTTGCGCCGGTCTCCGCCAAAAGAGCGGCCACCTCGTCGAGCTTGCCTTTTCCTATATAAGTGCCGTGGTGAATGGCTTCTCTGTTCTGAATCACACAGCCAACCGCCGTTGCGCCCGCCGTCTTCACGAGCTCCGCCAGCTCGGCCACGGATTCCTCCACCTCCGACAGCGCACTCTCTGCCGAATAACCGGCCACTGCCACAAGCACCACGCGTTCTTCTTCCTGCTCAGTTACGTACATAGCTCCTCCTACTCAATACCCAAGCGTTTCTTAAGGAAGCGATATTCGTCGGTCGCCTCCGTATCGTCCGGGTATTCCACAATATACTCTTGAAGCGCCTCGTAAGCCTTCATCAGCTCGCCCTGTCCCTCGTACAGCGCCGCCTGGTTGCGCATCAGCTGCTGACGCACCGGCGAGCCCTCAAAGGTCAAGCCGATGTTGAGCATCCGCTGAGCATTTTCATAATCATACAGCGCGAGGTAGCACACAACCTCCTGGTTACATACCGTCGGCGACTCCGCAATCACCTGCGAACGATATTGCTCATAGTACTCGATGGCGCTCTCATATTCCTTCTGCGCAAGCGCAATCTCGCCGAGGAAATAGTATGCCTCCACGTAGCCATGCTCCAGCGCATTTGTCATCTCAATCTCGGCCGACGTGTAATTGCCCTGGTAAAAATGCACCTGGCCCAGATAGTATTTGTCCTCGTTGTTCTTCACCTCAAGGCGCGACGCCTTGTCCAAAAGCTCCGCTGCCTTTTCCGGCTCACCCTTCGCAATGTAGCACGTATATAGGCCGATGTAGGAGCTGTGGCTTCCCTCGGAAAGATCCAGCACCTCGCTATAGTCCGCAATCGCCTTATCGTACTCCTGCTCCTCGCGGTACAGATTCGCGCGACTCGAAAGCGCGTCCTCATTTTTCTTATCGATCTTCAACACCTTGGTGTACTCGTCGATGGCCGCGGTGCGGTAACCCATGCACTCCAGAGTATTTGCCTTATAATATAGTATGTCCACATCCCAGTCTTCTTCTACGGAAATGTCCAACGCATTGTTAAATGCCGCGAGCGCCGAGTCGAAATCGAGCCCCTGCAGGTACGCTATGCCTTTTCCGCGATACGCGAATTTGTTCAGGCGCTTCGTCTCCTTGCCCGACTCCTCCGAGTTAAGCACCGCGTCGAACTGAGCAATGGCGTCCTCCATACGGCGTAGCTGAATCAGCGTCATACCGTAATTGTTGCGAATCTCGCGATTGTCGCCGTCGAGCTCGATCGCACGCAAAAAATACTCCTCCGCTCTGGCATAGTCGCCCGCCTCGTAAAAGGACAGACCCTTCGCATTCTCACCCTCCGGGGTCATATCGTCTCCGCAGCCCGTCAAGGCAAATGCGGCTAATATCAGCACAAGCAGCATCGCCCATCTCAGCGCGAAGCCGCGTCTCGTCGTATTCGTCATAGTTTGTTCCTTTCGTGTGTGCAAATGCACTGGGTATATTGTAACATATAAGGGCCACGGGTGGCAAGTGGTAGCGGCGCAATGCGCCGCGGTGAGGGCTCCGCGAAAAGTGCAATTTAATTTGAGGGTTGACAGTTGAACAGTTTTCTTCTATAATGATAGTGATTCCTATTATTATTTTCACTTTGAGAAGGGAGTACGTTATGGCTACGACAAAATACAGCAGACAACGCGAGTGCATTCTCGCTTATCTTCGCAGTACGAAAAGTCACCCGACGGCTGAGACGATCTTTCATCAAGTACGCGAGGTGTGCCCGAGTATCAGTCAGGGCACGGTCTACCGCAATCTGAAGCTTTTGACGGACCTCGGCGAGATTCAACGCCTTACCTGTGGCGACGAGTCTGAGCACTATGATGCAAATGCGCAGATGCACTACCATCTATTCTGCAAGTCCTGCGGCGCAGTGGTAGACATTGATATGCCGCCCATGGTAGAGCTGGATATGCTGGCGAGACGCTATTATGGTGGTGAGATTGAGGGACACTCGACTTTGTTCTATGGAAAATGTGAAAGTTGTAGTGGTAGCTCGCGGGGCGAGCAGTGATAGTGGCCGGAGGCCACGGTGATATTCGTCGCACAGCGACGAAGGTGTTATCGCGCAAAGCGCGAGGTGAAGGCTCCGCGATGCCGGTGTTAGACGAGCGGTGCTCGTCGGTGAGGGCTCCGCGATGCTGGCGGTGGTGGTTCGCTGCGGGACGACGGGCGCATTTTGGCGAAGAAAAATATTTTTTGAACTTTTTTTAAAAAAGGTGTTGACAAAGCATTTTCCATCGTGTATGATATTGATAACAGGAACGATTCCTGTTTTCGAAATCGAAACAAATAAATTATAATAAGAGAAGGAGAAACAATTATGGCTAAGTATGTATGTTCAGTTTGTGGTTACGTTCATGAAGGAGATTCCGCACCGGAGGCTTGCCCGGTATGTGGTGTTCCGGCAGAGAAGTTTTTGAAGCAGGAAGAAGGTGCTTCCTGGGCTGCAGAGCATGTAGTTGGTGTAGCTAAGGGCGTTAGCGAGGACATTTTGATGGATCTTCGTGCAAATTACGAGGGCGAGTGCCGTGAGGTTGGTATGTACCTTGCAATGGCTAGAGTGGCTCACAGAGAAGGTTACCCCGGAATCGGTTTGTACTGGGAGAAGGCAGCTTACGAAGAGGCTGAGCACGCTGCAAAGTTCGCAGAGCTCCTCGGCGAGGTTGTTACCGATTCCACCAAGAAGAACCTTGAGATGCGTGTAGAGGCTGAGAACGGCGCAACCGCAGGCAAGGCAGACCTTGCAAAGCGCGCTAAGGCAGCAAACCTCGATGCAATCCATGACACCGTTCATGAGATGGCACGCGACGAGGCTCGTCATGGTAAGGCCTTCGAAGGATTGTTGAAGAGATACTTCAGCTAAGAA
>JAZRJF010000032.1:0-12401 GCA_045645665.1 Lachnospiraceae bacterium | reverse complement strand
AGAACCTGGAGGCTGCAACCCTCGCTACATTAAATGCGGGAATTATGACGAAGGACCTCGCAGGTCTTTGCGAAGGCATCGAAGTTACTTCCGTAAACTCCGCAGACTTCATCGCTGCAATCGCCGAGCGTCTGCAGGCTTTCTATGCGTAAGTACATCATTTGAATTCACAGTCAGTTGCGTTGATACAGCAAATACAAAAGGGCTTTGCCGATTATGGCAAAGCCCTCTTTTTTGTCATACAAGTTTATTACTTCATGAATTCTCGAAGTCGCGTTGCAAGCACCTTGCTCACTTCCAAATGCGCCAAGTACCCGGGATGCATACGACTGCCCACCGTCTCGTCAGTCGTTTCCGGCAGACGAAGGTACGAGCAATTCTCATCTCCGCTCTTTCGCTGATAGCGTTCAAGCGCGTCCAGCATGTGCGGCTCGAGCAAATGACCGATCATGCCGTACACCCAAAGAATATGCGCATGGGGATGCTTGCTTCTGAGTAGCTCAAGAAATGCAACCGAAGCATCGACAAATCGCTGCACAGACTCCTTCTCAAACGTTCCGTCCGCGAGCTTGTACTGCTTATACTGTACACCGGTATCCGGATCGGTCCACGGCTCCATGTCAAATGCTCCGGTGTCGTTCGTTCCGAGGCTGAGAACAATCACCTCTGGCTGAAACTCATCGAAATCATACTCCTCATGAGCACCGCGCCTCGTCACCTCCGGACCCTCCAACAGTCCGCAAATCTTCGTATATACAGAAGGCATGCTGCTTGTCACATCGTTATTATAACCGCAGTAAATGCCCCAACCGCTTTGCGCAATCGCCTGATACTCCGCATTCAACGCTTCTGCCGTTAGGTACGAGTAATTCAAATATGAAGAGAACAGCATCGACACCCAGTCATTTTCCTGCTTAGCGCCCAGTGCGCCCTCGCCACAGGTGATGGAATCTCCGATGAAAAGAATTCGATTCGGGCGACTTTCAAACGGCACGAGTTCTCCGTCGGTCAGGATATCCAGCACATCGATATAGCCCTCATCCAGTCCGTCGGGCGGCAACGTGTCCTTCATAATGCGAACTCGATACACATTTTCGGGATTCATATTACGCAGAATCGTAATCTCGTTATCGCCTTGTCGCAAACAGGTACGTGCGATAAATGCTCCATTTACCAGGATTGTAACGTACTGCTCGTACATGCTGTAATCCGTGTACAGACGCACCGACAACGAGGTTGCCTTTACCGCCAATTCAACACCACTACCCGTCCAGAACAACGTCGGTCTGTCCGAGTCCTTCGTCCTTCCGTGAACATGAACCAGCTTCCAAGCTTCTTCTGAAATCGCTCTCATGACGATAACCTCCTACCTCGTATCTTTGTATTTCATCAACGATGGTTACTCCTATCCGGTCTATCCGTGACGAACTATTCCTCCGTAGACTCCTGCTCTGCTTCCTTCGGCTCTTCACACCAAATCACCGTACCGTCGTCAGCGATTTGAATATGGCGCTTCTTCAGTCTCTTTGCGACAACGCCTCTAAAGACAACATACAGTACCGAGAACAGCGGAACGAATATGAGCATTCCCGGAATTCCGAGAAGTGAGCCACCGGTCGTAATCGCTGCCAACACCCAGATGGCCGGCAGTCCGATTGTGTCTCCGACAACCTTCGGATAAATCAAATTGTTCTCCAGCTGCTGAAGCACCAAGAACACTACAATAAACCAAAGCGCTTTGACCGGGCTTACCATGACAATCAAAAATGCACCGATCGCGCAACCGATAAATGCACCGCACACCGGAATCAATGCCGTCAAAGCAATCGACACACTGATTGCAAGCGCATACGGGAACTGAAACAGCGTCATTACGATGAAGAACAGCATACCGAGTATACATGCCTCCACACACTGTACCGCAAAGAAATTCGAAAAAGTAGTCGACGCAAGGCGCAGAAAACCAATCACCTTCTCAACCGTCTCCTTCTTAAAATACGCATAGAGAATCTTCTTGCCCTGCAATCCGAGCGTGTCCTTTTCCACAAGGATATATACCGCAAAGAACAACGCCAAGACAAAGTCTACAATCGCACCGAACAACGTCGACGCAAAACTAATGGACAACGAAATAATGGTACCCGCACCGGAGAATACAAAATCGCCGAAGCTATTCCAAATCTGCTTCCAATCAACCGAATTGATATCAAGATGCGGAAGGATGTACTCTTTCACCCAAGCGGTTTCATTTGCCCACGCAACAAGGCGATCCCAAAATGCCATAAACGTGTCCGGTATGTCGCTTAACGTAATTCCAATCTGCGGAATGATGATGCACAACACAAGCGTCAGCACTGCCACTACCGCTACAAGTGCCATCACCAGTGCAAATGCTCTTTTGTGTCGACGAACAAATCGTCCCGGACCCTTGTCCTTACAACGAAGCAGCAATCGTTCAAATCCACGCATCGGAATGTTCAGGATAAATGCCATACACGCTCCGAGTACAATCGGGAAAAGGATGCGCATCAACGTCTGCACAAAACCAAGAACATTTCCCAACTTACTTACTACTACGTAAAACAGAATCCCAAAGGCTATAAGGCAGCCCAGCTTAAGCATATTGTTTCTGTTCAGATCCATCGATATCTCCCCTAATTAAAGTATATCAGCTTCTCGTCGGGTTCCTGCGCGGGAACAAAGCTCGTCGCATACAGAACCGGACCCTTTCCACCATACTCTCTGTGTCGCTCCACACGCATTGTTGCAGTCACCTGCACCCACTGCCTACTACGCAATGACTTCATATCAACCGTCGGCGGAGCCTTTGTTAACAAGCCGATAAATGCAATGTCGTCCGCACAACAGGTCATGGCCATACGGCCGGGAACGATATAACCGTTCGGAAGCTTAGAGGATACGTACAGCATTCCGAGAAAATGCACTGTCTTTCCTTCGTACAGCTCCGGTCGATCCATCGCATCCATATACCAAATGCCGTAATCGTCGTCCGTGATATACAGCTCCTGCGCATTGATGTCGTACGGAAGCTCCTCTTCCTCGTCCACATTGTCCATTCCGTCCGCACGCTCGTATATAATCTGGGCCTTGCGATTAACCGGCTTAATGCTTCTGCGAATCGCAGTCTTATCCGTTGTATCATCACATCGATTCACGATGATAACGTCTGCATAGCGAACCTCGTCAAGCATAAGTGAACGCATATTTGCGATGTACGTGGGGAACGTGCTTGCGTCTACAATCGTAATGATCTGCGCCAGCATCCAGTCGTCCGGATAATTCAATTCGAGAAAATGCTCCAGCTTCCACATGCCGTTCATCTCAACCATGATCATGTCCGGCTTATAGAACACTTCAAGCCCCATCAAGAACTCATCCGTCAACTGCTCCTCATTTTCCACGCTGATAATCTGAATGCCGCGCTTTGCAAGAGCTACCTCATCGTATTCCTCTTCACCCTCTTCACAGAGAATAATCAGAATCTTGCCCTCCTCGCGAAATTCGGGATCCTCAAGCGTCTCCTTAATAAACGTCGTCTTTCCGCTATCTAAGAAGCCATGAATGATAAACATCGGTTTTTCCATGGATTCCACTTCCTTTCTCGCTACCGAGAGTGTCTACCGTGCCATCTGCACACGGCATCGTCTCAATCGCTAATTACAAATCAAAAAGCTGCTGAATCAAATGCTCCTCCAGCTTACTGCCGATTACGCAAATGCGTCCGATAATATCCGGCTGTCCCGTACGAATCTCATATTCACCGGGTGTCAAATCGAAATAATACCATGTACCATCCGGTGATGCAAGCATACCCTTTGCACGAAGAATCATGCCATACTCAGAAGCATTTGCCAGCTTGTCAAGGATGTCATCAAGAGTCTCGCGGTCATACTTCTTAACCGTCTCACGGCCCCAGCTTGTAAACACCTCATCCGCATGGTGATGATGTCCGCCGCAACCGCAGTCGCAGTCCTCGCCGTGGTGATGATGGTGGTGATGCTCGTGCTCCTCACAGCCGCAATCGCACTCTTCATCGTGGTGATGATGGTGGTGATGCTCGTGCTCCTCGCAACCGCAATCGCACTCCTCATCGTGGTGATGATGGTGATGATGCTCATGCTCCTCACAGCCGCAATTACATTCCTCATCGTGGTGATGATGATGGTGATGCTCGTGGTGATGACCGCAGGTCGGACACACCTCTTCTTCCTCCATCAATTCCTTAGCAAGATCTACCTTCGTGTTCATCGCACCGAGAATCTGTGCGCCACTAAGATCATCCCAAGGTGTTGTTACAATCACAGCATTTGCATTCTTCTCGCGAAGCATTGCCACACAAGCATTGAGCTTGTCCTCGCTTACGTTCTGGCTACGAGAAAGCAAAATGGTCTTCGCATATTCTACTTGATTGTTAAAGAACTCGCCGAAGTTACGCATGTACACACGGCATTTTCCCGCATCAACTACCGCAACCAAAGCGTTAATCTCCATATCGGCGTCTTCGATCTTCTCAACCGCCTTAATCACGTCAGACAGCTTGCCTACTCCCGACGGCTCAATCAAAATACGATCGGGTGCGAACTGCTCCTTCACCTTTTGCAAAGCCTCGCCGAAGTCACCGACAAGCGAGCAACAGATGCAGCCGGAGTTCATCTCCGTCACCTCCACGCCGGCATCCTTCAAAAAGCCACCATCGATACCGATCTCACCGAACTCGTTCTCGATCAGAACAACCTTTTCTCCCTGATATCCGTCGGCCAACAGCTTCTTAATGAGCGTTGTCTTTCCGGCTCCGAGAAAGCCCGAGAAAATATCAATCTTCGTCATATCGTCAATCTCTCCTTTACCTTCTGTTATTGAATTCCGGTTGTACCGAAGCCTCCGCGCGAGGCTCCGTCCAAATGCTCTACCTCATCAAACTCCAGCTTCGGCTGATTCTTCATAATCCGAAACTGGCAGATGCGGTCGTTAACGTGAATCTCCGTATCGCGCATAGCAAGCACGGGGTACATCCATTCATCCGAGTCGCCACAGTAGCTGTGATCCACAATGCCCATGTGATTCGTCTGAATGATGCCGAAGTTTCTATAGGTGCTGCTTCTCGGCACGATATGCGCCTCATAGCCTTCCGGCAGCTCCATCGCTACTCCGAGGCGTATCAGACGTGTTTCTCCCTGCTTCAACACGACGTCCTCGGAAGCACGAAGATCAATCCAGTCGGATTTGCCGTCGATATAGCGAAGCTTTTCTATCTCATTACTAATGTACTTTATCTTTATCTTTTCCATGTGTCCTCGCCGATTCTATACCGCTTGATAAAATGCAAGGTATCCGAGGTAAGACTCGTAGATGTCCACCTTGCTCGTAACCTCCCACGGCGCATGCATGTTCTGCACCGCAACACCGCTATCGATTACGTTCATACCGTAGTTACCCATAATATATGCGATGGTTCCGCCACCGCCCTGGTCAACCTTACCGAGCTCAGACGTCTGGTAGCTTACCTTTGCATCGTCGAGAATTCTTCTGAGCGTTGCAATATATTCCGGATTGGCATCATTAGAGCCTGACTTTCCGCGGGAACCGGTATACTTATTGAACACAAGTCCCTTTCCGAAATAGGCCGTATTCTTTTTCTCGGACACGCTCGGGTAATTCGGGTCAAATGCCGCGCTAACATCCGAAGAAAGCATATGGGAATTCTGCAATGCTCTGCGAACGACAAGCTCCGAGTACTGTCCGAGACGCTCAGCCAATTCCGCAACGCAATTCTCAAAGAAGCGAGACTGCATACCCGTAGCGCCTACGCTACCGATCTCCTCTTTGTCCACCAAAAGACATACGGCCGTTCTGTCCGTCTTCTCCAGTGCGAAAAGCGCCTCTGCGGAAGGATATGCGCACACGCGGTCATCCTGTCCGTAGCCGATAATCATACTGCGGTCGATTCCGTAATCTCTTGCCGCACCGGCGGGCACAATCTCAAGCTCAGCCGAATGGAAATCGTCCTCCTCGATATCGTAGCGCTCCTTCAAAAGCTTCAATGCATGAGCCTTCACCGCTTCCTTCTCTTCTCCCGCAAGCGGCATCGAGGCAAATGTCACATTCAAGTCCTCGCCCTCAATCACCTTCGCAGCATTTTTCTGAAGCTGGTCGGAAGCCAAATGGATGAGCAAATCGCTAATACCGAATACCGGATCGTCATCGGATTCACCGATCACAACACGTACAACCGTACCATCCTTCTTAACAACGACACCGTGAATCGCCATCGGAAGGGTAACCCACTGATATTTCTTAACGCCACCGTAATAGTGGGTATCCAAAAGAGCAATATCCGTATCCTCATACAACGGATTCTGCTTCAAATCCAGTCTCGGCGAATCGATATGCGCACCGAGAATCTTCATGCCTTCCTGAAGAGGTCTATCACCGATGTGGAACAGGGCTACCGCCTTTCCCATCACGTTGTAATATACCTTGTCCCCCGCTGCTAGCTTGTTGCAAGACAGCATATCACGAAAACCGAGTGCCTTTGCTCTTTCGATAATGGTTGTCGCACACTCGCGCTCTGTCTTATTTTCCGAAATAAATCTGCGATATCCCTCGCAAAATGCCATCACTTTGTTCAACGAAGCCTCGTCATATTTCAGCCATGCAGAATCCTTCTTGCCCATACTAATCCTCCTCTTAGATCCTCTTACTATCGTTACCGTGCGGTTCATCTGTACTTATGCCTTCGGAACGGGCTTAGCCAGTTCCAAAAGCTCTTGCAGCTCTTCTACCGTAAAATAATAATGCGATCCACAGAATTGACAATTCACTTCAATTGTCTCGCCGTCTGCTATCAATGCAGACAGTTCCTTTTCGCCCAACGAAATCAATCCCTTTGCGTAACGCTCCTTCGAGCAATTGCAACGGTAATTGGCTTCCATCGTATCCAAGATACGAAGCTCAAGTCCGCCAAGCAGCTCTTCTAAAATATTCTCCGGAGTCATACCGGCGGAAAGCATCTCGGTTACGGACGTAATACCTTTGATACGCTCTTCCAATGTCTCAATGACACTCTCTTCGGCAAACGGCATCAGCTGTACGATAAAACCACCCGCCTGAGCAACGGTGTTGTCCTTATTCATCAGCACTCCAAGACCGACGCAAGAGGGTGTCTGCTCGGAGGTAGCAAAATAGTAGGTCAAATCCTCGGCAATCTCTCCCGTCTGGAGTGCCGTGTCACCAATGTAAGGATCCTTCAGGCCTAAGTCCTTCATGACACTGAGGATTCCCATGTCAATTGCGCCACCGACATTAAGATGTCCGTCAGCTCTCGGCGGTAAGATAACCTGAGGGTTCTTCACATAGCCCTTGACGTTACCCTTAGAATCCGCGGTAACAAGCATTCCCTCGATCGGCCCGGAGCAATCGATCTTCAGCGAAAGCAAATCCTTATCGCCCTTCATCATGACACCCATCATACAACCGGCGGTCAAAAGACGACCGAGTGCGGCTGTTACAATCGGGCTCGAGGAATGTGCCTTACGGGCAAACTCCGTAAGATCCTTTGTTGTCGCGGCAAATGCTCTAATCTGATCGCCTGCCGCTGTCGCTCGTACTATATAATCCATCCTACACATATTGCTTTCCTTGTTGAAAGCCTTCCTTTGCTATGATATAAATCCGTTCGGACTGCTCTGTTGCCGGCTGTCTGGTAAATGCATCGTATACGGCCAAGCATTCCATTCCGGACTTCGCAATCAGCTCTTTGATCTGCGCAATCGAATAGGCACGTTGCACATGCGTCTCCGTCATCTGCTCGTACAAATCGCTCTCTTCTTCCACTCTCGAGTAAATGGTAAGGTCATATTGATTGATGCTCGCAGAAGCATCGTAAGCATTTTCCCAGACAATCGTTCCGTCCTCCCAATGCTCCACTCGAGTCTCGTCGCCGAGCACGTGTTCATAATAATATGCCGTCTTCAAATCAAATATAAAGACACCGTCCCGCTCCAAATAATTATTCACCAATCGAAGCGTCTTTAATACATCATCTTCGGTCAACAAATAATTCATCGTGTCGCAGACACTGACAAATGCTCGAACCGTACCAAACAGCTCCATCTCTCTGATGTCCTGTAGTAGGTAAAGGATGTCCGGCTCCTCAAGAAGCTCATATCCTTTGTCCCTTGCGATTTCAAGCATGTCCGGTGAGGAATCGATGCCTATCATGTCGTAGCCGCTCTTTCTCAGACGTATTGTCATCTCGCCTGTTCCGCAACCGAGCTCTGCTACGATCCCTTCATGAATCCCATACGATTGCAGGAGTGAGCATAAATACTCACTCCAGCTATCATAAGGTATATTATCCATGCACATGTCGTAGATTGTTGCAAACCCACTGTATGCATCCATCTGCTTACTCATTCGCAACGATCTGATCATAAACCGGTACCAATGCGGGGTAAATCGCACGGAATACCTGGTAACGCTTCTCGTACTCAGCAACAATAGCGGGCTCCTGCTCGATCGTGTCTACGACGCGAATAAGCTTTCCTGCTGCTTCCTCTACCGAAGCGAATTCGCCACAGCCAACTGCCGCAAGAATTGCAGCACCGTAGCCCGGGCCCTCTTCACAGTTGATCTTGTCAACCTTTACGTTCATGATGTTAGCGAGAACCTTACACCACAACGGGCTCTTAGCACCACCGCCGATTGCACGAATGCGGGTAATCTCTACGCCGAAGGAACGTGCGATCTCAAGTGCATCACGAAGAGCATATGTAACACCTTCCATAACAGCGAGAGTCATATCCTCTCTCTTCGTGTCCATGGAAAGACCTACGAAGCAACCACGTGCGTTCGGATTGTTGTGAGGAGTTCTCTCACCCATGAGGTAAGGAAGGTAATATACGTTGTTCGTACCGATCTCGGTAATGTTCTTCTGCTCTGCTGCATAATCCTTCGTACCGATGATGTCATCCATCCACCACTTGTTCGAGGATGCTGCGGAAAGCATACAGCCGAGGAAATGATACTTTCCGTTCGCATGTGCGAAGGAATGCATAGCATTTGCATCATCTACTGCGAACTTGTCCGTAGAGATGAATACCGTACCGGATGTACCGAGGGATACGGAGCACATACCATGCTCAAGCGTTCCGGTACCAACCGCACCGGCAGCGTTGTCGCCGGCACCTGCGATAATCTTAACAGTCTCAGGCAAACCGAGCTCTGCTGCGATCTCGGGAAGAATCGTTCCTACTACCTCGTAGCTCTCGAAAATCTTTGCGAGCTGATCCTCGGTAACGCCTACGATCTCCATCATCTCCTTAGACCAGCACTTGTGCTCTACGTCAAAGAGAAGCATACCGGATGCATCCGAAACGTCAGTACAATGTACACCGGAAAGCAAGTAAGCGATATAATCCTTCGGAAGCATAATCTTCTTAATCTGTGCAAACAATTCAGGCTCGTGCTTCTTCACCCACAAAAGCTTGGGAGCGGTAAAGCCGGTCAATGCCATATTAGCGGTGTATGCGCTGATCTTCTCACGTCCGATTACGTTGTTGAGATAATCGCATTCCTCCTGAGTACGACCGTCGTTCCAAAGAATTGCCGGACGAAGTACGTTGTCGTTCTCATCGAGAATAACCAAACCGTGCATCTGTCCACCGAAGCTGATACCTGCAACCTGGGATGCATCAAAGCCGTCAACCAACTCCTTGATACCAACCTTCATCTGGCTCCACCAATCCTCGGGCTTCTGCTCGGACCAACCGGTCTTCGGGAAATACAGCGGGTACTCCTTGGAAACGATGTTCTTAATCTCGCCCTTCTCATCCATCATCAAAAGCTTTACTGAGGATGTTCCTAAGTCAACTCCTATGTAATACATATTACACCTCCGAAAATAATCTAAAATGTTGTTATAGGATTACGGGATATACCCCGATAATCTATCCTTCTTATCATACCAATAATTGCGCCTGAAAGTCAAGATATCATGGCGATTTCTCGGCAAATTCGTATGAAAAAATTGCTCTTACGAGCTCATGTCGTTACCGAACAATCCGAGAATACTTCTCGGGGCCATAAACGTCACCGCACGATTGAATATTTTGATTGTCACGTCGTCCAATTCTCCGCCGAATTCACCATCCAAAGTCCAAGGAATCGGTGTCTCACTCGAGAAGCGGACTTCCTTCACTCTTGCATAAACGATATTGGGATTGTTGAAGTTCTTCCGCAAAATATCGTTCACAAGCTCCGGCAAATCCATAGGCTTCGTCTCGCGTATAAGGAAGAGCTCATACTCTCCGTCATTTAGCTTCACATCCGGACCGGTGATACCGCGAATTCCGCCGATCGACTCGGAGCTGACTACCATACCGTATACAAAATCGTCCGTAATCTCGCGTCCGTCCATGCGTACCGTCATGCGGTATTTCTTCATGCGAGCCAATGAGCCTGCTCCGTTAATAACGTAGGCTGCATGTCCGAATACGTTCTTCAGGTTCTGCGGTGTAGCATACGACAAATCGGTAAACACGCCGAATGCCGCTGTGTACACAAAGTACTTATCGTTAAACTGTGCAATGTCACATTCAAATGTATAGCCGTTCTTCGACAGCTTGGCAGCCTCTACAATATTGCTCGGAAGATTCAACGTATAGGCGAAATCATTCGTGCTACCCGCCGGTATGTACACAATCGGCACACGCTTTTCGTATTCCGTATTCATCATTCCGTTAATAATATCGTGAAGCGTTCCGTCTCCGCCCGAAGTGATTACCTTACAGCAATCACCCTCCTGCAAATAGGCCAGGACCAGCTCAGTCGCATCGCCCTTCTTTCTCGTAGGGCAGATTACGAGGTCGCAATCCTCCTCTACGAGCTCCAGAACAACGTCGTTCAGCTTCTCACGAATCTTCTTCGTGCCGGCATTCGGATTATACACAAATAACTGCTTCTTTCTCATTCCGCTACCTCTTCGAGCACTGCTCTTCACATACCTCTTCGGTATCACATTCTTGTTCGCTATGCCTTCTATGATGAAGAATGCCGCCGATTCTCCCGGCTTCCTTTGCCGTTAAGCTACCCCAGCCTTCGTTCAAAATACGATCGTAATAGCCCAATTCCTTCGCTATCTCGTACTTCGGCCACTCCGCCGGTGTTATCTTTGTCGGATCGACTTTTTTCTTCTTCATATACTACCTCGCTTTTTTTGAATAGTATTCACAAAAAGCAATTTCAGTATACTACAGCATCAGTTCTTTTTGTAGTCCAAACGAGTAAATTAATTTTTCTTTAACATTTTTACCTGTAGCACGAGAAATCGCGTCCGCGTATAGCTTCAGCTGCTCCTCATACCTACCTCGAAGCATCTCCTCCGGCTTATCGATTCCCGCCGTTCGGTCCGTCTTATAGTCCAAAAGCACCATCTCACCGTCCTCCTCAAAGTACGCATCGATGATACCCTGCACCAGAACCGTATCGTGCTCCGAATATTTCTCATCAACACGCTGTGCCGGTACGCTCATAACAAACGGTTGCTCGCGATACAACGCACCGACTTCGGATGCTGCTCGCATTCTCAGCCCAATCGGACTGCCGTAGTATTTCATAAGCTGCTCTACGGAAATGCTCTTCAGGTCCTTTTCCTTCAGCTGTCTGCGTTCAACCATTGCATTTAGCTCAGACCGGCATGCTTCCTTCGTAAGCGGCAAAGAATAGTCATGCAACTCGAGTACTCTATGGTAGAGCGTTCCTCGATCGCTACCTTTAACCGTCTCTTCCGTAGCCTCAATCGCGAAGGAAGGAATCGGCTCGGCAGGCTCCTCCTGTGACATCGAAATCGCAGGCGAATTCCATGCAACCGCGTTGTCCTCCATTGCAGCGTGCTTCAGCTCGGAAACGGACACCTTTACCGGCGGTACCGGAAGGTCCGCACCCGGATATTCAAATGCATAATGTGCCTCCAGTCGCCTCGGAACATCGGATTCCTCCTGCGTGAGCTGCTCCTCCGTCCGGATATCTACCTCCAAGGCTTCCATGTTGCAGCAAAGCACAACGTCCCATTCGTCGATTGCGAATTCAAGACTTTCGTCCGCTCCGATGAACGGAAGCGCTCGCCGCATATCTGCCTTCTCCGGAGTATCGCTTCCGCTGAACAGGGCGGGCAATATCCAATCGATGTAGCCACCTGCCGATGACACTTCGGAATACAGCAAAGCATCTCTATCGACGGTGGGCGTCAGCTCAAGCAGTAGATCGTTTCGTTTCGATACCGCACCGACAATCGTAAGATATTCCTTCGCACGTGTCATTGCCACGTACAAAAGGCGAAGCTCCTCTCCGAGCGCATCCTGCTTGAGCATGCACTGAAACAG
>JAZRJF010000031.1:0-104179 GCA_045645665.1 Lachnospiraceae bacterium | reverse complement strand
TTCAATTGCGTGCTCGGAATACGACTCCAGCTTGTAATCGTTGTGAAGCACGGACTTGATTGCATTTGACACGGCGTCGAGACGACCGTTACCCTGTGCCTCAATCACGGATTCCTCTCCGCGATATTCCATCGTTACCGTAGCGCGAATTCCCGCATTTCTTGCGTAATGTGCATCCTTGATGCAAAGCACATCCTCGATATTCACGTAATTGTCCTGCAGCACAGCGTATACCTCTTCCGGCATAAGCTCCTTGTGCGCGTGATCCGATACACTCTTTACGTGGTAACCGAAGCTCTCGCGCATCTTCGGAGGAAGTATAAGCGAATAGTTCTGCTCGAGCAAATATCCGATTCCGCCCTTTCCGGACTGCGAATTGATACGGATGACGTCTGCGTCGTATACACGACCGATGTCCGTCGGATCAATCGGAAGATACGGTACGTTCCACAGGTCGGTGCCCTGCTCTTCACGATACCGAAGTCCCTTTGCGATGGCATCCTGATGTGAGCCGCTGAAGGCTGCAAATACAAGCGCGCCCGAGTACGGCTGACGTTCATAGACGTGCATGCGTGTCACCTTTTCGTACACTGCGTTGATCTCCGGAACATTTGAAAAATCCAGTCCCGGCTCGACTCCCTGCGAGTACATATTGAGTGCCAGTACGATAATGTCCACGTTACCGGTCCGCTCCCCGTTGCCGAACAAAGTACCCTCGATTCGGTCCGCTCCGGCAAGCAAGCCCATCTCACTGTCTGCTACCGCACAACCACGATCGTTGTGGGGATGCAGGGACACGATGACGTTCTCACGCGAATTCAGGTTCTCGCACATGAACGCCACCTGATTCGCATATACGTGCGGCATCGAATGCGACACAGTAACCGGCAGATTGATAATCACCTTATCCTCGGCTGTCGGCTTCCACACGTCCAGCACGGCATTGCAAATGTCCACCGAAAATTCAGGCTCGGTTCCGGTGAAGCTCTCCGGCGAGTACTCAAATGTAATCTTGCCCTCGGCTTCCTCGCGGTACTGCTTACAAAGCTTTGCTCCAAATGTGGCAAGCTCGATAATCTCTTCCTTGGACTTGCGGAACACCTGCTCTCTCTGCGCTACAGAGGTCGAATTGTAAAGATGCACAATCGCATGCTTTGCCCCCTTGATTGCTTCAAAGGTCTTTGCGATAATGTGCTCTCTGGACTGCGTCAGCACCTGAATCGTTACGTCTTCGGGAATCATGTCCTGCTCAATCAATGTTCTGCAAAATTCATATTCCGTCTCACTCGCCGCCGGAAAACCGATTTCGATTTCCTTAAAACCAATCTTCACGAGAAGGTTGAAAAACTCCAGCTTTTCTTCCAGATTCATCGGCGTAATCAATGCCTGATTGCCGTCTCTTAGATCGACACTGCACCATATCGGAGCCTTATCGATGTACTCCTTACTCATCCAGTCTGCGGATACCTTCGGCGCCGCAAAATACTGTCGCGTGTACTTATCCCTGTTCTTCATAATACCCTCCTATCTTTTATTCTCGGACAATAAAAAAATCTCTTCCACACAACTACTTCTTGTTGTGTAAAAGAGACGAAGTCAAATTCTCCGCGGTACCACTCTTCTTGACGATTGCTCGCCCACTCTGCTTACGTCCAACAACGTAATCCTCTATAACGGGAGTTCCCGGTCCAACCTAGTATAATCAACGATTATTGTTCAGCCGACAGCTCAAGGGAAGAGCTATACTCCTATCCCATCATTGCCTCGCACCTACCGGCAACTCTCTGAAGGTGGTTTTATAGGACTTATTTCCCTGTCAACGCCTTTTATGACGCAATTGTAACGGATTCCGTTCCATGTGTCAAGTATGTTTTTTATGAAAATGCTCTTAAGTGACCCCACATAACTCTCTTATCAAGCCCAAGGGAGTTATGCAAGGGTCATCTATAGAATTCACTGTTCTGTCTACATCAATAATCGATTACGGCAACCTGCATCGCAGCCCAAGACTCTCTGCACGCGTTCCAAATCGAATCAAACTCGTTCAAAGAAAGCGGTGTCGAACCGGTGCCCAAAGCAACCGAAAGCGTCGGTACACTCTCTACGACATTGCAATAGCCCTCGTAGCTACCATAGCCGTCCACTCCGACCAAATCATTCGATACCTCGTAGGTCATAAGGGAACCGAGCTTCTCTGCATAGCCCTGAGCCACACCGAGTGCCGGCTCGGACTGTCCGTAGTAGTAAGCGATATCGGAACCGGAAGTATGGTAGTTGATAATCAAGCTCGGGCTTGCCTTCTCAAGCTGATACAGCAAGGCTTTCGTCTCAGCCTCTGTCGCTGCCGCAATGCCCTTGAAATCCTTCGAACCGGGCGCATTTGCACCGGCAATCTTATCCCACTGATAATCGAAATTCAGTCGAATGTCAACGCCGTTTGCATTTGCATAATAGAACATCAAATAATTCTCAAGGCTCAAGCTTGTACCGCCCAAGGACTGGTCGCGCTCAAACCAAGAACGGAGATTCTCCTGAATCTGCAGGTCACGAATACACGTAAGGTATTCCTGGCTGATCGTCGCACCGTCCGGATTCAGCATCGGGATAATATGAATCGCCACATTATCGAACAGGTCCTTATAGCGGAAGCCCTTATAGTTGCCGGTTTCGTAATAGCACAGATAATATTCGATCTGCTTCATGCTGACCATCGTGCTCATGTACTCTGCGCCGCAAGAACCGGCGGTAATGTAAAGATGCTTCTTCGCATCGTCACTTCCGAGTACAACCTCGAAAATGCTTCGATCATCTCTCGTCGTTCCGAGAACATTCAGCTTCATATAGTTCGGATAGGCTGCGCGCAGCTGCTCCAAGTCCTCGCACATGGAATCGTAGCTGTAAGCCTGTCTTGAGCTATCCACAACCGAGAGCATCGCAGGTGAGAATTCAAAGCCCTTCTCCTCCTGTATCTGAACGGTTGTTATGTACTGGTTACTCACGTACGCTACTCCATTGTCATAGAACAGGCGGTCCCAACCGTTCGTGCCTTTTCCGGTTCGGTTCAAAGCGGTGCCGTACGATACCGTAGTCACAAGCTCCGATTCCACATCCGGGCCCTTGCGAATATTCACGGTATCCGCGGTCACATAGACAACGTCGTTCTTCAAAACATAGCCTTCGTCGTCATAAATCTCATTTTGCGTACCGGATTCTCCGAGAATATCGGACGAAACCCAATGCTCAAACATCATCATATCGTTGAGCGTAAGACCCGCCTCCACATCCTTCTTCTTGCATCCGGTCAACGAAAGCAAAGCAATTCCTAACATAATACACACGATCAATCTTTTGTTCATCACAATTCCTCGCTTCGTAAATAATTTGACAATTCCTTAACGTTACGCAGGCCGATCAGTCGAATCCCTTTCGGAATCTGTCCTCCGAGCTTGTCCACATCCGCCTGTGGTAAAATGCACGTCTTATATCCGAGCTTAGCCGCCTCTCTCACTCGCATTGCCGCTTGTGATACCGCACGCAGCTCACCGGTCAAGCCGAGCTCACCGAAGACAACGGTATGATTGGGCAAGGGCAAATTCGAATAGCTGGACAGCACCGCAACCGCCACGCCCAAATCAAGCGACGGCTCGGTCACTCTCATACCTCCCGCGACATTCACATACACATCGCAGCCGGAAAGGTTGACTCCGAGACGCTTCTCCATTACGGCCAAAAGCAGATTCATACGATTCGCATCCGTTCCCGCCGCAGTTCTCCTCGGCAGATTAAAGCTCGTACGACTTACAAGCGCCTGAACCTCTACCAGTATCGGTCTTGTGCCCTCAAGCGTAACGGTTACAATAGACCCAGGCTCGTCCTCGGGCATTCCGCGAAGCATGTGCTCGGAAGGATTCTCGACCTCCTGTAATCCATTTGACGCCATCTCAAACACGCCGATTTCGTTCGTCGAACCGAAACGGTTCTTCACAGCTCTTAGAATTCGGTACGTCGTATGATTGTCACCCTCGAAATATAACACGGTATCGACCATGTGCTCCAGCATACGCGGACCGGCCACCGTTCCTTCCTTCGTCACATGTCCTACGACAAACATCGAAATCTCCTCTTCCTTCGCCAGGCGAATGAGTACCGATGTAATCTCGCGCACCTGGCCGACGCTTCCCGGCGGAGTGTCCAGCTCGGGAAGATGCATCGTCTGGATAGAGTCGATGACGACTACGGAGGGTCGCAAGGTTAATATATTCTCTCGAATCTCCTCGAAGTTATTCTCCGCAAGGAACAACAGCAAATCGTTAAACTCTCCTACGCGGTTCGCTCGAAGCTTAATCTGGCGAAGCGATTCCTCGCCGGATACGTAAAGCACCTTCGTGCCCGCATTGCTGAGATTTCGACACATCTGCAATAGGAGTGTCGATTTGCCGATACCGGGGTCACCGGATGCCAATACGACGGAGCCCGGAACAATGCCGCCTCCGAGCACTCGATCCAGCTCACTCATGCCGGTACCCGTTCTCTCCTCGGGAGTTAACGCAATATCGCGCAGCACTACCGGGCGATTGTCGCGCCTAGGTGCCAATGTAGCGCCACTACGCTTCGATGTCGCCCCTTTCGGAGCCTCAACCATCGTGTCCCAAGCCTTGCAGGCCGGACACATTCCAAGCCATTTTGAGCTCTCAGCACCGCATTCCTTACAAAAGAAAATGCTCTTCTCCTTTGCCATCCCGTTCCTCCTCAGGCGTCGCCACGCATCACGCTCGTGTACCGAGCCGCTTAACGACCGCCCATCTTCTTAATCTCATAGCGAGTTCCATCGTAGCTGAGACGAATTCTCTCGCCCTCCTTCACCTTCTCGGAAAGAATCGCTTCCGCAAGCATATCCTCCAACGAATCCTGAATGGCACGTCGCAACGGTCTCGCACCGTATTTCGGATCGTGACCCTCTTTTGCGATTGCACTCACTACGGAATCGTCAAAGAAAATGTGCAGCCCCTTTGACTCTTCACATCTCTTAGCGAATTGCTGCAGCAACAGCTTCGCAATCGCCAAAAGCTCTTCGTCGGTGAGCATATGAAATACAACCAAATCGTCAATTCGATTCAAAAACTCCGGACGGAAGATTCTCTTTACTTCCTCGAGGACACCGTCCTTCATACGCTGATAATCCGCTGCGGCATCTCCCGCGGCTCCGAAACCGAGCTGCTTCGGTGCAACGATGGATTGCGCTCCGGCATTAGACGTCATAATGATGACGGTATTCTTAAAGTCCACAACGCGACCGGTCGAGTCCGTAATACGGCCGTCATCCAGCACCTGCAAGAGAATGTTGAACACATCGGGGTGTGCCTTCTCAATCTCATCGAACAAAATGACCGAATACGGCTTTCTGCGTACCTGCTCGCTCAGCTGACCGCCATCATCAAAGCCGACATAGCCGGGAGGGCTTCCGATCAGCTTCGAAACGCTGTGCTTCTCCATGTACTCCGACATGTCAACGCGAATCATGGCCGCTTCATCCTCAAACAGCACCTCTGCGAGCGCCTTGCACAGCTCTGTCTTACCGACACCGGTAGGTCCGAGGAACAAAAACGATCCAATCGGACGCTTCGGGTCCTTCAAACCGACTCTACCTCGTCTTACCGCCTTAGCCACGCTCTTAATGGCTTCTTCCTGGCCGATGACTCTGCGATGCAGCTCCTCTTCCATCTGAAGCAAACGCTGACTCTCGCTCTGTGTCATCTTATTGAGCGGAATCTTTGTCCACTGTGAAACAACCTCTGCAATCGTCTGCTCGGTCACCGTTGCATCGCTTCGATCGCTCGGGTTCTTCTTGAGACGCTCTATTCTCGTGCGCAAATTCTTTTCCTTCTTCTGAAGGCTCTTAGCTCCTTCGATATCTCCCGAGGAAAATGTCTGCTCAATCTCCTTCACAAGCGCCTTACGTCTATCCTCAAGCTCCAGCAAATCCTCACTGTAGCCACTGCCTCCGAGATTCACCTTGCTGGACGCCTCATCAATCAAATCAATTGCCTTATCGGGCAAGAAACGATCGTTGACATAGCGCTTGGACAATCGCACTGCCGCCTCGAGTGCCTCATCGGTAATCACTACGTGATGGTGCTCCTCATAATGCCCTCTCAGACCCTCTAAGATACGAACCGTCTGCTCCTCGCTCGTCTCCTCTACCACTACCGGTTGAAAACGTCTCTCGAGCGCAGCGTCCTTCTCAATGTGCTTGCGATATTCCTCTCTCGTAGTCGCACCGATTACCTGAAGCTCTCCTCTGGACAACGCGGGCTTTAAAATGTTCGCCGCATCCAAAGAGCCCTCTGCACTTCCGGCACCTACAATCGTGTGCAGCTCATCGATAAACAAAATGACGTTGCCGTCACGAATCACCTCATCGATCAACTGACGGATTCTCTCCTCAAACTCACCTCGATACTTCGAACCCGCAACAAGCGAAGACATATTGAGGCTGAGAATGCGCTTCGAAAGCATATGCTCGGGAACGAGTCCGTCGCAAATTCTGCTTGCAAGTCCTTCTACCACTGCCGTCTTACCGACACCCGGCTCACCGACGAGACACGGATTGTTCTTCGTACGACGACTAAGCACCTGCATGATACGGTCCGTCTCGGCGTGTCTACCGATTACGGGATCCAAAAGACCCTCCATCGCCTTCTTCGTAATATCACTGCAAAATGTCGCAAGCGCCGACGATGCCGCCTTCTTGCCATGCAGCTTTCCGATATGATTCTTCGCCTCTGCTTGGGTCATGCCCATCGCCAACAAGACACTGTTATACAGCTTAGCCAGATTGCAGCCCATCGAATTCAAAACGCGAACCGCAATGCAGTCTTTTTCTTTTAAGATACCGATAAGCAAATGCTCCGTTCCGACAAGCTCCTCGTGCATACTTTTCGCAATTCGGTCGCACTCGAGAAGCATACGCTCCGCACCGGGAGTCCACGTAATACGAGCTCTACCGTCGCCCTTAGCTGAGACAAGGGCATCCATGAGCTCCACCGCTCTTTCATAGGTGATACCCTCAGCCTCCAAAACTTCTCCCGCCACGCCATCGTTCGCAAGCATGGAAAGTAAAATGTGTTCCGTACCCACATAAGCCGACCGACGACTCTTCGCAATCGCAAATGCTTCGTCAACGACCACCTGTGCATACCATGTATATTGAATGTCCATATCTCCTCCTGTTACACCCGTTACCTAGACTCCTCCGAATGAAAATCAGAAAGCACATCGAGCAAAGTCTTCTGAATCTCAATCTCGCTTACGTTCTTACTAACGGCTCTGGCTACAATCGCCTTCAACTGAGCACGCAGCTCCTGCATCGCTCTCAGCTTATCATAGTCTACGGCAACAACCGCTCCTCTACGACGGTCCAGCTTTACGTAGCCCTCTTGCTTAAGAATAGTATACGCCTTGTTTACCGTGTGCATATTGATTCCGATGTTGTCCGCCAATTCACGAACACTGGGCAAACTGTCACCGTCTCTTATCTCAGACATGGCAATTCCCATAATGATCTGATTACGCAGCTGAATGTAAAAAGCCTCGTCACTGTTAAAGTCAATTCGCACTAACATCTTGTCACCATCCTGTGTATCCTGAAATCAAATTATACGCGCATCTACCAACTACTCGCGAAGTTATAACTGTTATATCAATAGTGTAACAGTCGGACGAGCATTTGTCAAATGGGAAGTTGTTCACAAGCCCTGAAAAACAAAAGGAAATCCGGCGAAAAAGACAAAGAAAAGTCGCCGCAAAACAACGACGACTTTTCTGTACATTTCATGCTTTATTCTTCTTCCGTTGCCGCCTTTACAAGCCGGATGGTATAGGTAAGCGTTGTTCCGTTTTGTGCTTGTACGGTAATGTTGATCGTGTCCTGACCGTCAGCCAATTTCACTTCCTCCGCACCGCTAATCACCTTAGCCAAGCTGCTAACCGTCTTTGTGCCGATGCGAATCGTCGTAGCATTTGCCGGAACGGTAGCCGTATATTCCAGCGTACTATAGGAAAATGCTTTATCGAGCGTCACGGCCTTTCCGGTATCGTCCGTCAGCGTAAGTGTTTTTAAATAGGCGTTCGGATTGTAAACAAGCTCAGGCTCTCGCGTCGCCGTCTCCGGCATATTCTCATAAACCGGAATCGAGAAGGAAATCTTCATATCGTCGTAGTCTTCCATACTACAATATGCAAGATATACCTTGTACGCTTCTGCCTTGGGAGCCTCTACATTTGCCATGTACTGATGTGCGTAGGTACTCTTACCGGATACGTTGAACTTCTGCAGATAGATTGTGTTCTGTCCGCGGTTGATGTAGCTGTAGCCGATATAATAACCGCCGCCAACTAAGGCATTGTAGCGATTGTTCCACGGGATGAGCGAGCTCTTGTTCAGCTTTCCATCGGTTCCGCCGTATTTCGCAAACTTCAGTCCGTTCTTTACGGCACCCATGCTAGCCGTACTGTTGTACGCGCCGATGTTATAGAAATTGAAGTACCCTTCAAAGCCCTCCACCTTACCGGTAGCACTGCTACTGAAGGAAGTGGAGCCCGTCACAACCTCTTGCTTTACACGAGATGCCAAATGATACGGACTGACACCCGAATACTCCGCAGCCTCCATAAAGGCCTGCGAATACGTAATCGTTCTCTCCGTACCGTCTGAAGTGACGTACTTAAAGGAGGTCTTATACATCGGAGTGCCCTTCAAAATGCTCTCAATGCCCTCTAGCGTCTGATTTTCCGCGTCATACGACAGTTCTTCAAACATGAAGACATACGACTCGTTGAGCCAATTTCTCGGGTCCATGTAATAACGGAGTCCCGCATTGGATACCGTCACCCAGGTTGATCCGTCGTACGGAACAAAGGAATCGGTACCCCAGTTGTAAGCACCATTTGCGAAGGACAGCCAACGAATCGGTTTGCTGTTCGTAATCAGGTTGTAACCGACCTTGTCCTCTTCTTTGATCACCGTCTCCCAAGAAAGACCGGTATGGAATGCGTTGAAATCCCAATTCGGATGCTGCTTGTGCAGTTCAAGCAAATACGGGATGTAGCTTTCCGGGAAGCCCTCGCTTCGCATCTCACTCTCAAAATCAGCGTCACTGAGTACCGGTTCAAACGGCGGCTCAAGCTCAGCCGGAGCAAAACGCAAATGCGATGCCGGGACATAGCCTACCACGGTTACACCGTCTACGGCTACTATGACCTTCATCCATTTTACACTGCTTACGGTCTGTTCACCGGTAATGTATACGTATTGGTCCTGCGAAAGAATCACGTCATTTTCGTTAAGACGCACAACCTCACTTGTCGAAGACGGGGAACGGTACAAGGAAAGCTTGTCCTGTAAGTTCGTCGCCCAAATTCCGTTTCTGTCCGTATACATCGCAATATACGTAGAGGATACGAAGCCCTTGAGCTGCGTTCCATTGATCTCTGTCAGCACCTGATACCAAATGGTACCGTCCGCATTGAGACTCTGTCCGATTACGGTAACCTTCTGCTGCTCGGGCAGCTTAGTCAAAATGCTGTACGTCGTAGCCGGACCGGTTCGCATATTTACCGAACTACCGGTCAAACGACCTGCGTATTGATATGTCGTCTCCGTATTGCCGTCATCCGGATAAGTATCCTCTCGGTCAATCGGAAAATCCTCTGCCAACGTCAGATACTTGCCGAGCATAAAGCCTCGGTAATATACTCCGTCAATCGTCGTCGTGACCTCGAACCAGATATCACCCGTCGAATCGTAAGCGTACGATACGACCGTCACAGCTTGATTTCTCGTCAACGTAACAATCTTTGAATATTCCGTCCCCGCACCGCTACGCATATTAAGCGTAGACGCATTGACGGTTGCCGCAACCTCCTTCGGCACGGAAGGAGTCGGTGTGCCGGAAGGCGCACCCGTAGGCGTCGGTGTATTTGTGGGCGCCATTGTAGGTGTGCTTGTCGGAGCCTTTGTCGGTGTGCTTGTCGGCTTCGGTGTCGGTGTATTCGTCGGTGTACTTGTCGGCGCCTTCGTCGGCGTGTTCGTCGGCTTCGGCGTCGGGGTATTCGTCGGTGTGCTCGTCGGAACCTTTGTCGGTACCTTTGTAGGCGTGTTTGTCGGCTTCGGCGTCGGCGTATTAGTCGGTGCTATCGTGCCCGTCACCTTGATGTGGGATGCCAGCATATAACCGGTCAAAACAGAACCCTTATAGGTTACTTGAACCTTGTACCACAGGTCGCCGTTTCGGTCCTTCTGCTCTCCTAAGATCGTCAACTGCGTGTTCTTTGTCAACGTCGCGTACTTCGTATAGGTCGTTCCGGCGCCTGCGCGGATATTCAGCTCATTTGCCGTAATCACGCCCTTGCGATTCGGTACCGGAGTCGGTGTGTTCGTCGGTGCCTTTGTCGGCGTATTCGTCGGTGCCTTTGTCGGTGTACTCGTCGGAGCCTTTGTCGGTGTGCTCGTCGGCGCCTTTGTCGGTGTGCTCGTCGGTGCCTTTGTCGGCGTGCTCGTCGGTGCCTTTGTCGGCGTCACCGTGCCGGTCACCTTTATATACTGTGCCAGCATATATCCGGTAAGCGTAGTATTCTTATAGGCCACTCGCACCTGATACCACAATGCTCCCGTGCTATCCTTCTTCTCCGAAAGAATCGTCACGGTCGTGTTCTTGGTCAGTGTCGCATATTTGGTATAATTCGTTCCGGGACCGGAGCGAATGTTCAGCTCATTTGCCGTCAAAATGCCGGTGCGATATGTCGCAGGAGTTGGCGTCGGCTTTGTCGTATTTGTCGGGGCCTTCGTCGGGGCCTTTGTCGGTGTACTTGTCGGGGCTTTTGTCGGCGTGCTTGTCGGGGCTTTCGTCGGCGTTACCGTAGGAATGCTTTGCGAAAGCTTCACATAAGTCGCAAGCATATAGCCCGTAACCTGCTTGCCGGATATCGTTGCCGTTACTCGATACCACAGGCTTTTTGCACTGTCATATGCGGTTCCGCTTACCGTTACCGTTGCATTTTTATATAACGTTCCCACCTTATCGTATGTCGTTCCGGCACCTTTTCGAATATTCAAGGTGTTTGCGGTAACCGTAGCCGGTATCGAATAGGAACCTCCGGTCGACGCCGCAGGTGTCGGTGTCTTTGTCGGTGTCTTCGTGGGCGCTTTTGTAGGTGCCTTCGTCGGTGTGCTTGTCGCACTCGTAACCTTTATGTATGTGCCGAGGCAATAACCTTCTACCGTCTTTCCCTTGAACTCCATCCGTATGTTCAACCAATCGCCACTGCTACCGAGTATCGTTACCGGATCGTTATTTGTCAGGTGTACATTCGTACCCGAGGAAGTAATTATCGCATAGGAAGTGCCCGGACCTTTGCGGACATTCAGATAATTTGCCGTACAAAAACCCTGCTTCTGCGCGGCTTCCGCGGTCGACAAGAGCGCCACCTCCCCAAGTCCGGAAAGTAGCTGAATGCACAGTGCTACGAGAAGTAGCCGAATTGTCCATTTGTGCAATCTAGTCATTCTATCGCTCCATTCAAAATGTTCGTTTTACATCACAAATAACCACACATACATTTTAATACTACACCAGTAGAAATGCAAGAACATTTTGTCGATTCGACATAGGAAACGCATGGATATTCGGGAAATGTCGTGCATTTTGACTTGTGATGAGTCGGAGCTTTTCAGCACAAAAAAATGCACCGCAGAGGCGGAAATCCCGCTCCTGCGATGCACAAAAATCATATTACAAACTACTGAACGTCGTCAATGGCCTTGCCGATGTCGTTACGCATGTACTTGTTGTCAAAGGAAATCCACTTGGTCGCCTCATATGCATTTGCACGGGCCTGAAGCAGATTCTCACCCTTTGCGGTAACGCCAAGCACTCGTCCGCCGTTCGTCACAATCGCGCCATCCTCGGAAAGCTTCGTGCCTGCATGGAATACATAGTATCCGTCAGCATCCGCGAACTTCTCAAAGCCGGTAATCGGATAACCCTTCTCATAATGCTCGGGATAGCCCTTGGAAGCAAGTACAACACAAACCGCCGCATTATCCTCGAATTCAAGGTCAATGTCGTTCAATCTTCCGTCGATACAAGCCTCAAACACTTCAACAATATCGTTCTTCATACGAGGAAGCACAACCTGCGTCTCCGGATCGCCGAAGCGGGCATTGTACTCAAGCACCTTCGGACCGTCCTGCGTAAGCATCAAGCCACAGAACATAACGCCCACAAACGGTCTTCCCTCAGCCGCCATAGCAGCCATTGTGGGAGCATAAATCTTCTCCTTACAGAACGCATCGATTTCCTCTGTATAGAACGGGCTCGGAGAAAAGGTTCCCATACCTCCGGTGTTCAAACCGGTGTCACCGTCTCCCGCACGCTTATGGTCCTGTGCGCTCGTCATAGGAACAATGTTCGTTCCGTCACAGAAAGCAAGCACGGATACCTCGCGACCGGTCATGAACTCCTCAACGACCATCACCTTTCCGGCGTCACCGAAATGACGATCCAACATAATCTCCTTCACTCCGTCGATGGCATCCTCGTAAGTATTGCAAATGAGCACGCCCTTACCGAGTGCAAGACCATCGGCCTTAAGTACGATCGGGAACTTCGCACTCTTCAGATACTCCATAGCTGCCTCTGCATCCGTAAACGTCTCATAAGCAGCGGTCGGAATATCGTACTTCTTCATCAAATCCTTAGAAAATGCCTTGCTTCCTTCCAGAATCGCAGCATTTGCACGAGGACCGAACACACGCAAGCCGGCTGCCTCAAACGCATCTACGATACCGCCAACCAACGGATCGTCCGGACCTACGATGGTCAAATCAATCTGCTCCTGCTTTGCAAATTCCACAAGGCGGTCAAATTCCATAACGCCGATCGGAACGCAAGTCGCCAGCTCTGCGATTCCCGCATTGCCGGGTGCGCAATACAGCTTTGTCACCTTACTGCTCTGTGCAACCTTATAGGCAATGGCATGTTCTCTTCCACCGCCGCCGATAATCAATACTTTCATGTTCGTATCGTGTGAGCACCGCAAGGCGTTCACACTTCCTCCCGTATCAAAAGTTAATTCAATTGCTCTTAATGTAGTACGCTCCGCTCTCATTGGTAGCGACCAAATCGTTCGCCAAAGCGTGAATTGCACGCGGCAGTATCTGCCACTCTGCCTCTACCATAACTCGCTTCTGCAATACCTCAGGCGTATCGTCCGGCTCAACACCAACTGCCTTCTGAACCAGAATCGGACCGGTGTCCGTTCCCGAATCCACAAAATGCACGGTCGCTCCGGTCACCTTAACTCCGCGTCTCAGCACTTCCTCGTGAACGTGCAGACCGTAAAAGCCGTCGCCGCAAAACGAAGGAATCAAAGACGGGTGGATGTTGATGATCTTCTGCTCATAACGCTCAACCATCTTCTTCGGAATGATTACAAGGAAGCCTGCCAGCACTACAAGATCCGGCTCAAAGGAATCCACTGCGGCAAGCAGCGCATCCTCGAACTCCTGTCTCGTCTCGTACTGCTTACGACTCACGCACACACCGGGCACACCGTACTCCTTCGCACGCTCAAGAGCATACGCATCCGGCTTGTTGCTGATAACTCCGCACAGCTCCGCATTTTGAATCGATCCATCCTTCAAGGAATCGATAATCGCCTGCAAATTCGTGCCGCCACCCGACACGAGTACGACAAATCTTAGCATATCGTAATTCCCTTCTCGCCATCGACGATGTTACCGATTACGTAAGCCTCCTCACCTGCAAGCTTCAATGCCTGAACAGCCTGATCAGCTACCGCACTGTCTACAACAACCATCATACCGATACCCATGTTGTAGGTGTTGTACATCATCGTCTCTTCTACGTTACCGGTCTTAGCAAGCAAATCGAAGATCGGAAGAATCGGATAGCTGTTCTTCTCAATCACAGCGTGCTTACCTTCCGGAAGCATTCTCGGAATGTTCTCGTAGAAACCGCCACCGGTAATGTGGCTGCAAGCCTTCACGGTAATACCGCTCGTCTTCAATGCATTGAGAGCCTTTACGTAAATCTTCGTAGGCGTCAAAAGAGCCTCGCCGAGCGTCATGCCCAATGCTTCACTATAGCGATTCAGCGCCGTATCGCGCATCTCAAATACCTTACGAACCAAGGAATATCCGTTGCTGTGGATACCGGAGGATGCAATACCGATCACAACATCTCCTGCCTTCATATCCTTACCGCAGATGAGCTCGTCCGCATCCACGATACCTACCGCAAAACCTGCAAGATCGTACTCCTCAATCGGATAAAATCCGGGCATCTCCGCAGTCTCACCACCGATCAGTGCACAGCCGGCCTGCTTACAGCCCTCCGCAACACCCTTTACAATCGTAGCGATCTTCTCGGGATAATTCTTACCGCACGCAATGTAGTCAAGGAAAAACAGCGGCTCACCGCCTGCACATGCGATATCATTTACACACATAGCCACGCAGTCGATACCGATCGTATCATGCTTGTCCAAGATAAATGCAAGCTTCAGCTTCGTACCGACGCCATCCGTACCGGACACGAGTGTCGGGTGCTTCATCGTCATAAAACGGTCCAAAGAAAATGCTCCGGAGAAACCACCGAGTCCGCCCAATACCTCAGGACGCATCGTCTCCTTTACATGCTTCTTCATCAACTCCACAGCCTTATATCCGGCTTCAATATCAACTCCAGCATTCTTATAATCCATAAGAAAACTCCTTTCTGTTGTGCATCTACTTTGTATGAACAGGGTCTCTTGCGTGACCAAGCTCATTATAGCATACTTCTATGCAAAATGTCTGCTCTTTCGCTTTATTAATTCTTACCCGAAGGATAAGCAGTGCTTATAGCAGCTCCTCCGCGACAAAAAACATTGATTTATCAGTTATATTCCTTGTAACCAACCGTCTCAATGCGCTCTTTCTTTGCCATAACGCCGGCCTTCAGCTCAGCCTTGTACGCATTGATCTTCTCGAGAAGCTCCGGATTGCCGATTGCAAGCATCTTAGCAGCAAGAATTCCCGCATTAGCCGCACCGTCAATGGCCACGGTCGCTACCGGAATTCCGGACGGCATCTGTACGATGGAATACAGAGAATCCACACCGCTGAGCGTCTTTGTGTGAATCGGCACACCGATTACGGGCAACGGGAAGATTGCCGCACACATTCCGGGAAGGTGAGCAGCACCGCCGGCGCCTGCAATGATTACGTCAAAGCCGTTCTCAACCGCTCCGTTCGCATAGTCAAAAAACACATCCGGCATACGATGTGCCGAAATAATCGTCATCTCATACTCGATGCCGAACTTCTCAAGCATCTGAGCCGCCTTACTCATAACCGGCAGATCCGAATCACTGCCCATAACAATTCCTACTTTACTCATGTTACTATCTCCTTTGCATTTTAAAAATATATGCTCGCCGTTATGGCGTACCATTCTTTATTTCACAGTGCTATCCAGCTCTTCGAGCGGCTTATTCAGCTCCTCCGTGCCTTCTACGACGAAGCGTCCGTCCATAATAATCGGCAGCTCCTCTCCGTCCGGAGTGTGCACTACAATGCTCTTCAACTCATTGTACGGAATCGTAATGTCCGTATGACAATTCAGATAAGCCTTAGCGCGGTCCGATTTGCGAAGAAGCGACACTTCGTTGTCTCTTGCAATAATCTCTTTGCCGTCCGGATTGTACACAGCATGATCCTCCGAATGACTGTAGCACGTGTCACCGACAGCAAAATGCGGTCCCGTCTTCTCGGCAATCAAGATCGGCAGCTGTCTTTGAATACCCTGACGAATGCCCATAGCATATGCAGTCGTATTCGTACCGATTGCGAATTCACCCATGGGAAGCGAATCGTGATGATGCAGGATATTCTCACGAATGTAATTGCGATTTTCCTCTTCGCTCGAGAAATTCTCACAGGAATACTCGGTAATCTTACCATCCTCAAAGCGAAGTCGCAAATTCTTGAACTGATTGCCCTCCAAATAGACCTCGCTCACATGCAAAAGGCCCTTCGTGCCCTTAAGCACCGGTGACGTAAACACCTCTCCTACCGGTATGTTCACATCCGCCGTACAATTCTCGAAGTTCGTCTGCTTGTCCGGATCTTTCAGCTCATGTAGGCAAATGCTGAGCTCCGTCTCATTGTCGCCCGCTCCCGTTACAACAACGTAGCTACCCTTGTCCAGCACATCGATGATCTTCTGCTGAATCGCCTTGTATTCGGCGTTATCAAGCGTATTGACCCTAACGGTCTCACGGAACACTTCTTCAAAATTCTCACCGATGGACGGTACCGGATATGCGATGATTGTGAACGAAGTCTCATCCATCGGAATAAACTCTGACGCAATCTCGCTGCTCTTGCTGCGCTTTTCTCCGAGATACTTGAGCTGACGCTCATTTGCAATCGGCACCGCGGACTTGTTCACCGGCTCGATCTCGAGCTCACCGAAGGCCTCCTGACAAGCAGGGCCTGCGTAGCGTCTGCATTCCTCGGCAACATTTTCGTAGGCGTGGTGCAGACTCTTCAAATACACGTCCAAATATCTTCTGTTCAAAAACAACAAGCCGTCGTTTCGATGGTCGTAATCGCACTGCTGATTCGGAGAGGTACCGGATATACCGACACTTCTTCCGAAGCTACGATGCGTAAGCGTATGACTGTGTAGATACAAAAGCGGCTTCTTTCCAAGCGCCTCAAGCTTCTCAATGGCGCGTCTTGTAATGCGTTCAAAACCGATTCTCGTACGAACCTCAACGGTTTCCTTAATGGAAAGGTCCAGTCGCATCGTCTCAAAGCCGGTTACGTAGCCTCCGACGAAGGTCTGAGCCATCGCATCAATCTCCTCCTCGGAGAGACGATTCAAAAATGCGAATACCGCACGCTCATTGTCCGTTACGGGCTCTCCGTAGCCATACAGAAGCTCCTCCGACAACGGTTCGGACATCATCAGCCGATACAAATACTGTCCCGCTTCTACCGTACGCGTCTCATACAGGCGCTTTGCAAGAAATTCACCACAGTAATCGTGCACGTAATAGAATAAGCTCTGTCGCACATTTCTTCCGAGGTGATGCTCGGAAAAGTAGCTGTTGATTTCGGCAAACAGCTCGCAAACGTACAAAAACTGACGGGCATTTCCCTGAAACAGAGCCGGAATCACTGCCATAACCTCGCTGTAGATTGCGCTCAACGCAGCTCCGGCAAATGCTCCGTATTCCTCGGACGCATACTGCGGATTCAGGTACGAGCATTCGTAGCCTTCTATGCTCTTCGGCTGATACAGCTGTTCATTTTGCGTACGCAGCTCGGATGCGGAAAGCGTTCTCTGCTCTCCCGACTTCACGAGACGATACAGCGAATCCATCAATAAGAGCTGTGTTGCCACCTCATAGCAATACGTACGAGCACCTCGCTTGGTTCTTTTGCTTTCCTCTTCTCTTTGAATCTCACCGATTCGGTACATTACTAGCTCATATCGCTCGGACAATTCCTCGTCCCAGCACAAAAGAACAGGTAACTGCTTCATTCAAAACCTCCGAAATGAAAAATCTATATAACGGCACCGATTAGGTATAGGCAAAACAGCGCCACAACCATACCGGTGTTAAGTAGTGTTCCCACAAGTGCGGACCAATAAAACACGTTGCTTTGCTTCCAGCCGACTCCGGCCAAAAACATCCCGCCGATTGCCAACAACAAATCGAGAATACCGAGTACGGCAATGCGGTTAAAATCCGCAGAGGCACTACGACTCTCCAATACAAGCACTACGAATATGATCCATACTAAAAGGCCGAGTACGACAGACATCCTGCCGACTCCGGACCGATTCCTGCCGCGATAACGGATTCTTTTTTCCTCCGTCAGCGGACGATCAAAGATTTCTTTCACTGCGTCCTCCTGCGTGTCCGATGCAATACAAAATAAACCCAAGCAAACCGCCGATTGAGTTTAAAATGATGTCATCCAAATCAAAAATGCCAACTCGGGAAATGAGCTGCAAAAACTCCACCGAAAGGCTGCACAAATACGTCATCGCCATTGCAAACAAAAAACCGCGCGGCTTTTTATATATCCTCTGCAGCAAATACCCAAAAGGCACAAAGGCAACTATGTTGCCGACAATGTTCACCCAAAACAGCCTCGAATGCACTCCCGCACCGAATACATATCTACGAATCTCTCGGAACAGCTCCAAATTGTACTGCGGCGTTTCGTACCGCTCCGTCCGGCCGAAGGCTTCACTGAAGAACAATAAATAAAACAGCAAAATCAAGTACAGCGCAAAAGCGATTCTCCATAACAGTAAGCGATTTTTGCTTCGCTTCATAGATCTTCTTCCTCTTTTCATCGCATAAACATCCAATCTATAGTAGTATACACGAAAGTGTCAAAGGATTCAAGTAAATGCGGCGAAAATAAATGCCGCCGAAGCCGACGTTTGTCAGCCTCAGCGACATCTGTAAACCCGTTTAGCTTCTCAATTCAATCTCGAGCTTTCCGAGTGCATTCAATATCTTGTTCATTGCTTCCGTAATCTCTTCCTCACCCAAGGTGTGGTCCTTCGCACGGAAGGTAATCGAGTATGCCATCGACTTGTAGCCCTCACGAATCTGCGCGCCCTCATAGATATCGAACAGCTTGTAGGACTCCAGATACTTACCGGCATTTTTACGGATAATCTCCTCGATCTGTCCGGCAAGAACCTCCTTCTTCATAACCATACTGATGTCACGAGAAACTGCGGGATAACGTGCAAGACCCTGATACTTCACTGCGAAATCGGCAAATGCCTCTACTGCCGGCATGTCGAGCACAGCAATGTACGTCTTCTCGCCGATGGAGTACGTGTCTGCCACCTGCGGATGAAGCTCACCGATATAGCCGACGGTCGTTCCCTTGTAGTGAATGTCTGCCTGACGTCCCGGGTGCAAGAACGGATGATTGCCCGCATTTTCATAAGTGATCGGGCTCTTCATACCGATGCCGGTCATATAATCCTCTACTACTCCCTTCATCGAGAAGAAATCGCCGTCTCCGTAGAAGCCAAGCGTAAACTGCACGCGCTCATCGGGAAGCTCCGTTACCGGAAGCGCCTTCGGCAAGTACACCTTAGCCATCTCGTAAAGCTTGCAGTCCTTATTTCTTCTGTTGTAGTTCGTAGACAACGAAGTCAACAAACCGTGCAGCGGAAGGGTTCTCATAATGGAGTAATCCTCTCCGAGCGGGTTCATAATCGTTACCGTATTGCGAAGCTCGGAATCCTCGGAAATCAAAAGCTTATCGAATACCTTCGGGCTCTCGAAGCTGTAGCTCATCGCCTCGGAGAAGCCGTAGCTCTCCGCCACTTCTCTCGCCAAATCCTCCAAACGATGCTTCATCGAAATCTTACCGATTGTAGACTCACCTCTCGGCAAGGATACCGGAATGTTGTCGTAACCGAAGAAACGAGCAACTTCCTCGTCCAAGTCTGCCTGAGAAAGCACGTCCTGACGCCAGGTAGGTACAATGACCTCATCCTTTTCTCTATCGTATACAAGGTCAACAGCCTCCAAGTAGCCGATCATCGTCTCCTTGTCGAGCTGTGTACCGAGAACCTTATTCGTACGCTCCCAGTCAAATGCAACACGCTTCGGCTCTCTTACATTCGGATATACGTCAACCGCTCCGCCGACAACCTCACCGGCGCCGAGCTCCTCAATGAGCTGACATGCACGATTGATGGCTTCCATTGCGGTGTTCGGGTCCAAGCCCTTCTCAAACTTCGCCTGTGCATCCGTACGCATGCCGAGCTTCTTGCCGGAAAGACGAATGTTCGTACCGTCGAAGCAAGCAGCCTCAAACAGCATCGTCGTCACGCTATCCGTAATCATGGAGTTCTCACCACCCATAATACCGGCGATGCCGACAGCCTTATTCGAATCGCAAATCATCAGCATGCTACTGTCGAGCTTACGCTCCTGTCCGTCAAGCGTTGTGAACGTCTCTCCGTCCTCGGCGCGGCGAACAACGATCTTACGACCCTCAATCGTATCGAGGTCGTAGGCATGCATCGGCTGACCATACTCCTCCATAACGTAGTTCGTAATATCGACAATATTGTTAATCGGACGAATTCCGTTGGAAGCGAGACGTCTCTGCATCCACTTCGGTGACGGAGCAAGCTTCACATTCTTAACTACACGACCAACGTAACGGCTACAAAGCTCCGTATCCTGAATCTCAACGGAAATGTAGTCCGCTGCGGACTCATCATTTCCGGTCTCCGTTACAACCGGCGGATAAAATGCCTTGCCGAAGGTTGCTGCTGCCTCTCTCGCAATGCCGATTACACCGAAGCAATCCACACGGTTGCTCGTAACCTCATACTCGAAGTTGACATCGTTAAGAGAAAGCGCCTCTACTGCGGAATCACCGATTTTTACATCCGGATAATTCTCCTCGGAGAAGATATAGATTCCGTTCTCAGCAGCATCCGGGTACATCTCGCAGTTTGAACCGAGCTCGAAGATAGAGCACATCATACCGCAAGACTCCACGCCGCGAAGCTTGCCCTTCTTAATCTTCGTTCCCTCAGGGCTCTTCTTTCCGTCGTGGTCCGTTGCTACACGACCGCCATCCAATACGACAGGCACCATATCGCCTACCGACACGTTGTTCGCTCCGGTAACGATCTGTACGGTTTCGCCGTCCTCGCTGATTTGTACCTGACATACAATCAGCTTCTGTGCATCGGGATGCGGTGCAATCTCCAATATTTTAGCCACAACAATCTTCTCAAGATTAGCATCAAGGCACTCGTAGCCTTCTACCTTTGTTCCGCTGAGCGTCATGGCATCCGTATATTCCTGTGCGGTACATTCCAAATCGGGAACATACGCTTTAATCCAAGATAGTGATGTATTCATTATTACCCTCCTAATAGCTTCCGCGCAATTTAGAACTGCTTCAAGAAGCGAACGTCATTTTCATACAACAGTCGCATGTCATCGATTTCGTACTTCAAAAGCGTGATACGCTCAAGGCCTACGCCAAATGCAAAGCCGGTATACTCATTCGGATCGATTCCGCTCATCGTAAGTACTCTCGGGTGTACCATTCCACAGCCGAGAATTTCGATCCAACCGCTACCCTTGCAGAAACGACAGCCCTTGCCACCGCATTTGAAACACGTAACGTCCATCTCAGCGGACGGCTCAGTGAACGGGAAATGATGCGGGCGGAACTTAACCTTCGTCTCCTCACCGAACAGCTCCTTTGCAAATTCGGCAAGCGTTCCCTTCAAATCGGCGAACGTAATGTTCTTATCGATTACCAAGCCCTCGATCTGATGGAAGCAAGGAGAATGCGTTGCATCTACCTCATCCGAACGGAATACTCTTCCCGGTGCAACAACGCGAATCGGAAGCTTGCCCTTTTCCATCACACGAACCTGTACGGGGGACGTCTGCGTACGGAGCAAGATGTCTCCGGTGATATAAAATGTGTCCTGCTCGTCCTTTGCCGGATGATTTGCCGGAATGTTCAATGCCTCAAAGTTATAATAATCCTGCTCAACCTCAGGACCCTCTACAATCTCATAGCCCATACCGATAAAGATGTTCTCTACTTCCTTAAGGGTAATGTGATTCGGGTGACGATGGCCTCTCTCCTTCTTTGTAGCCGGGAGTGTAACGTCAATCGTCTCTGCGAGCATCTGCTCCTCCTGGAGCTTCTTCGCAAGCGCTCCGCGTACATCCTCAAGTCTGGTCTCAATTGCGCTTCTCGCATCATTTACGAGCTGTCCTACGACCGGACGATCTTCCGGAGCTACGTCCTTCATAGACTTCAGAACGTTCGTAAGCTCACCCTTCTTACCGAGGAACTCTACTCGAATCTCATTCAATTCATCCATACTGCTTGCCGCTTCAATCTTAGCCAAACAAGCCTCCTTGATTGCTTGTAACCTTTCTTTCATGGATACCTCCTGTGTAATAAAATGCTGAATCGGTTAAAGGAACGAAAAAAACTCCGCCCCTAACACACTAGGGACGGAGCATACTATGCTTCGCGGTACCACCCTGCTTCCCATAAAATCATTATGGGCACTCGGCTTCGGTGCGTAACATGCACGACTCGCCCTCTCCTACACACAGCGTGGCTGCTTCAAAAAGGGAGCTCCGGCGGGAACGTAAGATACTTTCGGAACTAAAAGGAGCTTTCAGCGCGTCACTCCTTCTCTCTGGTAGTAGAAAATACCCCAAAACGCCATCAACGCTTTTCTCTCAATGCTGTAGCATGCACAAAAACAGACTTCGCATGCGTACATTAACTTGATTCTATCATAGTATTGAAAAATGTCAAGAGCTTATCCACCGATATCACACATTTTCGCAACCGAGAAAGGCGACAAGGAAAACCGCGTTTTTTATCGTATGATGCGGATATTTGTGCATATACTTCTACTCAGAAAGGAAGATTGCCATGATTCGATTAACCGGTCCGTTTCAACTACTGCTTAGCTTCTCACACAAACTGCGCGACGACAATGTTTCCGCATTTGCCGGCGCTACCACCTTGTTCACCGTCGTCTCTTTCTTTCCGTTCTTGATGTTTTTGATTACGGTTACGAACTATTTGCCGATGAAGGACGACGCTCTTTTTCAGTTGCTCAAAACACTTCTACCGCAAAGGCTCAGCGACTACGTCATAACGCTGCTAAAAGACCTCGTCTATCGTTCGGGCGGCACACTTTTGTGGGCAACCGCCATCGCCTCTCTTTGGGCCGGTTCAAAGGGCTTTGTTGCCATAGAGCGCGGGCTCAACCATATCTACATGGTCGAAGAACAGCGAAACTTCTTCATGCGCCGATTATTCTCGCTCGTCTATACGCTGCTGCTTGCCACACTGGTACTGTCTGCCCTGTCCGTCTTTGTATTCGGCAATCAGCTCGCCGGAAAACTGGTTGTATCATACCCGAGACTACGAGCCCTAACCGGCATCATACAAAGCATCCGCTCCGGCGTCGGACTTTTGCTCATGGTCGTATGCTTCTCTATTATGTTTTGCTATATACCGAATCGCTCCAAGCAATCCAAAAGCTTCTTTACGGAATTGCCGGGCGCAATCGTGGCTTCCGGTGGGTGGCTTCTGTGCTCCTATTTGTTCTCACTTTACATTAACAATCTCTCGAGCTTCGTAGCCATCTACGGAAATCTAACTGCCATTGTGCTATGCATCCTATGGCTGTACCTGTGTATGTACATTTTCTTTGTCGGCGCGGAGATCAACAGCCTACTGTGCCTTTACGAGCTGCGAGACTAAACCGAAAGCCATGCTTACGAGCTACGTGATTCCAGGTAAATGCTCTCCTGCGTTGTCCCATCAAAATAATGCGCCAATATGCTATCGTAGGTCGCGCCACCCACTGCCATAGCATTTGCTCCGTTTTGACTCATTCCGACGCCGTGTCCGTAACCGCCACCCTGCAGGACGATATTGTCCGCGTCAGCTTCAACGTAGAAATACGCACTGGGAAGCAGAGACATCCCGCTCACCTCCGAATCGTCCATGCACACAATCTGCTGCTGAAGCGGAGCCAGTACGGTTCGAATGACGGTTTGCTTCTTCAAAATCACCTTCCCCTCCGTTCCCGAAAGAGTTACCTCTGTCGCCACTCCGCTTTTACCTCGCTTCGTAACCTCAATTCCCGTCAATTCCCCAAGCTCAGCGCTTTCACCTTCGTATACAGTGCAAGCCTTCAACGACGAATCCAGTGCTGCCAGCTGTCTATTGATCTGTTCTGACCATTCGTCCATTGACGCCGTAATGCTCCAACGATACCAAGGATATGTTTCGTCGTACGTATGGAGCTCCTCCTCAACGGTAAGCGTATCTAAGCGCATTTGAAGTCGATTTTCCTCAAGAAAAACGCGAAAAGCCTCCTCATCGGACAGATCAATGCTACCGAGCAGCTGCTCACGCCGTTCTTCATTCAGCAACGAAGCAAACACCTCCGAGGAATCCTCAAAGCCGCTATGTAGCTTCGTCACCAGATACTCTCTGCCGCTATCATTCCATATCTCCTCTGCCGCAGCACCCACTCCGTACGAGGTAGAATAATAATACGTTACCGCAATCTTCCCATCTGTCATAAGAACACGGCCACAAGTCTCATTTACCGCCTGTATGACCGCATCCGTCGGTTGAATGCGATTGTATACTTGAGAATTCGTCGTGTCGTCAAGGTGTGCCTTCAGCTCCGGATAACGATAACCGGATAGTGCCGCATATGCGTACGTTCTCGCACATACTGCCTGCGCCTTCTGCGCTTCCGGCTCGTAGGTCGTCGGAATCTCACTCGGCAACACCCCGTACAAATATGTCTCAAGCGGCACTTCATTGACAAGATAGAGCCCATCCGCTCCGGCTATTACCTCTATACAATTCGAATATACAACCCCTGTCTGTGTCCCCTCGATGGCAAAGGCTCCGTCACTTTGAAGTACCCAGCTCTCTCCGACCTGCACATCCCCGGACGAAAAGCGGACCTTCTCCCCCGCCTCAACGGTTCGTTTCTCGCCCGACGGCGTCGTCAACTCGCTTTCACTATTTGCGGTCAAGGCAACACTCGTCCTACCCTTTCCGCCACTATCCCGCGAAAGGAAGATGCGTATGTTCGGCACACAAGAGGCATCCGCAATGGCACCGCACACAACGCCATCCTTTACGTAGAACACAACCTCCTCGTATGACTCCAGCTGCTCCTTCGTAATGACCTGCTCCATTGCACCATCGTACGCGGCAAACGCTTCATGGAGCGCATATTCCGCATCTTCACCGAGCCAAATGCTCTGCTCTCTATACTCCCAATCGTCTGCAGCCACTCGTTGATTTTTCAAAACGATACCGATCACGGCATCGTCCTCGATTGTCAAATCGGCAATGGTCCCCTTCTCTATTGCATCCCGAAGCGTCGTATATTCCCCTTCATTAACCGGATAGCTCAAGCTTCTATCACCCGCGGCGAACGTCAACTCACCATCCTCCAGCGAAAGCAAATACGCATTTTCCACGAACAAGGATTCCGGTCGCTCCGCATTATGCTGCATTTCCTCAGATTCACCGATTCCGTATACGATATAAAACAGCAAGAGCATTCCCAAGCTACCGAAGCAACTCATAATCAGTATCAGCCACTGCTTTCCTCTATGCATAAAAAATCCCCCTTGTCCGACTTCCTTACTACTGTATGCAGTCCATAAGGAAATATTCCGGACAAGAGGGCTCTCTCATCTCTTAAAATGTATCGTTCATATATGCAACAAATGCGTCAACGTCTCTGCCATCGATTGTGAAATCCACAAGACCGTTGATTGCTACGCGGTACATACCGTTCTCGTGCGGGTAAAATGCAATTGTGCGGTCCTCGAGTCCCTCTTTATTCACCTGAAACTCCATCGAAAGAATCGGCTCCTCGCCTTCCGCAAGCTCTGCAGACAGAACACTACTCGTCTTCAATGTCAGCACCTGCGAACGCCATCCCTGCATTGTGGCAGCGGACACCTTAATTCCGTTGATTGAATAATCCGGGTTGTTCGGATCCTCGCCGCCTTCATTTTTCAAGATATACTCGTTGCCTCCGGCTACGACGGTAATCTGCTCGAAGCAGCCCGTTGCAGGGTATACAACCGTATTGTAGCACCAGTCAAACACATCGGTAACAAACTTAATGTCTACCGCTTCTTTGGACATCGTGAATATCCATTCCACGCCTTCAATGCGCGCATAATATTCGCCGGTTTCCAATTGATTGCCGAGCGTCAGCACATACTGAAGCTCCTGGCGTCCCGACGCATCCGTGTAGTCCACCGTAAGCGTCGCACACGGGTTATCCAAGCCATACTTCGACAGGTCCGTCGGACGATACGCTATCAGCTTGTCGTATACGAGCTTGCAATACGAATCCAACTGGTCGAGCCATGCATTATCCATCGTATCCGCATGGAAGCTTCCGTTCAGCGGCTCGTAAATCGTCCACGTGAACAGACTCACTCCCGAATAATCGAACGGACTCTTTGTATCATAAACCGCATGGAATTCGTCAAATGCTTCACCCGTAATATGAATATTGCGCAAATAGCTCTTATCCTCAATCGCCGGCAATTCCATATTTTCGAGGAACTCATTGCTTTCCATGCACATATACTTCTGATAGTTCGCGGATACCGTGTACACCTCATCACTACCCGAGAACATGCAATAATACTGATCCTTTGTCGGCACCTTATCTCCGAGAGTTACCGAGCACAGAAGCTCCTCTCCGGCATACGCGTACATCTCTGCAGTCGGCGTATCCAAGCCGTACTCAGACAAATCGGATACATCGGACAGCTTGGCAAATGCATTGAGGTTACTCAAAAGTACTCGCTCAATCAGGCTTAAGATGGACTGCTTAACGGGAAAGTAATCCGCATCCTTACGGCTCCACATTCCGTCCGCACGTACAAACTCAGCCTTCATTGTCTCGTTGTTCAGCACTACTCTGTCCAATCCGGTTACATCGATTGAAAGCACCGTAAAGAAATCCTGGTTTCCCGAATCATCCGGTCCCTCATTTTTCTTAGACAGGAGCACAAAATAGATAACCAACATAACGATTGCAACAACGCTAATCGCTATCAAAGGAATCAACGTCTTCTTTTTCATAAGTCACCACCTACGCTCTTCTACGGAAGACAACGATAATACCGAACACAAGGAACAATGCCGGCGCGATAACCGAAATGGAGAATACCATGTTCTTCTCCTTCGTCGTCATCGTCAAAGCCTCTTCGCGTGCCAAGTTGTTCGGAATCGACAGGGAAGTCTCCGAACCGGTTACCTCTCCCGCAATCGACAGGAAGAGATCGCGGTTACTATAGGAAACCGTTCCGCTGATACATCTGTCGGCAAGGAAGAAGCACGTACTGAACACATACAGGTTACCTGTCTTGCCCTGGTACGTCTCCGTCGCCTTCGTCAGCAACGAATACTGTCCGATCGGATCGCCCTCAGCCCATTCCTGACTCGAAATGTCCGTCTTCAAAAATGCCTTGTCGGACGTCTGATACAAGGACTCTACCTTCAACGTGTCGCGCAGGTTATCCATCACCGTTACACCGGTGGAAAATGCCCACTCCACGTTCTTACCATTGTACTTTGTGAGGACATAATTCTTGTTACCCTGCTCGGTAAACTGATCGTCGCCCTCGTTCAACAGACCGGTATGAAGCTCAATACCGTACTGCTTCGTAAGCGAGTGAATCTGCTTCAGCGGCTCACCCGTGTAATACAAGAAGAGTGCCACACTACCGCCGTTCGTAATATACTCGCTGATGCTTGCGATCTCAGCCTCCGTGAAGTCCGTCGTCGCACCGCCGATACACAGGATATCACAATTGCTCGGAATAGCTTCTCTCGTAAGGTCCAAGAAATGCGGCGTATAGCTGTTGATCGAGAGCAAATCGTGCAGCGTCGTACTTACTTCGGGCGTCGCACTGTTCGGATTGATCAAAAACTCACCGTGTCCGGTTGTGAAGTAAATGTTCTTATTCTCGCTGTCCGTCACCGACACAATGGCCTTTACAAGCTCCATCTCGGCATCGTAGCCGCTAAGCTTCGTCTGTGTCAAATCGTTTTGATCCAGCGTATAAATGCACATTTCCTCAAAGTCAATGTAGTCATAGCGCTCCGGCTCTTCACTGTTGATAACAATGATACTATTGTTGTTGATGTCGGAAACGCCGTTGTATTTGTATACAAACTGCGGATACTGAACCGGATCCTTGTAATCAATCGTTACATTGTCGCAATGCTCGGCGAACAGCTCTGCCGTATTCGAAAGCACGAGATGCTCCTCGCCGGTCTCCGAAACGTAATACAGCTCAATCGGAGTGTCAACCTGCTTTAAGAAAGACAACGTCTCCTCAGACAAGGAGTAGGTTCCGCTCTTCGTAAGGTCGGAGCTCTTAAGAAGCACTCCGGCCAACAAATTCACGCCCAATACGAGCAAAACCACGAGAATGGAAAGGATCGTAGCATATGCACCACCGCGGAATTTGCGGCTGCTGAAATTCATCTTCTTCATGCTATGCCTCCCATCTTCTCTTGTTGATAACCTGAATCGTCAGGAACACGAACAAAAGACTAAAACAAATGTAAAAGACGTAAGCCGACGGATCGAAGATACCGTAACGGAAATTCTCAAATCTCGAAATCAAGGAAAACCATCCGAATACCTTTACAAGCGCACCGTCAAACAGCTCAGGCTTCAAAATGTACGCAACACTGATGCCACCGATCGACACGATGCCGAAAGCCACGCTAATCAGCCAGTTCTTCATCATCGTATACGTCCATACGGTCAATATCAACAAAATCACAAGCAATACTACAAACGCAAGCAAATGACCGGTTGGCAGCAGAGCAATCAACATGTCGATTAACAACGAGAACAAGATTACCACAAATGTCAAAACCGCAGCAAACACCTGACTCTCCGTAATCGCGGAAATGAGCATTCCGACTGCCATATACGCACTTCCCAACAAGAAAAATGCAAACAGCGTCGAGTACGCAATGGCCAAATTCGTCTGACCGTAATTGCGCAGAATGAGCGGATACACCGCTACAATCGCAATCGCAATGAAAAATACACTGATCAACGCCAAATACTTTCCGATAATGATCTGCGGAATACTAACCGGAGACGTAAAAATCAACTGATCGGTCTTCTGTCTCTTCTCCTCTGCCAAGATACGCATCGTCAGCATCGGCACGAGGAACAAGAAAAAGGTCGTTGTTCCGTTGATGGCGTATGCAAAGTTCGCATAACCGATGCGGAGATTGTAGATGTACTGATATACCGCTACAAAGCCCAAGAAAAACGCCAAAAACAAATATCCGATGAAGGAAGTGAAATATGCACGTAATTCTTTTTTATAAATCGCCAGCATGATTCTCCTCCTCTTCTACAACAGGTGCCTCCTCGGAAAGCTCCGACTTGTCTCCTGTCATCTCAATAAATACTTCCTCAAGCGACTTACTTACCGTGTTCATCTCATAAAGCGGCAACGTCGACTCGGAAAATGCACGAAATACCGTTTCACGCAGCTCTACCTCGCCGCCTGCATACACAGTAAGCTCGGTCAGTCCCTGCTCGTCGGTTTCCTTCGTAACCGAAATCTTCTGAATATCCGGAATCGCGGAAAGAATCGCCGTAGCCTCCTCCGCGGTGCCCTTCACAAGCAGACGCAAAGCCTCCGTACCACCGAGCTTCTTGATTACGTTCTCCGGTGTATCCAAGATAATCTTCTTACCGCGATTGATAATCAATACTCGGTCGCATACCGCATTTACCTCGAACAAAATGTGCGAGCTGAGGATGACGGTATGGTCCTTTGCAAGGTTACGAATCAGCTGACGCATCCAAGTGATCTGCATCGGATCAAGTCCTACGGTCGGCTCATCCAGGATGATAACCTTCGGATTGCCGATTAACGCCTGAGCCAATCCGACACGCTGACGGTATCCCTTACTCAAATGCTTAATCAGCTTGTGCTGCATATGCGTAACGCGAACCTTCTCCATAACCTCCTCAACCTCAGCCTTACGGCGAGCCTTCGGAATCTTCTTCAGCTCCGTTACAAAGTAAAGATACTCTTTCACACGCATATCCGGATATACCGGCGGAATCTCCGGCAAATAGCCGATCTGTCGCTTTGCAAGCTCCGGCTCATCATACACGTTGTGTCCGTCGATCCATACATTTCCCTCAGATGCCGAGATGTATCCGGTAATCATGTTCATCGTCGTGGACTTTCCTGCGCCGTTCGGTCCGAGAAAGCCCATAATCTCGCCTTCCTTTACTTCAAAGCTCAGCTGATCAACCGCACGAAAATTACCGTATTGCTTTACTAGGTTTTCTACAACAATCACCTTGTCGTCCTCCTGATAGTTTTGTTCTCATTTACCTGAATACGGGGGCTTCCGAAAAAGCCCCCGCCTAGATTCGTATTAGCCTTCGATAACATCCTTCATAGAATACATGCCCGGTGCTTTGCCGGCGAGGAATCTTGCGGCACTGATTGCACCCTTTCCGAAAATGGCCTTAGAATACGCCGTGTGCTTGATCTCGATCACTTCATCCGTACCGGCAAACACAATCTCGTGTTCTCCTACGATGGTACCGCCACGTACTGCCGAGATGCCGATCTCCTTCTTCGGACGCTGCTCTCTTCTGGCAGAGCGATCGTACACGTATTCATATGGCTCAGACAATGCCTCGTTTATTGCATCGGCAATGGCAAGCGCCGTACCGCTCGGTGCATCGAGCTTCAGACGATGGTGTCTCTCCACCACATCGATATCAAAGCCTTCCGTCGCCAAAACCTCGGCCGCTCTCTTCACCAAATCAAGCAACACATTCACACCGAGAGACATATTAGCGGAACGAAGAATCGCCAGCTCCTTAGAAGCCTCGCAAATCTCCTCTACCTGCTCCTTCGTATAACCGGTAGAGCAAAGAACCAAAGGAAGCTTGCGCTGCTTTGCTTCGTCGAGAAGCTCCGTCAAAAACTTCGGCGAAGAAAAGTCAATCAACACATCTGCCGTAACCGTACAAGCCTCAAGTGACTCGAATACGGGAAACGGATTGTCCTGCTGTCCGGTAATATCTATACCCGCAACAATCTCAAGCTCGGCATCGTCCTTCGAAAGGCCGTAAATCACACGCCCCATGTGGCCGTTGCAGCCACGCATAATTGCTCTAACCATATATGTCTCCTATCCTACTCCTGCCCCGTAGCGTCGTCTCCACGCGACACAAGCGTTATGTTCTATCTCTTCAGGCCGTTATCTTGCCAAATGTCATCCTGCAAGATATCATCCCGCAAAATCCGCTCTTACAGAATGCCGAGGCGCTCCATCTCAGCCTTGAGAACAGCCTCATTTGCCGGCTCCATTCTCGTAAGCGGCATACGCATCGTTCCCTCGCAAAAGCCCATCAGCGTCATTGCAGCCTTAACGGGAATCGGATTCACCTCGCAAAACAGTGCTCTAATCAACGGAATGTAGCGAAGCTGCAGCTCTCTGGACTTCTCTACGTTTCCTGCGAGATACTCGGCAACGATATCGTGCGTCTCCTTAGGAACCACATGCGAAAGTACGGAGATAACACCCTTTCCGCCGAGAGACAAAAGCGGAACAATCTGATCGTCGTTACCGGAGTATACGTCGATCTTACCATCCGTCAATGCCATGAGATCCGCAACGGAACCGATATCACCGGTTGCATCCTTTACACCGACGATGTTCTCTACATCGTGGAAAAGCTTAGCGACCGTCTTCGCCGTCATATTGCAGCCCGTTCTACCGGGGATGTTGTACAAAATCACAGGCTTCGTCGTCGCATTCGCAATTGCGGTAAAATGCGCAATCAAACCATTCTGCGTCGCCTTGTTGTAATACGGCGTAACTACGAGCATCGCATCTGCGCCCGCAAGCTCTGCCTCCTTCGTCAAATAAATCGCAGTCTCGGTGCAGTTGGAACCCGTGCCCGCAATAACCGGCACTCTTCCCGCAACTCTCTCTACACAGTAACGGATACACTCGATGTGCTCCTCGTGGGTCAGCGTAGACGCTTCACCCGTTGTACCGCACACTACAATTGCATCGCTTTTATTGTCAATCTGAAAATCAATGAGTCGTCCAAAGCTCTCAAAGTCAATCTTTCCACATGAATCAAACGGAGTAATAATCGCAACGGCAGCTCCTTCAAATACTGACATAATCCTGTCCTCCTTAATTCCGAACCTAATGTCGACATTTGTTCTATTTTATCACGATAATATTATCATTATCAACCCTGTATGTCAACCATTATAAGAACAAAATGCGTCTGTTCACACTCACCACACATATTGAAAAAACAGAGGAGCTTTCCATACGAAAGACTCCCCCGCTACTCTGTACTTACGATTCGACTACTTCCAGCTTGCTCACCGATACCTCATAAGCGATTCTCTTTTCAAACTCTGTCTCCGAAAGCTTTTTCTGATACTCACGCGACTGAATTCTTCCCCATATTTGAATGTGCGCTCCTACCTCGAAGCCGTCGGCAAAGCGCGCATTTCTACCCCAGCAGATGCAAGGGATATAATCGGACTTACCATACGGACGATTGACCGCCAGCAAAATGTCCGCAATCTCTCTTCCGAGCGGCGTCTTACGATAGATAGGCTTCTTGCATACGAAGCCGTCCAAGAAGATATAGTTCGGGTTTTGATCCGAAATCGCCTCTTCCTCTTCAAAATGCACCTCTCTCGCAAATACGGAAAGCACCAATCGATTTCTATTTTCCTCATGTCGATTATATGATCGAAACTGTCCGTTGATTACCACATAACGACCGACGATGGAATCCGAAACGCGAACCAATCGCTCGGACACCATAACCGGAATGGTGTCATAAGACTCGCTAAGTCGACCAACCGAAACATCCATCAAATAGAACCCCTCTCCAAACACGTCATGGCTGAACGTGAACTCACTGACTACCTCACCGGCCAGTATTACCTGATTGTTTTCAAAGACTTTATCCGTCATTTCTTTATGTCTCCCTTCTTATGTCGTAACATTTTATGTCACTGCCTCCATATTATAACCACCACTCTTTTACATTTCAAGGGTATATTTTTATAACTTGTCGACCGTATTCGACATTTGCTTCTCGCCAAACAAAACTATGCCTCTAAAGCATCTACCGCTTGCAAAATGCATTTAGTGTGTTATAATAATTCGCGCATGCTAATGTGTAGCCGCGTAATGTACCGACACGCAGACGTGTAGGTGCGCCGATGTGCATTTCCCGCACAGACACACATGCTTATCGGAATGAGAAAGGATACGATATGAAACGTAACGATATTCGAAACATCGCCATCATTGCTCATGTTGACCATGGCAAGACTACGTTGGTCGATGAATTACTAAAGCAAAGTGGAGTCTTCCGTACCGGTCAGGTCGTTGAAGAGCGTGTCATGGACAGCAACGACATCGAACGCGAACGAGGCATCACCATTCTCTCGAAAAATACCGCAGTATATTATAAGGGAACAAAGATCAATATTATCGACACCCCCGGCCATGCCGATTTCGGTGGCGAGGTAGAGCGTGTTCTTAAGATGGTAAACGGCGTTGTGCTCGTCGTTGACGCATTCGAAGGACCGATGCCTCAGACAAAGTTCGTATTAAAGAAGGCACTTGAGCTGCATTTGCCCGTTATCGTATGCATCAACAAGATCGACCGTCCGGAGGCACGTCCTGCCGAGGTCATCGACGAGGTGCTTGAGCTTTTCATCGATTTGGACGCAGACGACGAGCAGCTGGATTGTCCGTTTGTATTCGCTTCCGCCAAGAGCGGTGTGGCAATCCTCGAGCTTACGGACAATGCGGTTAGCATGGAGCCTCTGTTCGAGACGATTCTCGATTACATTCCCGCTCCCGAAGGCGATGAAGATGCGGGCACACAGGTTTTGATCAGCACCATCGACTATAACGAGTACGTCGGACGTATCGGTGTGGGAAAGGTAGACTCCGGTTCCATTCGCGTGAACCAGGAATGTGTTATCGTAAATCACCACGACCCGGACAAGCATCGCAAGGTTAAGATCAGCAAGCTGTACGAATTCGACGGACTTAAGAAGGTTGAGGTAAATGAGGCCACAATCGGTTCCATCGTCGCCATATCCGGCATTTCCGATATTCACATCGGCGATACTCTCTGCTCGGTGGACAAGCCGGTGGCAATTCCGTTCCAGAAGATATCCGAGCCGACCATCTCGATGAATTTCATGGTCAACGATAGCCCTCTTGCGGGTCAGGAAGGCAAATACGTAACCTCACGTCATTTGCGCGACCGTCTTTTCCGTGAGTTGAACACCGACGTTTCGCTTCGTGTTGAGGAAACCGAGACAACGGAGGCCTTTAAGGTATCCGGACGAGGCGAGCTGCATCTCTCCGTTTTGATTGAGAACATGCGCCGCGAGGGCTTTGAGTTTGCGGTAAGCAAAGCAGAGGTTATCTACCGCTACGACGAAGACGGAAATCGCTTAGAGCCGATGGAGGAATGCGTTGTCGACGTTCCGGATGAGTATTCCGGCTCTGTCATCGAAAAGCTTTCTTCTCGAAAAGGCGAGTTGCAGGGAATGAGCGCATTCGGTAGCGGCTCTACACGACTCACCTTTATGATTCCATCCAGAGGTTTGATCGGATACCGCGGTGAGTTCATGACCGATACAAAGGGCGAAGGAATCATCAACACGATTTTCGCAGGCTACGCTCCGTACAAGGGCGACCTCTTCTATCGCTCTCAGGGCAGCCTGATCGCATTTGAAAGCGGAGACGCTGTAACGTACGGCTTGTTCAACGCTCAAGAGCGAGGTACGCTGTTTATCGGCGCAGGTGTTCGTGTCTATGCGGGCATGGTAGTCGGACAAAACGGCAAGGCCGAGGACGTTGAGGTAAATGTCTGCAAGAAGAAGCAACTAACTAACACCCGCTCCTCTTCCGCCGACGAAGCACTCCGCCTCACCCCGCCTCGTATTATGAGTCTTGAGCAGTGTCTCGAGTTCATTGACAACGACGAGCTGTTGGAGGTTACTCCGAAGAGTCTTCGTATCCGAAAGAAAATTCTCGATTCTTTGGAAAGAAAGCGTTCCAGAAGAAACTAATCACACGCAAATATGTCGGTGACGCACGAAAGCACCGATCACATGAAACACAAAAAAGCCTTTCCGTAAAGCGTCCTGCTCTATGGAAAGGCTCTTATTTGTTTTCGGATTGTTGTTTCTAAATCGGTAGGTTGTCGTAGATGGTCTGCTTAATTGCATTGTACATCCACGGTCGCGCACCATTTGCCTGCTGTACCATGTACACAAACACAAGCTGATTCGTCGGATCGAGCATAAAGTATGTGCCGCCCCAGCCGTCCCAGCCGAATTCTCCGACAAATGCGGGACTGTAGCCACATACGTCCGTGTCGACCAGCACTCGCATCAAATTACCGTAGCTAAAGCCCTTCAGCGTATCCCAATTCGCATAAGCTCGCTGCTGTGGCGTCAACTGCGGAGTGCGCATCTCTTGCACCGTCTCCGGCTTCAATATCGTTACGGCTCTTCCGCTCTTACTCGCGCAAGCGGGAAGCGTACCGTCATTTACAAGCATTCTTGCAAAGCGAGAATAATCGTCTATCGTTCCGACAAGCCCTGCTCCTCCGGACTCAAATTCCTGCTTACGAATCCGATTGGTCATGCCGAGGAAATTCGGCTCCTCCTCAAGAAGTGTGCCATCCTCCATCGGAATGTAAAAGGAGGCAAAGCGATTGTGCTTATCCTCCGGAACGTAAAAGTCCGTATCCGTCATCTCAAGTGGAAGCAAAATCGTCTCCATAATATAATCGCGATACGTCATGCCGGTCACAACCTCGACAATCGCTGCCAACACATCGGCTGACGTTCCGTAATTCCATCGCTCACCGGGCTGAAACATAAGCGGAAACTGTCCGAGGCGATTGCAAATGCTGATATTGTCTCGCGGAATGTCTACACTCAGGTCTTCCAACTGCGCATAGTAGGCCATCAGCATTCTCGCTACCGGATGATTCGGATTCGGGTATTCCAGACCGGAGGTCATATTCAAAAGGTCTCTCACCGTAACCGGACGTTCCACCGGAACCGGTCCCTCGTCCGCCCATACGGTCTGCTCGGAAAACCCGGGAAGATACCGATAAACCGGATCCTCTTTTGAGAGTCTTCCTTCCTCAATCAGCTTATGTATCGCAACAGAGGTAATGGGCTTTGTCATAGAATACAGACGGTATATGGCATCCTCGAGCATCGGTGTCTTCTTTGAAAGACTGTCCATGCCAAAGCATCCGCGATAAATCTCTTCTCCGTGGCGATAGACACGAAGCTGTGTTCCTACCGCTCCATCTGCATCAATCTCGCCTTGCATCAGCGCATCCAAAGCTTTCTTCAATTCGTCCATTACTTCACCTCTATATCGACGTGGTGCTTTTACAGGCCTAAGATCTTGCGAACCTCTACCTGCATATTCTCCGTCTCGCACACCGTATTGTGACGAATCGGTGCGGTACGAATCTCTTCAATTGCCATCGGAACCTTTACATTCGCCACCTCGGACAAAGCGTCAATCAACGCAAAATCCTCTTCCTCACACTTCTGGTCGCGAATAGCATCCATTACGCTTCTGGAGAACTTAAACGGACTCGCCGTAGAAGCGATGACCGTCTTCGTATTGTCCTTTGCGCTCTCCTTGTAACCATAGTAAACCGATGCCGCAACTCCGGTATGGGTATCCACTACATAACCGGTCTTCTCGTACAATCTGCGAATTGCAACCGCAGTCTCCTCCTCGGATGCATAGCCGGATACGAAATCGGAAAGACCCTTCTTCATCTCCTCGGTAATCTCGTACATACCATTCGTAGAAAGCTGCTGCATCAAGGCCTTGTTCTTCTGCGCATCATTTCCCGCAATGTGATAAATCAAACGCTCCAAGTTGCTGGAGATCAAAATGTCCATCGAAGGCGAATTCGTAAGCACGAACTCACGATTGCGGTCATAGCATCCGCTCTTAAAGAAATCAAAAAGAACCTTGTTCTCGTTGGAAGCACAAATCAGCTTACCGATCGGCACACCAAGCTGCTTTGCATAATATGCGGCCAAGATGTTACCGAAATTGCCGGTCGGAACGACTACGTTCATCGCTTCGCCATCCGAAAGATGTCCCTCGGACAGAAGCTTTGCATACGCATATACGTAGTATACAATCTGCGGTACCAGACGGCCGATGTTGATGGAATTTGCAGACGAGAAGCAAAAGCCCTTCTTCGCCATGTCCGCCTTCAGCTGCTCATCACCGAACATCATCTTAACGCCGGTCTGTGCATCGTCGAAATTGCCCGTGATACCGATTACATAAGTATTGTCACCCTTCTGGGTAATCATCTGCTTTTCCTGTACGGCACTAACACCGTTCTTCGGATAGAATACGATAATTCTCGTACCCGGAACGTCCGCAAAACCGGCAAGCGCCGCTTTGCCGGTATCACCGGATGTAGCCGTGAGAATCACGATCTCCTCCGCGCGCGCATTTTTCTTCGCTGCCGTTGTCATAAGATGCGGCAAAATGCTCAAAGCCATATCCTTAAATGCAATCGTTGCACCGTGGAACAGCTCCAAATAATAAGCACCGTCCGCCTGCACGAGGGGTGCAATCTCCTCGGTATCGAACTTGCTATCGTAAGCATTGTTAATACAAGCCTTCAATTCCTCTTCCGTAAAGTCGGTAATGAACAAGCTCATTACCTCATATGCCAACTCCTGATAGGTCAGCTTGGACAGCTGCTCCATCGAAAGCGCGAGCTTCGGAAATTCGCAAGGAACATACAATCCTCCATCCGGAGCAAGTCCCTGCAAAATAGCCTGCGAAGCGGTCACCTTTTCTTCAGCACCTCTTGTACTTTTATATAATATGTTCATATTGACACCTTGCCTTTCTTCATACGAATGCATTTCGTTTCGAATTATAGCATAACCCTTTCGAAGTTACAACCGATTTTAGCAAGAAAGGCTAGGATACAAAAAGGAGCAGCCCTTTTGCAGGTGCTGCTCTCTCTTTGATACGTGTGAACTATTTGTAGAATTCATGTCCCTCGAACTTGACAACCTTTTCGAGACATGTGTCAAACCAATTTGCTTTCGACGCGGTTGTAAGTCTGCGTGCGAAGAAGTATAACGCACCCTGCGAATAATCCTCGCCTGCCAACGCTCTGGCTACCGCTTCTTTCGTTTCCGCGGAAGGCTTCGCGCGATTGTATGCTCCGTCGCGAATCGGAGAAAACTGTCCCTCCTGAAATACTACGCCCGTTACCGTATTCGGAAAACGTCCGGAAAGTACACGGTTGAGCACGACATTTGCCACAAGAATCTTTCCTTCTAAGGGCTCTTCGGCTGCCTCAGCTTGTACAATTCGCAGCAAGCATTCATAGTCCTTTGCGCTAAGCTCCATGCAGAAGGCCTCATTTTTCACATATACGAGCCCTTTCTGCTCTGCGCTGATACGCAAAGTCTCTTCACGCTCTCGCTCGGCGATAAGCGCATTCCATACCGGCAACAGCTCCTCAAAACGCTCGCCGTACTGCTCACCTAACACCTCGTCGCGGTTTTGGTACTTTGCTTCGAGCTCATCGTTTAGCGTAATCCGACGAATCATATCCTCGTACGCCGTGCGCTGCTCCGCAAGCCATTCCTCCGAATATACCACCCCGGGTCTGGACTGAAGCGTCTCAGACAGCTTTTCGTCCTTAATAATATCAAGCAGTTCCTCTTTCTGCTCCTCCATATCGTTTGGAAGAGTCATAACAAGAAACCAATCGGCTGAGGGCGCAAGATAGATTCTTTCGCTTTCCTTTGCATAGGCTCTGTCCAAATGCACTACGTAGCGCACGAGCAAGAGGACACACGCAAATGCAACAAAGCCGGCAAGAACCATTGCTATTCTCTGCAGCCTACTATCACTGTTTACCATTCAAACCTCCGTAAATAATAGCACCATCACTGCCTAAGTGATGTGGATTACACGACTGAGTCGACTACGGTCGGCTGTCGTGTGACGCACTCAAAATCGACGGGAATGATACAAAAATCTTCCTTTCCGTCTTGCGTCCCGTGCATATTAGCCGATTCTCGGCATTTCTGTCAAGGTGTCTCCTTCAAATTCGTCGTTACGTTCCTTGCCTTGCCCAGATTTCTCCATCCGTTTGGGCAACCTGCTTACTTTCCGCCTGTTTTCATGGCTTTTGTGATATATTTCGCCCTTTTGTACTTCCTTATTTCGGAATCCCCCTTGTGTATTATTTTATGCCGCTTTCGATGTCTGCTCACGATTTCAGAGCATTTGCCCTGCGCAAAGGTGCTATTTGGCGGGTTTTTATGCCGCTACCAATAAAATGGTCCACCCGAGAAACAACAAAAAGCCTTGCTAAAAACAACAAAGAGCCTTGCCGAATTGGCAAAGCTCTCATTGGTAACATCATAAGCCGGGTTCTGTATCCGGTGATCATCTATCTTGACTGCATGTTACCATGCAGCTCCTTTACCCCTTGAGGATAAAACGCGACCTACCCGAAGGCACGACGGGCCGCCGTATAGCCTTCTGTTTGGTCTTGCTATGAGTGGGGTTTACACAGCCTTCCTTGTTACCAAGCAAGCGGTAGTCTCTTACACTGCCATTCCACCCTTACCACATCGCTGTGGCGGTTTCTTTTCTGTTGCACTAGCCTGGGAGTTGCCTCCACCGGACGTTATCCGGCACCCTGCCCTATATAGCCCGGACTTTCCTCACCGATTCATCGGCGCGATCACCTGTGTTACTGCGATATCATAGCACGTTGTCCTTGTCGAATGCAAGTACTAATTTGATGTTCGTTAGGCATGAAAACAGCCACCGCCTATAAATTCGCGCAGAATCGCGTTTTTCGGTATGCTATCCGCCGGTATTCCGAGAAAATAGTCCAGAAACTTCAGCAAACGATGTGCTTCCACATATTCCGGACAATCCGGTGAGATTCCGAACAGAATCGGCTCGGCATATTGCTTCAACGCCGCAAGCTCATATACAAGCGCGGAATTGTACATCACATCCGCTTCCTCTTGGAACGGGAAAATGTACTTCTCCTCACCGCGACGAACCGATGGCCACATAGCAATCGTCTCACGTGCAGTCGTATTTCTCGTCCTTGCGTCTCGCACCATTCGGCGCAACAGTCGACCGTCAATCGACGTAATATTGTTGTGCGCATCGATGTTCAGCTCTGTCAGCGCACTGATGTAGATTTTGAATTTGCTCTCTTTCGGGAGGGAATACGATAACGCATCATTTAATCCGTGAATGCCCTCAATGACGAGTATATCCTTCTCTCCGAGCTGAAGATACTTACCCTTATACTCCGACTTGCCGGTCTTGAAATTGAACTCCGGCAGCTCTACTCTTTCGCCATTCAGTAGCTGTACCATCTGCTCATTGAACAGCTTAACGTTGAGTGCCTCCAAGCATTCGAAATCGTATTCTCCGTTCTCATCGCGCGGCGTAAACTCGCGGTCCAGATAATAATTGTCCAAAGCAATCGGATGCGGCCGATAGCCGAGCAAACGAAGCTGCACGGACAAGCGATACGAAAACGTCGTCTTTCCCGAAGAAGACGGTCCCGCAATCATTATAAAGCGCTTGTCTCCGGAGCTTTTAATCTTCTCCGCAATCTCCGCAAGCTTCTTTTCCTGCAATGCCTCTTCCATCAAGATAAGCTCTTCGATTCGACCATCTGCGATACACTCATTCAAATCGCCGACCATACGGATTCCGATACGCTCTCCTTGCCTTCCCACTTCCTGAAGCGTCTCATACAGCTTCGGAAAATGCGGTACCTTTGCCGGCTTCGTACAATCCTCGGTATCCGGCATCAGAAGCAAAAAGCCCTCCTCATACGGAACCAAATCAAAGACACTTAAAACGCCTGTCCTTGCCGGCATATATCCGTACAAATAGTTCGTATAGCCGCACAAAGAGTACGTATTGGTCTTCGAGCCTCTGCGAAAACGAAGCAAGCTTTCCTTGTCGTGCATGCCGGCGTCTGCGAAAAGCCGTATTGCATTTGGCGTATTCATCGATCTCTTCTCGATTGCATAGTCCGCCCTTACGATACGCTTCATCTCCTCCGTAACAGCCGTAAGGAACTCCTCCGTCACTTCGCCATCACACAACTCACAATACAGTCCGTTTCCGAAACGATAGCGAATGTACACGGAGTTGCATATCTCCATCCCGTACACTTTGTAGATTGCCGCCAGCAACAGAAGCGAAAGGCCTCTTTCGTACGTGCGTCGGCCATTTGCACTGTTTATGTGCACAAAGGAAATCTCACTATCGTGGTATACACCCTTGAACAGCTCTTGCAATCTTCCGTTCACCAATGCCAATATGTAATTCTTACTTTCGCCTTGATAAATATCCTCTGCAATTCGCTGTAACGAAACACCCTCTGCATAAGAATATTCTCTTCCGTCAACTTGAATTGTAATCATAGTCCCCACCTATACCTTCTTCTAGACCATTGCGCCAAGTGCCTCCCGAAGCATTGTCGCCTCTTCCTTTGCCGAAGGAATCCGTTCTCGGGCCAAAGGGGTATCCGCTTGAAGCAAACGCTCCAGCATCGCCTGCTTCTTCTCGTATTCCTGTTGCAGGTACTGACGATACACGGGATGTCCCTTGGAAATCAAAATCGTTCCGTACTCATCGGCATACGACTTTTCACTCGGCTCTGTTGCTCCCTTTTCCGCGCGCATGACAACATAGTACTTGCCGTCGTCAAGACACGCATCCTCATCAACAATTCGATAGCCTTGCTTTGCCACCTGCCTACGCACCATAGCCATATCGGACTGCGGCTGTAGCACCAAATGCTCTGCTGCCTCCACCTGCTCTGCGCCTGCTGCCAAGATGCCGCTCATCAGCTCACCGCCCATACCTGCGATGACAATCGTATCCGCCTCTCCGGGGCGAAGCTTTGTTACCCCGTCCGAAAGGCGTGTCTGTATCTTTTCCTGCTGATGAAAGAATCGGACATTTTCCTCGGCTTTCGAAAGCGGTCCCGTCCGCAAATCCATCGCAATGGCCGTGTCGGTTATGTTCTCACGAACAAGCCAAATGGAAAGATATCCGTGGTCGCATCCGACATCCGCTACGCATCGGCTTTTGGGCACCATATCGGCCACCATATGCATTCGTTTCGATAAATGCATCCGTTACACTCCTTTGTCTCGGTTGCCTTCCTTTAGACAACCTTATTCCAGATAATCGCGAAGCTCTCTGCTACGTCTCGGATGACGAAGCTTCCGAAGCGCCTTCGCTTCAATCTGTCTGATACGCTCTCTCGTAACTTGAAATTCCTGTCCGACCTCCTCAAGAGTTCTCGGGCGTCCGTCATCTAAGCCAAATCGCAGACACAGTACTCTCTTTTCACGCTCCGTTAACGTATCCAACACTTCAAATATATGCTCACGCAGCAAAGAATTTGCCGCAGCCTCAGCCGGCAATGGCATATTCTCATCCGGAAGGAAATCACCGAGGTGACTGTCCTCTTCTTCGCCGATCGGAGTTTCCAAAGAAACAGGCTCCTGTGAAATCTTCTGAATCTCCAATACCTTTTCCACCGGAAGTCTCAGCTTCTCCGCAAGTTCTTCCGTGCTAGGCTCTCTTCCGAGCTCCTGCAACAGCTGCCTCTGTACTCGAATCAATCGGTTGATTGTCTCTACCATATGCACCGGAATACGAATTGTTCTCGCCTGGTCGGCAATTGCTCTCGTAATCGCCTGACGAATCCACCAAGTCGCATACGTCGAGAACTTATAGCCTTTCGTATAATCAAATTTCTCCACCGCCTTTATCAGACCGAGATTGCCTTCCTGAATCAAATCGAGGAACTGCATACCGCGGCCCATATAACGCTTTGCGATGCTGACTACAAGACGGAGATTCGCCTCCGCAAGACGCTTCTTCGCATTGGAATCTCCCTGCTCCATCAAGATGGAGAGCTGCGTCTCTTCTTCAGCCGTCAACAAGGGTACCTTTCCGATTTCCTTCAAATACATACGCACGGGGTCTTCGATATTCACACCCTCGAGCATAGCCTCTTCATCGTAAGAAGCCTCGTTGATTTCCTCCTGCTCTTCGTCATCCATAATCGGAAGCTCATCGTATTCGGACATGTTGTCCATACGCAAAATGTCTATCCCGTTTCGCTCGGCATATTCGCATACGCGCTTCAGAGCATTTGCATCCAGCTCATAGCCCGCGAAATATTCTACGATTTCCTGATACTCCAAAACGTTCTTATGTTCCTTCGCGTATTCGAGGAATTCCGCCAGACGCTCTTGGAAACGCGCTACGTTACTTTCCTTTTGCTCGTCAAATGCCGCACCGGATTCGAGATCACGCATTGCGTTTCGCTCCTCCTCAGACAGCTCTTCGAGGCGATCATAGTAATCGTCGAAGGCTTCTCCTTCGCCATCCTCCTTCATCTCCTCTTCATTGAAGTCAGCGTCATCCGGCTCGATTTCCGCAAACTCGTCCTCCTCGGGCTCTTCTTCGAAATCGTCCTCGTCGGCTTCCTCGTCGATATAATCCTCAATCATATCATCTTCAAAGTCCTCATCGTCCAAGTCTTCATCGTCCGAATCCTCATCGAACAAAGCCTCGTCAACGAACGCATCCTCAAGCATTTCCTTCTTCGCTTCGTTCTCCAAAACATCCTTCGGAAGCTGCTCCGCGATATCCTTTTGTTTCTTTGCCATATAAACCCCTTCCTTTCTGTAACCACAGATCCCGTAACCAACTCCGCTCCGCTATCGAAGCAGCTGTTCATGTAATTTCGTCAATTGTTTCTTTTCAAGCATGATTCTGCTCAGTTCCTTCGCATCATTTGCCTCGAGCGCCTTTCTTCTGGCCTCCTCAAGACTTCGTTGCTTAACCTTCACAACCGTATCGGCAAATGCTCTTCTGCGTTCTTCTACTCCCGCAGATTCATGTAGCACCGTAGAGCACATATCCGCAACAAGCGTCTGCTCCTCCTTTGACTCAAATCGGCTGATTAGCTTAGCGGTATCGATTCGTCCGTTCTGACGATACTCCTCCATACACATGGCCGCTACGGTCCGATAAGCCCCCTCGTCAAAGTCTTCCGGCGCAAGCACCGCCATCAGTCTCTCCATATATGCAGGCTCCTCGACACACCAGCTGAGCAAAAGCTTCTGCGCCACAATCGTGCCGCTCTCCGTCTTTCTTCTGCCCTCCGTAGTATCACGCCTTGTACGCTCCGTAGCCTCCGCCACGTTACCGAATGCCGCATTTGCACCATAGCGATTGACCATACGACGGAATTCCTCGTACGGAACGTTATATTCTCTGCAAAACGCGTCCATATAATTCGCGCGCTCCAAATCCTCGGAAAATTCGAGCATTCGCTTTGCGGCTTCCTGATAAAAGCGCGTTTTCTGCTCCGGATCGGTCTGATCATACTGAGATGCCATCACCTTCATCTCAAATGCAAAGCTGCTGATGGCCTCACTGACTCGCTTCTCGTAAGCATCCGCACCGAGATTCTTAATAAACTCGTCCGGATCCTTATACGGCGACATATCGAGTATACGTGTGCGAATACCGGCCTCCTTCAAAATCGGGATGGCTCTCAGCGCCGCCTTTTGTCCCGCGCCATCGCTATCGTACGTAATGACCACTTCCTTCGAATATCTCGACAGAAGATTCGCCTGCAATCCGGTAAATGCTGTACCGAGCGAAGCAATCGCGTTGTCAAAGCCGGCTTGGTGAAGCGCAATGACATCCATATAGCCCTCGCACAAAAGCATGTACGGTCTGCGAGTCCTTCTCGCAAGGTGTAAGCCATATAGATTTCTGCTCTTATCGAAAATGTCGGTTTCCGGCGAGTTGAGGTACTTCGGTAGCGCATCTCCCATCACGCGTCCGCCGAACGCAATGACTCTTCCGTTGCCATCGAAGATCGGAAACATTACACGGTTGAAGAACTTGTCGTGCACGCCACCGGCCTCTTTAAAGGTGAACAGTCCGCACTGATTCAAAAACTCATCGCCGTAGCCCTCACCCTTCAGGTAGTTATACAAGCTGCCGTCACTGTAACCGAGTCCGAAGCGCTGCGCCGTCTCCTGCGTCAATCCACGCCCGATCAAATATTCTCTCGCGTACCCGCCCTTTTCACTGCGAAGTAGCTTATAATAGTAGGTCGCACTCTTCTTGTACACCTCCAGCATATTCGTGCGCAAATCCTGTCGTCTGCGCTCCTGCTCGCTGTAATCGTACTTCGGCAGCGTAACTCCCGCTCGGTCTGCAAGCGTTTGCAGCGCCTCCGGGAAGGAGCAATTGTCGTATTCCATCATAAAGGTATAGACATTGCCTGCCTTGCCACAGCCGAAGCATTTGTATATCTGTCTTGACGGATTCACGGAAAATGACGGTGTCTTCTCACTATGAAACGGACAGAGCCCCTGATAGTTGCTTCCTGCCTTTTTTAATTTCACATAGGATCCGATTACGGACACAATGTCACTTCTGCTTCGAACCTCATCGATTATCGTATCTGGATATCGCATCAATATACTCCCCAAGCTTTCGGTATCATAATCTCTTCATATCGCATAACGGCAAACTTGTCCGTCATGCCGGCTACATAATCGGCCACAACACGGTCCTTTGTTTCGCCAAGCTCCAGCATCCTCCGGTATTCCGGCGGCAACAAATTCACGTTGTCCTTGTAGTAGAGGAACAGCTGCTCAACCATTCTCTCCGCTTTTGACTCCTGTCCCTTCGCAACCGGATTGGTATACACATTTTCAAACATGTACGTACGCAAATCCGTCATTGCCTGTCGAATCTCATCCGACACGAGAATGCTCGGGCGTCCGAAGCTGTTTGACACAATGTCATGCACCAGCGTGTTCAGTCGCTCCTTCAAGGAATGTCCGAGAAGCCCCGTGAGCTCAACCGGAATGTCCTCCTCGCAAATGATATGTCCACGTATCGCATCGTCGATATCATGATTGATATAGGCAATCTTATCGGAAAGCCGCACAATGTCTCCCTCTAAGGTAGAAGGCGTTCCCTCGGTCTGATGATTTAAGATGCCGTCCAAAACCTCCTTTGTAAGGTTCAAGCCACGACCATCCTTCTCCAATCGCTCTACGACGCGAATGCTCTGCTCGTGATGCGCAAAGCCTCCTTCGCAGACACGGTCCAAAGCACGCTCGCCGGCATGACCGAACGGAGTATGTCCCAAATCGTGTCCCAGCGCAATCGCCTCGGTCAAATCCTCATTCAGCTGCAACGCTTTGGAAATGGATCTCGCAATTTGCGCAACCTCAAGCGTGTGCGTCATACGCGTTCTGTAATGATCTCCTTCCGGAGTCAGAAATACCTGTGTCTTATCCTTCAGACGACGGAAAGACTTCGAATGAATGATTCGGTCGCGGTCTCTTTGAAATACCGGTCTGATATCACATTGCTCTTCTTCTCGGTTTCTTCCCATGGAACGGTCTGAAAATGTAGCATACGGGCTGAGCATCTGATGCTCACGCTCTTCCAGCATCATACGTACGTTGATCATGTGCTACTCCCTTCTATCTCACGTCAAATGATTACTAATCGTTAAAATCCTCGAGGCGTCTGCGATACTTCTGTTTCTGCAGCTTACGAATGGCCTTTGCCTCAATCTGTCTGATACGTTCTCTCGTTACGTCGAATTCCTTTCCGACCTCCTCAAGAGTCCATATACCACCGTCCTCAAAGCCCATACGGAGCTGAAGCACTCGTCTCTCACGCGGTGTCAGTACTGTCTCCATCAGCTGCTCGAGTATCTCACGTCTATGAGCATTTGCCGCAGAAGCCTCCGGTGAAAGGCTCTTGTCATCTTGTATGAAGTCACCGAGATGACTGTCATCCTCTTCTCCAACGGGCGTCTCCAAAGAGACCGGCTCCTGTGCGATTCTCTGAATCTCGAGAATCTTCTGTACGGGCATCTTCATGTACTGTGCAAGTTCCTCCACTCTAGGCTCTCTTCCGAGCTCCTGAAGCAATGTTCTCTGAGAACGAATCATACGATTGATGACCTCGCTCATATGCACAGGAATACGAATCGTTCTCGCCTGATCCGCAATCGCTCTCGTAATCGCCTGGCGAATCCACCATGTAGCATAGGTAGAGAACTTGTACCCCTTTATATAATCGAATTTCTCAACGGCCTTCAAAAGACCCAAATTGCCTTCCTGAATCAAATCGAGCAACGACATCTCGCGTCCCATATAGCGCTTTGCAATGCTTACAACCAAGCGCAAATTGGCCTCTGCGAGTCGCTTCTTAGCCGAGGCATCCCCCTCTTGAATCCGTTTTGCGAGTTCTACCTCCTCATCCACGGTAAGCAGCGGAATCTTGCCGATCTCCTTCAAATACATCTTCACCGGATCGTCAATTCCAACCATCTCCGAGGAATCCTGCAAATCCAGCTCTGCATCTCCGTCACTTTCAAGTTCTTTCAATTCCTCCTCCGGCGGAAAGAAATCCTCATCTTCATCAACGAGATACGATTCCTCGGAGAAACTGTCCTCATCCTTCTCCGATTCACTATCGTCGACTGCATTCAACGATTCCTCCGAAAATGCCTGCAGTTCGCTGCCACTCACCGTTCCCGTAATCAGCTCGTCCCCGAGCAGCGCTTCCTCTATAAGCTCCGCATCCTCGAAAAGCTCATCATTCAACAGTAGCTCGTCGTCCAGCAAAAGCTCGTCTTCCATGAGAAGCTCATCTCTCAACAGGTCCTCATCCGAAGGCAACAATTCTTCCTCTTCGAACTCATCGGAAAATGCAAGCTCATCCTCCGCGAACTCCTCATTAGCAAGCTCATCCTGCAAATGCTCTTCTTCCTGCCAATCGACAGACTCATCCATCATCTCTTTCATCGTTTCCCCATACCCTTCTCTCTCGTGTGAGCGCAAAATAATACACTCTATACGTATTATTCAACAAAAAAAGGCCTTTCCTTTTTTTCTTGACACAAATAATAATATTTTTTATATTCCAAAGTTTACCGAGCCACTGTTTTGTGGTATACTGAACGTAGATACAACAAAAATGCCGAAAGGAGTATGACATGTTTCCCGGGTTGAACGCATTTTACGAATCGTTTAAGTCTTTTTTGGACGCCACACCGGCATTTGCCGAGGTGATTCTTTTTTGCGTGCGCTTTGTCTTTCCGGTCATGTCGCTCATCATTCTTTCCGGCGCATTTTTGTCCCTCCTATCGCTACCGAAGCGACAGGAGGCATTTGCAATGATTCGTACCGCTGACGGTAAGAATCACCGCATAAACGGCTGGGAATGCATCGTCGGTCGTTCCAGAAGCACCGACATCGTACTTCCCTACCCGACCGTTTCCCGTCTTCACGCCGTAATTGCACGGCAAGAATCCGAGGAATGGACCATTTTTGATTTGGATTCGAAGCACGGCATTCTCGTTAACGGACAAGAAATCGACGAGCAAGCTCCTCTTCATTACGGTGACACGATATCTCTCGGCGCCGTAGAGCTTCAGTTTCTCCCGATCAGCGAGAACGAACGCAAGCTGACCGATACGAAGAGACGCCAGCTTCGCCCCATTCCGCCGTGGAGTCTTCTATCGCTTTTGACGCTCATGCAGGTTTTCCTTTGCATTCAGCTTTGCATCGAAAAGCCCGCGGTGGCTACTCCGTATATCATCCCGGTATTCGCGCTCTATACGCTCCTTATGTGGGTATATTTCATCGGCATGCGACTCACCGGCGTCATCGGCTTTGAGCTCGAGATTATCGCATTTTATTTGACGACCATTTCTTTGTCCGTAACCACTTCGAGCAACTATACTCTGTTGCCGAAGCAGCTCGCAGCCGTTGTGCTCGGTTTGGTATTGTTCCTCTGCCTCGGCTATCTGCTTCGCGATCTGTCAAAGGTACAGAAATTGCGCTGGGTAATGTCCGCATTTGCCCTACTTCTGATGCTGTCAACGCTTCTACTCGGGCAGATTCGTCACGGAGCAACGAACTGGATTCGTTTCGGAGCCTTCAGCTTTCAGCCCTCGGAGCTCGCCAAGCTTTGCTTTATCTTTGCGGGCTCGGCCACTTTAGACCGACTGTTTCGAAAGAGAAACTTAGGTCTCTTTATGCTTTTATCGCTATCCCTAATGGTTTGCCTCGGTCTCATGAACGACTTCGGAACGGCTGCGGTCTTCTTCGTGACGTTCCTTGTAATCGCATTTCTTCGTTCGGGCGATTTCGCAACCATCCTACTCATAACGGGCGGCGCTATATCGGCGGGAGCTATGGTGCTCATCGCCAAGCCGTACATTTGGGCCAGATTTTCCACTTGGGGACATGCCTTTGAGCATTCCTCGGGCGGTGGTTATCAGCAGACCAGAACACTTACCGCCATCGCAAACGGCGGTTTGCTCGGCGCCGGTCCGGGTGGCGGGAGCCTTAAACGTGTTGCCGCCGCAGATACCGACCTCGTGTTCGGCATGGTCTGGGAAGAATGGGGACTGATCACTGCTTGCATGATTGTGCTGTGTATTGTCGTGCTTGCCACATTTGCCATTCGCTCCTGCTCAATGAGCCGTTCCTCTTTTTACACAATTGCAGCTTGCTCGGCCACCTCGATGCTTGTATTTCAGATGGCCCTTAATATATTCGGCTCGGTGGACATCCTGCCGCTGACAGGCGTTACATTCCCCTTTGTATCAAACGGCGGTTCCTCGATGTTTCTGTCCTACGGCTTGCTTGCATATCTCAAATCCACCGACACACGTCCGCGCGCAAGCTTCGTAAGCGGACTTCCTCGTTCTCGCAAAATGCACGGGAAGGGAGGTAAGAAGTCATGAGAAAGATACAAAGACGCGCCTTTTTGTGTACCGGAATTCTTCTCGGTTTCCTTCTGCTCTTTGCGTATTTTCTGTGGAATTATGCAACGGATTCGAAGCTTTGGTTTACACAGCGCTATAATCGAAACCTATTCACCGACGATGGTCAGCTGTTGCAGGGAAAGGTGTACGACCGAAACGGAGTACTGCTTTCCTATTCGAAAGACGGCGCAAGATCCTTTCACGACGACAGCCTTGTGCGGCTCGCGACTCTGCACGTAGTCGGAGATGCACTCGGTAAGATCGGTACCGGTGCGCATAGCACATTGACAGAGCATTTGGTTTCCTACTCGCCTCTGTACGGCGCGAATCGCATTCCGGAGGATGCCCTTTGCTACCTTACCATCGATAGCGAAGCAAATAAAACCGCTCTTTCGGCAATGGAAGGTCGCGTCGGCACCGTTGCCGTATACAATTACAAAAACGGCGAACTGCTCTGTCTGGTTTCCACGCCGACCTATGACCCGAAATACATTCCCGAGGATTTGGAGACGTCGGAACGCTACGAAGGCGCGTATGTAAACCGATTTTTCGGTTCGACGTTCCGTCCCGGCTCGGTGTTCAAAACCATCACCCTGCAAGCTGTGCTCGAGACCATTCCGGATGCGGACGAACGCACGTATGAATGCACCGGTGAGCTGATTGTCGGCGAACAAATCATCTCGTGCCCTAAAAAACATGGCAGGATGAGCTTGAAGACAGCGTATGCACTATCTTGCAACTGTACGTTCGCAAAGCTCGCCATCGAGCTTACCGGCCCCGTCCTTTCGGACTATGTGCATTCCGCCGGCCTTACGAGCAGTTATTCCGTAAACGGCGTATCAACTCTCCCCGGCTCCTTTGAAATTGCTACCGTTACTACGGACGAGCTTGCATATGCCGGCGTCGGTCTCTATCACGACCTAGTGAATCCGTGTAGCTTGATGGTCTACTACGGCGCGATTGCTAACGGAGGTACTGCGGCGATTCCGACGTATCTGTATCATGCAAATGCATCGGATGGCGAGCTGCTGTTCAAACCAAGCGTCGCATTTTCCGATCGACTCATCCAAGATGACACAGCCGACCTGCTGTCACAGTATTTGCAGAATAATGTGACTACGATGTACGGAACCGACCGATTCCCGGACCTCGTAATGGGTGCCAAGACGGGTACCGTTGAAAATGAAACCGCCGCTTCGGACTGCTGGTTTGCAGGCTTCTTGGTGGAGGAGGAATACCCTTATGCATTTGTCGTATACCTTGAGGAGGCAGGCTCCGGAAGCGGTGCCGCAGCCGACGTCGCAGGTGCTGTTCTAAAGCAGCTTACCGGAAGATAAAAAGGACCTCCGATTGAGGCCCTCGTGAAAAAAATGACCCCTAATTGCCGGCCATAGCGCCTAGCTTTTAGGGGTCTTATTTGTTAAGTGTTGTTCTGCGAAGCAGCTTCTCTCTTAGAAAATACGCAACCGCAGTAATCCTGACGATACAAATCGTATTCTTTTGAAAGCTGTACCGATTGCCGATACCCATCCTTCTTCTTAAAATCCGAATTCAGATATCGTACTCCCACCTCGGCCGCCAGCTCCTCTCCGATTCGGTTCAAAAGCTCGGCATCCTTAAGCGGGCTGATGGATAAGGTCGTCGTATAATAATCAAAGCCACCCTCCGCCGCCATGCGCGCTGCGTAGCCGAGTCGCAAGCGAAAGCATTGCTCACAGCGTTTGCCGCCCTCGGGCTCCTTCTCCAAGCCTTTCGCCACCGCATAAAACTCCTCCGGTACATAGTCGGGTACAACTAACGAAACCGGGTACTTTAACGGCATCGAAGCAATCAACCGCGCCTGCTCCTGCACACGCTTCTCAAACTCCTCCTGCAGCGAAATGTTCGGATTGTAATAGCAAACCGTAATATGAAAATGCTCACTCAAATAGTTCAGCACATAGCTACTACACGGTGCACAGCAGCTGTGCAGTAAAAGCGACGGAACCTTTTCCTCCTTCGCCTGCTGCTCCAGCAACCGCTCCAATTCCTTTTGGTAATTTCTTTTTTGCATGACGCCTTCCTTTTTTGCGGCCTTAAACCGGTTAGCGTCAAACGACTGCTCCGGCCCAAGGCTACTCCTCTCGGCCCTCAGACTACTGCTCTCGCACGATTTCGCTCAGTGCGCCGAGCAAGCTCTCCATCTCTTCCTCGGTACCGATTGTGATACGCAAGTAATTATCGATTCTCGGCTTCTTAAAATAGCGCACGTAAATGCTTCTCTCGCGAAGCGCCATATAAATCTTTTCAGCCGGAATGCTACTGTGAGTTGCGAACAAAAAGTTCGTCGAGGAATCCGGCATCGAAAAGCCGATCTCGCGAAGACGTGCTGCGAACTTCTCTCTCGTCTGCATAATCTGCTCGATAGACGAACGGAAATACTCCGCATCCTCCACCGACGCCTTTCCCGCTGCAATGGACGGCATGTTCATCGTATACGAGTTGTAGGAATACTTCACTGCCTGCAAGGCAGAAATCAATCGCTCATTTGCAATAGCAAAGCCGATGCGCATTCCCGCAAGCGAGCGCGACTTCGAAAATGTCTGAACAACCACTAGGTTCTCATACTTCTCCGTAAGCTCCAATACACTCTCGCCTCCGAAATCGACATATGCCTCGTCTACAATCACAATCGACTCACGATTGGCGGCAATCAGCTCCTCGAGCACATTCTTAGACATTGCAATCGAAGTCGGTGCATTTGGATTCGCAATCACGATACCGCCGTTCGGTCTACGATAATCGTCGATGCGGATCTGAAACTCCTCATCGAGCGGTATCTGCTCGTAAGGAATCTGAAACAGCTCTGCCCATACGTCATAGAACGAATACGATATATCCGGAAACAAAATGGGCTTATCACTATTAAAGAACGTCAAAAATGCCATGCCGAGCACGTCATCCGAGCCGACACCGACAAACACCTCTTCCTCGCGCTTGCCATACGCGTTCGCAATGGCACGCACCAAATCACCTGCGGAAGGGTCCGGATACTTTTTTGCATTTTCCAAATCCAATGCCGCCAAAGCCTCCAGTACCTTCGGCGAGGGCGGATACGGATTTTCATTTGTATTTAACTTCACTACGCGACCTGTCGGCTGCTCGCCCGGTACGTAGGGCTCTACCTTACGGATGTTCTGTTCCCATTCGTACATAGGAAATCTCCTCTCTAGATTAAGCCGAACTCCTCAGCCAAGGCGCGGAAGCCCGGAAGGGAACGTTCGATCATGGAATAGTCTACACAATATGCGATTCTGAAGTAGCCGGGGCCACCGAAACCGCTTCCCGCAACAACTAAGATGCGATGCTTCTTCGCCGCCTGCACAAATGCCTTATCATCTCCGCCCGGTGCCTTTACAAACAAGTAAAATGCGCCCTGCGGCTTAATGCAGGAATATCCGTACTCGGTCAGCTTCGAATACAAAAGCTCGCGATTGCGGTTATAAATCTCAATATCTACACTGGCATCCAAGCAACGGCCGACTACCTTCTGCAGCAACGACGGTGCATTTACAAAGCCGAGAATTCGGTTTGCAACCGCAGCACCCGGAATGATCTCATTCACATCGTCCAACTCATCCGGAAGCACCAAATATCCGATACGCTCACCCGGAAGCGACAGCGACTTACTGTAGGAATAGCCGACTACCGTGTTGTGATAGTACTTCGTGAGGTAAGGCACCTCGACTCCGTCGTACGCAAGCTCACGATACGGCTCATCCGCAACGAGATAAATGCTCGTGCCGTACTCCTTTTCCTTTGCACGAAGCACGTCGGCAATTGCAACGATCGTTTCTTCGGGGTAAACCACGCCGGTCGGATTATTCGGATTGTTGATCAACACAGCCTTCGTCTTTTCCGTAATAACCGATGCCAATACCTCCGGCACGGGAAGGAACGTCTCCGCATCCGTAGCTGCAATTACAAGCTTACCGTCAAAATTGGCAACGTAATTCTTATACTCTCCGAAGAAGGGGGCAAACGTAACAACCTCATCTCCCGGATTCAAAAGCGTCTTCAAGATAACATTCAAGCCACCGGCAGCACCGACCGTCATCAAAATATTGCGTGTCGTAAAGGCCGTGCCGTAAAGTCGATTCAGATGATCTGCGATTGCAGCACGCACATCCTCAAAGCCGGCATTGTTCATATAGCCGTGAAGTACTGTGGGCTTTTCCTCCTTCACGATATCGACAAATGCATTGCAAATCTCAACCGGAGGCTCAACACTCGGATTGCCGAGGCTGTAATCGTATACATTCTCCTTGCCGAACTCCTTCGCCATCTTAGCGCCTTCCTCGAACATAGCACGAATGGCAGAACCGTTTTTATTCAAATCCAAAATCATATGATTAATCATCGCCTAGTCACTCACTCTCTTTATTATTTGGTGAAACCTCGGACTTTCCGGACAAACCGGATACTTCCCGATTGGTTCCTCCCCAATATACCACTTTAGCACAGCGAAGTAAAGAGGTTTTCATCGGTTTTCTGCAATCGCCCCGTAAATGCTCAGCTTACCGTACCCCCATTCCCGATTCGGGTACCTCCGCTCATCTCGTTCCGCCCCGTTTACAAAGTACGTCGTTGCCTCCGTGCCGGTCAGATACTCTCGATTCCCTCGGGTGATTGCCCACTCAAAAAGCAGTGCATTTGCCCCGGCAGCGGCCGCCGCGGCCAGAGACGTCCCCTCTCGTCCCACCCCCTGTGACGAGCCACTTTGCACACCTACCTCATACGGCGCCGCCAAATCGGGCTTCACAACATTCGTCGACGTATAGCCTCTTCCACCGGAAGGGTCGATTCGATTGGCAAACGGATCGTAAGCCGTCACCGTCATGCCCTCAGGCGCATTTCCCGGCTCCGTAACCGTCGTATCGGGGCTTGGCTGAAGGAACTGCGCATTTCCCCGTAAAAACGCTCTTACGGGCATCCAGCAATGATATCGGATGCGACCTCCGATTGCTTCCTCGGGATAGACTCGCAACGTCCAAACTCCTTCCGACATGTCACGAAAGCGAATGAGCACCAGAGGGTTTGCCGTGTGAAGTCCGATTCGTTGATAGGTGATGACTACCGAGCTCCCCTCAAGTAGAAAGCTTCGCGCTTCATAACGTCCGGATATCGGCTCTACCTTCTCGATAATCTCACCGCCGGGGGATACGATACCGATGGCCAATAAATTCGGCGCTTCACACCATAGCTCCATCGTCATGCTCTCGCCCTGTTCCACACGAAGCTGCACCTCTCGGTAAGGCAGCTCGTATTCCACGTCATCGTCCTCCCTCAGCTCAATCACTCCTTCAAAATGATGTCCCGCATTTGCCTCATTTCCGGCGGCAATCACAACCTGACGCCCTCGCAATCTGCATAAGTCGCCAATGTACTGCTCCAAGTAGCCGCTACCGTTGTGCCCCCCGGCATTTGACCCAAGTGCCAAAAGGATTACAATCGGCCGCTCAAGTCGAAGCGCCTCTTCATGCAGATACTGAACTCCGAGCATAATGTCCGCCTCCGAAAAGCACGGCGCATCCGTTTCGATTCGGTAATACTGTCTCAGATTTTCAGGCGCATCTCGTAGGCGTACAACAACCAGCTCCGCATTTGGCGCAATGCCCTCTTCGTTCTCCTCACTTTCGCTACCTGCGGCGATTCTCGCCAAGAGCGTACCATGCCCGACGGTATCGGTTGTCGGCGCCAGTGCACCTTGAAGCTCTTCCCTACTGTATACCGTTCCAAACGGAACAGCCACCCGGTCGCTCGCATCCACCGTCTGGTCCCATACCGACGTAATCCTTATCTGACCTGCTCGGTCGTAAAATGCTCTGTCACGATACAAAATCCCCGTATCGACAATACCGATCAACACCCCTTGCCCATACAAATCAAGCCCCGGCAACGTTCGAATCCGCTCAACGCCCATGGCTTCCGCTACATCTCCCTGCATCGTAGTAAAGCACCTCGGAATCGCACTATAAAAAAATCGATCCGCCTGCAATTCCTGCCGGTCGCAATAATATGCCACTACATAACGGCTTCCTACACGCTCCACACGCTGCGGTCGTTCTCCTTCTAAGTATTCTTCCGGCTCCTGATACGGTAACAAAAATGCAAAGCAATCCGGCATTGCATCACCTCATTTTTTTCTATCCTATTACCATCGGTCTTCAAAAGTGAAAAAACTGCAGCCCATATGAGCTGCAGTTATACATCGTAATTATGAAATTGTTGCAATGCTACTATTTGTAGTACTTCGAATAGTAAGCCTTGCCATAGTAGCCCTTACCGTATTCGAGCTTCTTAGCATCCATACGACTGAAGACAACACCGAGCACACGGCACTTGGTCATCTTAATCTGAGCTACGATCTTCTGAGCGAACTTGCCCTTTACTCTACCGGAACGCATTACATAAAGTGCGCCGTCACAATACTGTGCCAATACAGCAGCATCTACCACGCTTCCGAGCGGGGGAGCATCTACGATAACATAGTCATAATGCTCACGAAGAACGTTCATCAACGTCTCGAATCTCTTCGTACTCATAAGCTCTACCGGATTCGGAGGGAATGCTCCGGAGAAAAGAATGTGAAGATTCTTTACATCCGTCTCGCTGATACAATTGTCGAGAGTCTGCATACCGGTAAGGAAATGCGTGAGTCCATATACTCTCTGGTCAGATGTGAAGCTGGAAAGCAGCTCCGACTTTCTCAAGTCACAGTCCAAAAGAATCGTAGACTTGCCCATCTCGGCAAAGGACATTGCCAAACGCATTGCCGTAGTGGTCTTACCATCGTTCGGGAAAGTACTCGTAACAAGCACAACCTTAATATCCTGTCCACAGAACTGGATATTGGTACGAAGATTCTTATATGCCTCTGTCGTTTGAAAATCAAGCGCAGTATTGGTAATAAACTTAATCTGTTGCATCTTATTCTCCTCCCGACTTCTTCTGCTTCTTAGACTTTTTGGATTTCTTGCTCTTCTCTACTACCGCACCGTCCACACTGTTCGGCAACATCGCAAGCACGGGAAGCTTCAGCGTACGCTCAACATCCTCCTCAAGCTTGATGGTATCATCCAAAAGGAAAACAACTGCGATAATGGCAATCGTCAAAAACGCACCGAACAACGCCGCAATCACAGAATTACGGAAGGTAGTCGGACTGCTGGGCGCCTTAGGAAGCTGTGCAGCCTCAAACGGCTGAACATCCGCCTTCATGAACTGACTGATATGCGCTACCATAACCTCGGAAAGTGCATCTGCCAGCTTCTTAGCAAGCTCCGGATCCGCATCCGTTACGATAAGCTTCAGCATACGAGAATCCGTCGGAATCGCAACGGAAATCTCACTCTTCAACTGACCATATGTGTACTTATCCTCCAAGCCGAGCTTCTCGATTACCTGCTCAACAACTCTGCGGCTTGTAGCAAAGTACTGATAGTCACTGATCAATGCGTTACTGGAGCTAATATCGGACGTCGTCAACGCCTCATCACTGTTACGGCTCAATACGAACAGTGAGCTTTCTGCCTGATACATCGGCGTGGCAACGTACTTGCAATATGCATAAGTCACGCCACCCATAATAATAGCCACAAGGATTACCCAACCGATCTTACTCCAAATAGCAAGCAACAATTGCGAAAAATCGATTTCATTCTCCTGCACGGTTTTAACATTAGTATTTTCCATCGAAACTCCTTATCTTGTACGAAGGCCGTACATCATACAATAATCTTATTCTCTAAAATGCTGTTCGGATTGTCGCAAAACAACCGTCCGGCATATTCTTCTCCGCATAGCGAGCATACCGTCCGGTAACACTCTCTCAACCGAGGTGGTCTGTGGTTGACACCATGTGCATCCGTCGCAACAAAGGTAACCAACTCATGCGCAAGCAAGCGTCTTGCAAATCGCTTTACGGTAAAGCCCAAGTCGCCCATAATGCTCCCCGCATTGACCTGAATATACGCAACCGATGCAAGCTCCTCCACCTGCTCAAGCTGTCGTATGGATTCGTAGCGCTCAACGTGTGCAACAATCGGCCTCAAGCCGACATTCGCCAACTCACGTGCTCGCTTCAAAATCTCTTGTGCGGTACTCCTCATCGAAAGCTCCAACAAAACATATTTGCTATCAGCCAGTGTTCCCGACTTTCCTTGATAGATGTTCTCTTCTATGCCCGCTGTAAATGCATAAATCTCGCAACCCTCGTAAATCCGCATATCCGGATACAGGTCCTGAATTCGTGCATTCGCCTCCGCAACCAAGGCCACTCTCTTCTGCTTGTCTGCCATAAAACTGTGACAACCGAAGTGAGGTGTCGCAATCATCTTGCGGATTCCATCCTCATAAGCAATCTGCAGCATCTGCAGTGTCTTGTCCCAATCCTTTGATCCGTCATCGATGCCGGGCAACAGGTGACAATGTATGTCCACCAATTCCGGAATCGCAAACTTCTCTTTCTTCGCCATACTCTCCTCGCTTTTCGACAAGAGTCGCGGCAGACACATATGGTATGTTACCAAAAACAACGGTATCTGTCAACTCTCAATCGTCTATCCGACGAATTCGTCGTTCTCAAATAGACCTTCCTTCACACGTCCGTCGGCGTAGATCATACAACCCTGACCATGACGCATATCCTGCTTCCACTCGCCCTCGTAAGAGTCTCCGGAAAGCCATACAAAGGTACCTATTCCCTCGCGTACACCGTTCGTAAAGGTTCCCTCGTACTGACCGACTCCGGCATAAGTATAGCTACCGATACCATCCGGACGATTGTTGCCGTTGACCTCTCCCTCATAATAGCTTCCGCTCTTATACTGAAGGGACTTAAACTCACGGAACGGTTCCGTAGAAAGCTTCTTTCCATTTTCCCAGTTCTGACGTTCCTTTGTTCCATCCGCAAAAGTCATCACGCCCGAACCGTTACGTCTACTGTTCAGCCATTCTCCCTCATAGACATTACCGTTGGAGAAATAATAGGTTCCCTGACCGCAGAACGCACCGTCCTGAAAATCGCCGACATAACGATCCTTGTTGGCCGATTCAAATGTTCCGTGACCGGACTTCTTACTATTCTCCCACCGGCCCGCATAAACGCCGCCTGCCGCATAGTACATCGTTCCCATGCCGTGACGCTTGCCATCTACATATTCGCCTTCATAGCGATCGCCGTTAGGATAATACATCGTACCTCTGCCATGGCGCTTGCCATCGAGGAATTCTCCCTCATAGCGCTCACCACCCGGGTAATCTTCTGTCGAAAAACCGTTCTTCACAACAGTCGCCGCTTCTACAAAGCCTTCGCCCCATTCACCGGCCATACCGTTCTCTTGCATCTGCTCCTGCATCGCCTGATACTCTTGTTGCTTCAAAAATGCCTCCAGCTCTTCATCACTCGGGCGCTGCTCGAAAGCACATACGCCATTCACCCAAAAGCCGGACTCGGCATGTCCGTCGCGGAAGAAAATCTTACCCATGCCGTTCGGCATATCGTCCTTCCACTCGCCCTCATACTCTCTTCCGTCTCCGAAATATACGTGTCCCTTAACAAAATGACCTTCTTCGTAGAGACCCTCTAGATAATTACCGCCAAGCAACGCTTCCTCGCCGTAACCATGATACTTGTCATGACTCCACTGACCGTCATAATACGCATCATTTTTAAAGACAAGCTTTCCCTTGCCTTGGCGCATACCATTGCAAAACTCACCCACATAATTTCTTCTGGAATCGTGCTCACTGTAAATGATCTGTCCTTTACCATGAGGAATTCCGTTTTGTGTCGTACCTATGTATCGACCTTCCGGCAGCAGAAGTTCCTGCGTCGGATTCACGATTGACATCGCACTGATCTTCTGACGACATGACAAGCACAGACCGTCCGCTCCCGCACGATTTTTGTTGCACATAACACAGATTAATTCCATTCGCAATTAACCTCCAATCATAAAACTCTCCCACCTAGTATAATAACAAATTATCATTCAAAATGCCATAGGAAAATGCATTTTCTTATGAAATACTTTGTCACCGGGAAAACAAAACCTTCCACCGCCTACAACTGCGCTGTTTTCGCGCATGATATCCCCGCATTTTGCCGGGCGTACTTCGGAGAATACAACGAAAATGCAATAAAAAAACCCGAACAATTGCTTGTTCGGGTATCGGAAGCTGTCTAGCGGATTTGAACCGCCGACCTCATCCTTACCAAGGATGCGCTCTACCAACTGAGCTAAGACAGCATCACGAGCGATATAATAACACATTTCATTGGGTTTGACAAGTCCCTATTTTCGATTTTTTCATAAAATGCAACAATTTTTTTGAACGTGTCTCGGCACACCGAAAAAATCGCCGACGCACCACTGCAAATGCGCCTGCTTTCAGCGTTCCTCCAAAATGGTACGCATCTTACTTCGAATACGCTGTATCGCGTTGTCAATCGACTTACTGCTCTTTCCCATCTTTGTCGCGATGTCCGTATAATGCATTCCCGCAATATAATCGCCGAACACCTGCTGCTCAAAGCTACTGAGTCTCGCCATCAGCCGCTCCTGCAACTGTTTCGCCTCTTCCTCCGCAATGCAAATCTGCTCCGGATTTCCCGGTCCGTAGCCCGGAAATGCACTGTTCTCCGCCTGATGCAAAAACTCCGGTGAGTCAAACGAAACATACTCTCTCATCGGCAGATTCTTCTTACGATTTGCCATCGTAATCGCATTGTACATCTGCGCCAATATGCAGCGCCTTGCAAATGTGGAAAAATGCGCTCCGACATCCGAACGATACGAACGTATCGCACGATACAGACCGATCATCCCTTCCTGTATCAAGTCCTCGCGGTCTCCCCAGGTAAGAAACAAGGACCGCGCCTCGCGACGCACCATCGGCTTATACTTAATCAAAAGATATTCCTCTGCCAGCCTGTCCTCAGACGACATGGCACAGAGCTCTTCATCGGTATATCGGCTGTAAGTATCCATGTCTCCTCCAAACTCGGTGCCTGCTCGGACTCCCGTAAGGTTCTTAGACTCAGCTCCGTAAGTAAGCTTATTTTCCTCCCATACGCTGACGCAATATCTCATAGGCCAATACGCCCATAGCAACCGAAGCGTTCAACGAATCAATCTGTCCCTTCATCGGAATCGATGCCGTGAAATCACAGGTCTCGCGAACAAGACGACTCACACCGCTTCCCTCATTGCCGATGACAAGACCGATCGGTCCGGTGAGATTCGTGCGATACATCACATCACCGTCCATGTCTGCGCATACAAACCAAATGCCGCGCTTCTTCAAATCCTCCATCGTCTGCGTCAGATTCGTAACCTTTGCAACCGGCGTGTAATTCAACGCACCGGCTGATGTCTTGGCAACCGTTGCCGTCAAGCCCACGGCGCGACGCTTCGGAATGATAATACCATGTGCGCCCACCTGATTGGCCGTACGAATCATTGCACCGAGATTGTGCGGATCCTCGATTCCGTCCAGCAGAATCAAAAACGGCGCCTCGCCCTTCTCCTCCGCAGCCTTCAGAATGTCCTCAACCTCTGCATATTCGTAAGCGGCAGCCTGTGCAATGACACCCTGATGCTTTCCGCTTTCACTCATCTGATCCAAGCGCTCCTTGGATACAAAGCTGATGATTGTATCACCCTTCTTTGCTTCGCGAATGATCGACTGAATCGGTCCGTCCTTGCATCCGTCCTGAACAAACAGCTTGTCCACCGTTCTTCCGGCACGAAACGCCTCCAAAACCGCATTTCTTCCCTCTATCGTATACTCCTCGTATCGCATACTACGCCCTTCCTTCCAAATCACCCGTTTCCGGTCTGCTTGCTCTCTTTCGACAGCACGAATGCCGTCTCGCATACCCGACCGCCCGGATTACTTACTCTCTTCTTCCTGCTCCAAGCCCTCAAAACCGAGCTTCAAAAGAGCCAAAAGCCGATCCGTCCTACCGCACAAATACAAGTATCCGCACAATGCCTCCAGTCCGGTCGCAATTCGATAATCGTTCACCGAAGCGCTCTTCGCCACGGAAAAGGACTTCGCATTGCGTCCTCTTCGAAACACCGACTGCTCCTCCTCCGTCAATTCATCGCGGAGTCGCTGGTAAACCTCTCTTTGTGCCACGGCATTTACAAGACGACTCGTCTTCTGATGCAAATGGTTCACCGTCAGCTCCTTCTCGCCGAGAATAATCGAGCGGACAATCAACTCATAGATGCCGTCTCCTATGTATGCAAGTGCCAGAGGGGAATACATTCTGACATCCCCTCCCGGCAACTGAAACTCACGGAGAATATCCTCATTTAGATGAGTTCCCATACAACTCCCTCTCTCGTATCCTTAATCTGTACGCCCTTCTCAAGCAGCTGATTACGAAGCTCATCCGCAAGTGCAAAGTTCTTTTCCTTCTTCGCTGCGGCACGCTTAGCAATCATCTCTTCAATCCAAGCTGTCAACTCATCGGATACGGCCTGTACCTCTTCCTCTGCGCTCAACAAATCGAGCGAAAGAACCTCGTCAAAGCTTTCCGCAAGTGCGCGCTTTGTCGCGTCGGAGATGTCTGCCTTGAGCATATCGTACAATGCGGTCAATGCCAAAGAGGTATTAACATCGTTGCAAAGTGCGTCCTCGAAGCGACGACGATACGTTGCAAATGCCTCTGCATCCACCTCGCCCTCTGCCTTCAACGACGAAATGCGCTTCTTAAGCTTCTCGTAAGCATTTTTCACCTGATCCATAACTTCATAAGAGAACTCAAGCGGCTTACGATAGTGCGACTGCAAACAGAACATACGATATACAAGCGGAGAATAGCCCTTTTCCTCAAGCAAGGATACCGTCAGGAATTCGCCCTTGCTCTTACTCATCTTACCGCTACGGTCGTTCAAATGATGAATGTGGAACCAGTAATTACACCACTTGTGGCCCAAATACGACTCGCTCTGTGCAATCTCGTTAGTATGGTGCGGGAAGATGTTGTCGACACCGCCGCAATGGATGTCCATATACTCGCCCAAATGCTTCATACTGATGCCGGAGCACTCGATGTGCCAGCCCGGATAACCAACACCCCACGGGCTGTCCCACTTAAGAGCCTGGTCCTCAAACTTGGACTTCGTGAACCAAAGCACGAAATCGTTCTTATTTTTCTTATTGGTATCTACGTCAACATCATCACGAACGCCCTCGAGAAGCGAATCCTCGTTATGGCTCGTCAGAACGTAGTAATCGTCCAGCTTAGAAGTGTCAAAGTACACATTCTCACCGGACACGTACGCATAGCCCTTCTCAAGCAACACTTCTACCATGTGGATGAATTCGCCGATGCAATTCGTTGCCGGCTCCACTACATCGGGGCGCTTAATGTTGAGCTTCTCACAGTCGCTGAAAAATGCGTCCGTATAAAACTGCGCAATCTCCATAACCGTCTTCTTCTCACGCTTTGCTCCCTTGAGCATCTTATCCTCGCCGGTATCCGCATCGCTCGAAAGATGACCTACGTCGGTAATGTTCATAACACGCTTTACATCGTAGCCGAGATAGCGAAGACTCTTCTCGAGAACGTCCTCACACAAGTAGCTACGCAGGTTTCCGATGTGGGCAAAATGATACACCGTCGGTCCACAGGTATACATAGCCACCTTACCATCCTCATTCGGAACAAAAAGCTCTACCTTCTTGCTCAGCGTATTGTATAGCATCATACGATTTTCCATTCTCTTGTCCTCACTTATTCCAATTCTTTTCTAACTCGTCCAAACGGAGCTTCAACTCCGCATTTGACTGCTGAAGCAGCTTAATATCCTGCAATACCGGATCCGGCAGGTTAACCTGATCGAGATCCTCTCGCGGCACTTTAACGTTATCGCGCTTTACGACACGTCCGGGTACACCGACTACCGTTGAGTTCGGGGGCACCTCGTGGAGTACTACCGAGCCCGCTCCGATCTTGCTGTTTTCGCCGACCGTAAAGGAACCGAGCACCTTTGCACCCGCACTGATCATAACGTTATCGCCGATGGTAGGATGTCGCTTGCCCTTCTCTTTTCCGGTACCACCGAGTGTTACACCTTGGTACAACGTCACGTTGTCACCGAGAATCGCCGTCTCACCGATTACTACCCCGTGTCCGTGGTCGATAAACAATCCTCTTCCGATTTGCGCACCGGGATGAATCTCAATACCGGTATAATGCGCTACAACCTGCGAGATGAGTCGTGCCGGCACAAAGCATTTCTTCTTGTACAGATAATGAGCGGCACGATGCCACAAAATCGCATGGAAGCTCGGGTACAAAAATACCTCCACATCGGATTTAATCGCCGCATCGCGTTCTCGTATCACTTGAATTTCTTCTTTGATATACTCGATTAACACTGAAAACCTCCGTGCATCCGATTAAAGCTTCATAGACAGCTGGATGCGCTTTTTATTCATATCTACGGAAAGCACCTTAACCTCAACGATGTCGCCAAGCTGAACGACCTCGGAAGGATGCTTTACAAAGCGATTCGAAAGCTCGCTGATGTGCACAAGTCCGTCCTGATGCACACCGATATCGACGAATGCTCCGAAGTCGATTACGTTTCGAACCGTTCCCTTCAAAATCATGCCCGGCTTCAAATCCTTCATCTCCAGTACGTCGCTTCGCAAAATGGGCTGCGGCATACTTTCTCTCGGATCTCGTGACGGCTTCTCAAGCTCAGACAAAATGTCCGTAAGTGTGATCTCGCCGATTTCAAGTTCCTTAGCCAGCTTCTTCACGTCGCTTACCTTCTTGCGGATTCCGTTCGCTCCACCGGAAGCAACCGTCTGCTTTTCATAGCCCATACGTTCCAACACAGCGAGTGCCACGGAATAGCTCTCGGGATGTACGCTCGTATTGTCCAAGAAATTGTCTCCACCGCGAATACGCAAAAAGCCCGCACATTGTTCAAATGCTTTGGGACCGAGCTTCGGCACCTTCAACAGTTCACGTCGATTGCGGAATCGACCATTTGCCTCACGATACGCAACGATATTTTTCGCAAGTGTCTTGCTGATACCGGAAATGTACTCGAGCAAGGAAGCGGATGCCGTATTCAGGTCTACGCCGACCTTATTCACACAATCCTCTACCACACCGCCGAGGCTCTCTCCGAGCTTCTTCTGGTTCATATCGTGCTGATACTGACCGACACCGATTGCCTTCGGCTCGATCTTTACAAGCTCTGCGAGCGGGTCCTGAAGTCGACGGGCAATCGAAACCGCACTACGCTGTCCGACGTCAAACTCGGGGAATTCCTCCGTTGCGAGCTTGCTTGCGGAGTATACGCTGGCTCCGGCCTCATTTACGATAACATATGCGACGTCTCTCTGAATTTCCTTCAAAAGGTCCACAATAATCAATTCGGATTCTCTGGAAGCGGTACCGTTGCCGACGGAAATCAAATCGATGTGGTACTTCGCAATCAAATTCTTCAGTATGCGCTTCGATTCCTCTACCTTGTTCTGCGGCGCGGTAGGATAAATCACTACCGTATGCAGCACCTTTCCGGTCGCATCCACCACCGCCAGCTTACAGCCGGTACGAAATGCCGGATCCCAGCCAAGCACAATCTTGCCCGCAATCGGAGGCTGCATCAACAGCTGCTCAAGATTCTTACTGAACACCTTAATCGCACCGTCCTCCGCCTGCTCCGTAAGCATATTACGCAGCTCACGCTCGATCGAAGGCGCAATCAGTCGCTCATAGCTGTCCTGTATTGCAAGCTCGAGATACTTTGCGGTCGGTGCACCGTCGTTGACAATGACCATCTTTCTTATGTAACGCAGCAAATCCTCTACCGGTGCTTCTACCTTTACGGTAAGTATCTTCTCTGCCTCACCGCGATTGATAGCAAGCACTCTGTAGCCGGTCACCTTCGCAAGGCTCTGAGAAAAATGATAGTACATCTCATAGACAGACTCTATCTCCTTCTTTGCCTCCGAAGACAGCATACCGTTCTTGTAAGTATACTCTCTTATGTACGTACGATATTCCGCATTGTCGCTGATCGTCTCAGCCACAATGTCCATTGCTCCCTGCAAAGCGTCCGCAACGGTTGCAACTCCCTTTTCCTCCGAAAGATATGCCTCCGCTTCTTCCTCCATGGACTTCTTAGTCATCTGCAACAGCAAAATGTTGGCCAGTCCCTCAAGTCCTTTTTCCTTCGCATCCGTAGCACGCGTTCTACGCTTCGGACGATACGGACGGTACAAATCCTCCACGGCAACCATCGTCGTTGCTGCGATAATCTGTGCGCGCAATTCCTCTGTCAAGTTGCCCTGCTCCTCGATCGTTGCAAGCACCTGCTGCTTCTTCTCCTCGAGGTTGCGCAGGTACGTCAAACGCTCGGACAGTGTTCTCAGCTGTTCGTCATCGAGCTGTCCGGTCGCCTCTTTACGGTATCTCGCGATGAAAGGAATCGTATTGCCCTCATCGATCAGTTTCACTGCGGCCTCTACCTGCCATACGGCCACCTTCAATTCACTTGCTATTTGCTTTAAAATCATCTACGTTCTCCATTCCCATCACAGTGCTTATTGCATCGCCTGTACCGCGTTGCCGGCTACACATTGTATGTTGTTCGGTACTATTGCAATAGGCAAATCGCCTGTGCGGAGATTCCCTCTCCGCTACCGGTGAAACCAAGCCCCTCTTCAGTGGTCGCCTTGATGTTCACACAGTCAATACCGATTCCGAGATCCTCGGCTATATTCTGACGCATCGCAGGAATATGCGGTGCCATCTTCGGTCTCTGTGCAATGATTGTAGCATCAATGTTACCGATTGTATACTGCTCTGCTTCTATCAGCTCGCGAACTCTACGAAGCAATGCTCTGCTCGACGCACCTTTGTACGCCATATCGGTGTCCGGAAAATGCTTTCCGATATCCCCGAGAGCCGCCGCCCCAAGCAATGCGTCCATAATCGCATGTATCAGCACATCCGCATCGGAATGTCCGAGCAAGCCCTTCTCATACGGGATGCTCTCGCCTCCCATAATCAACTCTCGGCCCTCTACTAAGCGATGTACATCGTATCCCATTCCTACTCTCATGTTCTCACCTCGTTGCAATCTCCTTGCAAATTCCCCGCAAATCCTCGGCAGTATCTCAACTACCTCCGCGATTTCTCGACATCATCAATTCTCATTCATATACGCCATCTGACGCTGCTTGCTTTTCGTCAAAATCGTATCGTAGATCGCAAGCACCGCATCCTCGTATTTTTCTCCTGCGAGCGTACGGACCTTCTCCAGCAGAAGCTTTTCACGATCGGCATCGTAAATCGGAAGTCCATTTTCCTTTTTGTAAATAGCCACATCCGTTGCTACATACATACGACGAGTCAACAGCTCCACCAGCTCACGGTCGATTGCATCAATCTCGACTCTGCATTCCTCTAAGCTCTTCATACCCATTCCTCCGTTGTAAAACAAAAAGGCACTTCCGTCTTAGGAAGTGCCTACGTAATAGCGAAGGGGGGATTCGAACCCTCGACACCACGGGTATGAACCGTGTGCTCTAGCCAACTGAGCTACTTCGCCACATCGGAAACTGAGCTTCAACACTCAGTACCTCTGCTATTATATGCACGAAGACGACGTTTGTCAAGCATAAATCATATTTTTTTCAACATTCTTTTGGAACGAATGCATTTTGACCTACCAAGAGCCCTTTTCGGCTCACGAAAGTGCCTCAGTCAATCGAGGTAAATGCTGCGGGAAGGAGCTCCTCAAGCCTATAAGCCTTGCTCTCCCCCTCGGCGGTCTCTAAAATCACCTCAAAGCATTTCGCATCACAAAACTCGGTCATAACCTGCAGACAGATTCCGCAGGGCGGACAAAATTCCGTCTCCTCGCCGCGTCCACCAACGACCGCTATCGCAACGAAATCACGCTCACCACGAGCAACCGCCTGAAAGATTGCGGTTCTCTCTGCGCAGTTCGTTGCACCGAAAGAAGCATTTTCAATATTACAGCCGAGAATTACCTCTCCGCTCTTAAGCAGCAATGCAGCTCCTACCGCAAAGCCGGAATAGGGACTGTAGCTTCTCTGTCTCGCAAGCTTCGCCTGCTGCAGCAAAGCCTCTCTTTCATCCTTCGTCATCGTATGCCTCCTTACTCTGTGCCTCGCCTAACAATCTGCCTTCCGGGTTTCCACCCATTCAGCCGCTTCAGCTTTTCTCCTTTGCACGAATGCCAACTCGGAAAAATTGTCTCAACACCGCGCGCGGACCCATCGGCTGCTTCGGGTAGAGATAACTTCCGCCGGCAACATTTTTATTGAGTAGCACCAACGCTACAAAGCCGATCGTTCCGAGCACAAGCCCCCACAAATCGAACAACACCGTAGTCGTGAGCAGCCCAAGTCGTACGAACTTGATCGCATAGCTCAACTCGAGACTCGATTGCGAGTAATTTGCGAGCGAAACAAATGCCATATACAAAATGATCTCCGAGTTGAACCAACCGCTGCTGACGGCAAATTCACCGACGACGATACCGGCGATTACGCTCAAGGGCGTGCTCAGCATATTCGGCGTATTGAGTGTTGCCAGACGCAAACCGTCAATCGCAAACTCCAAGAGCATAAACTGCAGATAAATCGGCACGTGCTCGGCGTCATCCAGCCGAATAAACAAAAGCCACTCCGGAATCCACTGCGGATTTCGTATCAGCAAAAGAAAGACCGGTGTCACGAAGATGGCCATCAGCGTTATGATCAGTCGCGATAGGCGCAAATACGTGCCCGTAATCGGCGGAAAATAATAATCGTCCGTGTCTTCGATTGCATCGTAGATTGTGTTGGGAAGTATCATCGCACTTGGCGAATTGTCCACCAAAATCACGACATTACCCTCAAGCAAAGACGCTGCCGCCGTATCGGGTCGTTCTGTATATTTGAATTTCGGGAGTGGATTCCACCAGCTTCCGTGGTATATGCACTCCGCTAGACTTTCCATGTTCATCGTCAGCGAATCGACGTGAATCTCCTCCAAGCGCTCTTCGATTTTTCTCAGAAAAGCTTCGTCCACTCGCCCTTTCATGTAACACAGCACGATATCGGTCTGCGAGGTCGTACCCGCGTGAAACAATCGAAGCACAAGGTCAGAGCTACGAATTCTACGACGAATCAAGGCGGAATTAAAGACAATCGTCTCTACAAAACCATCCTTTGAGCCTCGCATCACCTTATCCTTCTCAGGCTCCGAAACCGCTCTCGCAGGATACTCTCGGCTATCGATTAGGATTGCTTTCTCATAGCCGTCCACCAACAGGCACGTCATTCCGGAGAAAATGAGCAGCAGAATCTTTTGCTCATCATCCGTTACAAACGACTCGTTAAACGGTATGTTGCGCTCAAGCATCTTCTCCATGCTCGTCGGAAGCGCCCCGGTGGGAAGACCAATCAAATACTGCACAATGCGTTGCTGCACCGCGCCGTCCGAAAAACCGTCAATGCAATATGTGCAGGCGCTTCTGCCGGCAACTTCGATTCTTCGAAAGATGACATCATAGTTGTCCGGAACGCATAACGCCTCGTTCATCCGTAAAATGTTCTTTTCCAATTGACGCTCCATCCCAGTACTCCTCTCACTTCCTTTGGAATACTAGTATGTTGCGATCAAAACGAAAATATACTTATTGCGCCTTCGCCACAACATGCAAAGACGAACTTACTGCTTCTCTACCGACACATTCATCGAAGTCCCGTCCGTAAAGAAGATGATTGTACCATTCAAGTCCGTCCGATACGTTGTTACCGAATGCGAGCGAAGTCGTTCCAACACCTCTTCGTCCGGCTCTCTTCGACCTTCCGCATCATCGGCCACACCGCAGCATATTACCGCATAGCTCGGCGAAACCTCCTTGAGAAACTTCTTCTTCGTTGCATCCTTCTCGCCGTGATGACCCACTTTCAGTACATCCGACTTCAGTACATATTCCGACTCTCTCAGTTCCTTCTCTGTCGTAGAAAGCGCATCTCCCATTAGAAGAAAGCTCTTCTCTCCGTACACATAGCGAAGTACAATCGACGAATCGTTGTCCGAATTCTCCATCAATGCCGCCTCACCCGGTGCCATCACTACAAAGCTTCCGTTACCGAGTGTATAAGTAGACCCAAGCTGTGGAATCTCATACTCAATGCCCTTAGCCTCAATGACCTGCTTCATTGCGCTGTATTCCTCTGAATTCTCCGTCTTAGGCGAAAGCAGTAGCTTGCCGACCTCAAATTCCGTCAGCACGGAGGCCATACCGCCTACATGATCTTTATCTCCATGCGTTGCCACCACATAATCCAGCTTCGACACGCCTTGACGCTGCAGGTATTGTACAATCTGTCGCCCATTTGCCGCATAACCCGCGTCGATTAGCATCGTACAACCGTCTGCCACAATGTAGATGGCATCGGCCTTGCCCACGTTAAGAAAATGTACTTCGCAATTCTCAGGCGTCGGCTCTTCTTTTGCCGGCGTCTCAAGGGTTTTTCCGCAACCGGAAAGTACAAGAACAAGCATAAGTACGATTGCCCATATACGCCTCATTCAAAGCCCTCCTTTATTCTCTACGCAAACTTCCCCGCAAAATGCCTGTTACTTAAGGAAACCGTTGATAATCTGCGCTTCCGCCTCTTCCTCGGTGAGTCCGAGCGTCATCAGCTTAATGATCTGCTCACCCGCAATCTTACCGATGGCTGCCTCGTGAATCAAGGAAGCATCCAAATGACTGGCCGTCAGCATCGGTACTGCACTTACAGAGCCGTTGTCCATAAGAATCGCATCGCATTCCGTATGACCGGTACAACGATTGTTACCGTGAATTGCAGAGATAAACTCCTGTCTGGACTCGTCACGTGCTACGGAACGCGAAATAACGTCCGCACCGCAATCCTCTCCATTCAGCTCTACCGAGAAATTCGTCTTTGCATACTGCTTGCCGTGCGTCATCAGCTTCTCACGAATCAAAAGCCTCGCACCATCCGCAAGCTTTGCCGTCGTATCGCGAATCGTAGAATCCACACCCTTAATCTGAACCGTATCCATCTCCATAGAGCTTCCTTCCTCCATGAAAATCTCCGTCTTCGGATTCATAATGCGCTCACCTGCGCCATCACCGGTTCCGTAATGCTTTTCTACATACTTAACCTTTGCATTTTTCCCTATGAAAAACGTATGAATGCCGCTGTGCTCGGAAGCCTCGTCTCCCCCATTGTGAATACCACAGCCTGCTACAATCGTAACGTCGCACCCCTCACCGATGTGGAAGTCATTGTACACGCTTTCCTTAAGTCCTGCCTTGCTAAGCACAACCGGAATGTGCACACTCTCCTTCTTCGTACCGGGCTTGATGATGATATCGATTCCCGGCTTGTCTGTCTTCGTTACGATATCAATATTCTCCGTTGTATTGCGTGCGGCGCTCTCACCGTCGAATCGGAAGTTGTAAGCACCCTGCGGCACCTCATGCAGATCCGCGATCTGCGCCAATAATTCTTTTTGTATTGCGTCCATATATACTCCTCATCCTTTACGAATTACGTGATCTCTCGCTCTGCCGGACCGCTACGCCTGCTTATACGGTCCGCCCGACAGGCTGGCTTTATTTCTGAAATCTACATTCCATCGAACGATCCAAAAGCTTCGGCAAAATGCGTTCTCTGTCTGCCTCCTCCAAGATGCTTCCGTCCGCCACTACAATAATGCGGTCGGCAATATTCAAAATGCGCTCCTGGTGAGAAATGATGACAATCGATCCCTCGAGGTCACGATGCATCTTATCGAAAATGCGAATCAAATTGCTAAAGCTCCACAAATCAATTCCCGCTTCCGGCTCGTCGAACACGGACAGCTTCGTCTTTCTTGCCAGAATGGTAGCAATCTCAATACGCTTCAATTCTCCGCCGGACAGACTCGCATTTACCTCACGGTCAATATAATCGCGTGCGCACAAGCCAACCTCCGACAAAAACTCGCATGCCGAGGACGTGCTGAGCTTCTCTCCTGCGGACAGCTTAATCAAATCCTTCACGGTAATACCCTTAAAGCGTACCGGCTGCTGAAATGCAAAGCCGATTCCGAGTCTTGCACGCTCGGTAATGCTCATCTCCGTAATGTCCTGTCCGTCATAAATTATCGTTCCCGACGTCGGCTTTTCGATTCCGGCAATGATCTTAGCCAAAGTCGACTTTCCACCACCGTTCGGACCGGTAATGGCAACAAACTGGCGATCGTTTATTACTAGATTGATGTCCTTGAGAATCGCCTTAGTCTGGGCGCCATTCTCGTCCGGTACTTCAAAACTTACATTTCTTAATTCCAGCATATAATCTCCTACCTTGTCTATGCAACTAAGCATCGTATTATCTGTGCGCGTACGCATCGTATCTCTATGCAATTATGCACTTTTATCTCATCGTGTATTATATCATACGGCAAATGCAATTTCTACCCTATAATTTTGCCCAAAAAGCGACGCTACCGACAAGGAAACTTACCAAAAGCACTTGTCTGATAGCGTCGCATCTTCTACCTGCTATTATCTTGTTACTATCTCGTCACCGATTTCGTTGCGGCATCATTTTTGCTTTGCAACATACTCCGAATAGGTCATACCAACGTACTTCTTAAAGCATTTGCCGAAATAATTCGGATCCGGCATGCCCGTCTCGTTGGCCACCTGGTACATCGGCTTGCCGTTCTTAGCCTTGCGCATAGCATCTTCCATACGACAACGCATAAGATAATCCGTAAAGCTGTGTCCCGTGTCGCTCTTGAATTTGCGGCTCAGGTAGCTCGGGTTGAAACCGAACTCCGTCGCAATCTTAGGAAGGCTCAAGTCGACTACGCTGAAATTTTTCTCGATGTACTGCATTACCTGCTTGGAAACACCGCCTGTCTGAGACGAATTCTGCGGCTCGTCCGCAACCTCTTCCGAAGCAGAAAGCTCACCCAGCTCCTCCTGCTCTGCATCCAGCTGCTTTTTCACGCGCTCCAACGTCCTAATAATGTCGTCCTTCTCGACCGGCTTCAGGCGATATGCGAACACACCGATTTCCAAGCACTCGCGTGCATAATCAAATGCATCAAATGCGGAAAGCATAATAATCTTTGTGCGCGGATATCTCTCCTTGGCGATACGCGAGAATTCAATACCGTTCATAAACGGCATCTGCACATCGACAAAGCATACGTGCGGCTTCAATTCATCCGCTACATGAAGTGCCTCGACTCCACTGGAAGCCGAGCCTACGATCTCCATGTCGTAATCTGCCCAATTAATCAATCTTGACAACACCTGCAATACAGCCGGTTCGTCGTCAATTACTATCACCCGATACATAACAGCTCCACCTATTCTTCTGTAATCTTCTACGATGAAATCGTACCGAGGCAAAGTATAATCTTCGTATACTCTCCCTCTACGCTCTCAATCTGATAACAATCCTCCATACCGGAATGGTAACGAACGCGCTCCAAAGTTCCCTTCAAACCAAAATGTCGCTCTTCGCCAAGAACCCGCTTGATTGTCGCCGGATTCATACCGATACCGCTATCGTACACCTCACAATAGACAGCCCCTTCTCTTTGCTGTATTGTGATTCGAATAATACCGTGCTCGCCCTTTAGACGAATACCATGATACAAGCAATTCTCAACCAATGGCTGTATCGTGAGTCTCGGAACCTTGAAATCCAAGCAAGACTCATCAATCTCATACTCGTCCGTAAAGATGTCTCTGTAGCGAAGCTTCTGCAGCTTCAAATATTTCTTTGTAATCTCAAGCTCCGTTGCAACGGTAACCAGCTCATTTCCGTGGCTAAGAAACTGTCGATAGAAGCTTCCGAGCGTTACAAGAGCATCGTAAACCTGCTCTCTTTCTTTGTCCTCATCCATTGCCAGACTGGCAATCATCTCAATCGTATTGTACAGGAAATGCGGCTTAATCTGCTGCTGAAGGGCATCCATCTCGGACTTTCGCATATTCTGCTCTTTTTCAATCAGCTGCTCAATCAAATTGTTCATCTCAATGAGCATCTCATTGTAGCTGTCCTTAAGCATACCGATTTCATCGTCATGCGTCTTCAGGGACACTCTTCTGAGCCAGCCCTCTTTAACACTGCCCATAGTCTGTGCCAGCTTGTTAATCGGTATGGTAATATAAATGGCCAACAATCGGTCCAAGATGAGCATCATGATAACGATCAGTGCAACCAATACCGCCGCAATCAGCAACAGGTTATAGGAAAGGTTATCCCAGATAACGAAATTCTCCGTAGCCACGAGACACATGTTCGTCTCAGGAATCTGCATGCTACAAGAAAGCGTCTTTCTCGTAAAGCCGCCCTCGTCACTAAGCAAGTACGTGCTTACCTCACCTTTGTACGTCGCAGCTCCGTCTCCTACATGGCAGAACATATCTCCCTTGCCGTCAAAGATATAATAATCCCGCTGTTCATTCGCAACGTCGATAGACGACATCGTCGTCTCTTCAAAGAGACGCACATCGAAATTGACTACCAATATACCACGTTTCGAAAACGTATGAATATCGTTAATATTTCGAATCAATGAGATAACATCGCCGCTTCGCTGCGGAATAAATGCTCCGTCACCGTTGATTCGCAGAACATATCCTCCGTCCTTCTCATCGATTTCTTTCTTCCACTCTCCCGTCCGAATCAGCTTCCGGTCGAATTGAATGACACCCTGGATAGCCGACAAGTACTCATAGTCGTTTCGTATAATGTATACCGAAGAAATCTCGGAATATGCACTCATGTTATCATAGATGGAATCCAGTGCATTGCTATACCCAAGACGCTCTTCATCGGGGTCGCCCTTAAGATACGTCATAATGTCATCATCGATCATAAGGGTACGGCTAAATGCATTCATCTTCTCCACTCGTACGCCCAAGCTACTCGTAAGTCGGGTTACATCGTACAAAAGCGTCTGCTTTGCCGCATCTATCATTTGTTTCTGATAAAAAACCGCAAATGCAACAAACAGGCAGACGATGTAGGCCACTGAAATCAGCAAGAAAATTCTATGAACCTTCTGCTTCAATTTCATCGACCGAAATCGTCCACCTGTCTTTTGTTCGCTATACATGCTCATAATTATCTTTCACCCGGGCCGAGAACGCCTTCTCCTTTGCTAGTAAGTGCCAAAAAGAGAGCTTTCTTCTAAAACCCAGCGTGTTTGGTTTCATGATTCGTATTGCTCTATTGCCACTCAATCAGCATTATACCACGAATAATCCAAGATTGGTAGCACAATTATTAACCTTTAATTGCACCTGCGGCCATACTCTTCTGAATCTTCTCACTGAACAGTGCGTAGATAAAAAGTACGGGGAAGGTTGACAATACAAGCGCCGCACCGATAGGACCCCACTTGGTCGTATAGGCACCACACAGCTCCTTAATACCTACCGTAATCGTCTTGAAACGACCATCACTGATAAAGGTAACCGCAAACATCAACTCATTCCAGCAGTTCATGAAGGTAAAGATTGCGATGGTAGAGATACACGGCTTCATCATCGGAAGAATGATCTTCCAAACGATACGGTATACACCACAACCATCGATACAAGCCGCCTCTTCCAGTTCCTTCGGAATGCTTTGCATAAAGCTCGATGCAACCATGATTGACATCGACAAACCGAATGCCGCATACGGAATGATCAAAGCCTGATAGGAATTCGTCATATTCAACTTACCGAGGGTAAGGAATACAGGAAGAATTGCGGAGTGAATCGGAATCGTAATACCGAGTACTACCAATGCATAAGCCTGCTTCTGTCCCTTCCACTGCATACGCTCGATGGCATATGTAGTGAGAATAACACAAACTACAGTAACTAAAATTGTTACCACTGCTACAATCGCACTATTTAAGAAGAACCGTCCGATGTTACCGGTGTTCAATGCATCTTTATAGTTAGACCACAACCAGTCCTCCGGAAGTGCAAGCATGAAATTATTAAAGATTTCTCTATTGGACTTCAAAGAAAAAGTGAACATCCAATAAAGCGGCACCAACTGAATAATTGCCCATAAGATCAATATAATGTAGATGCCGATGTGTCTATTCTTGTGTTCAATATCTGCCTTCTTTTTCATCACATCAACCTCACTTAATTCGTATTGTCCTTACGGAATAAAAATTGAATCAGCATTGCAAGAGCAAAGCAAATTATAATAATGGATACAGCAATGGTACTACCAAAGCCGTAATTGTTACGCAGGAATATGTACTCTACCAACAAAGTACTGGGCACCTCCGTAGCGTGCTGCGGGTCACCTCCGGTCAAGCTGTAGATCAGGTCGAAGGCCTTCATGGAACCTACAACTGCGAAGATAACACAAACCTTAATGACGGGCTTCAACAGCGGCAACGTGATATAACGAGTAACTTGACTTTCCTTAGCACCGTCAATCATTGCTGCTTCACGCACATCAGGAGAAATCGCCTTAATTCCGGCATACATCAAAAGCATATGATAACCTACGTACTGCCACAAGATCGGGACAAATACCGCTGCCAAAGCAGTTCCCTTATCTCCGAGCCATCCGTGGGTCCAATTTTCAAGTCCAACTGCGGTAAGCACCTGATTCAGCAAGCCGTGTACGGGGTGATAAACCTTAAGCCAAAGCTGACCGACTACAACTCCGGAAATCAACACAGGTGCAAAGAAAATACCAACAAACAATTTCTCAAACTTCACTCCACGTGCAAGCGTGTTTGCAAGCCAAAAAGAAATCGGCAACTGAAGACATACAGACAAAACAGCAAGAATCATTACGTTCTTCAACGAAAGCATGAAATACTTACTTTCGTCCGTTAACAGCGTTACATAATTATCAAAACCGACAAACTTTGCGTCCGTATAACCATTCCAATCAGTCAAGCTATACTGGAAGGACATGAATATCGGTGCAATCAAGATACCGATAAACAAGATTGCAGTCGGCAACATAAACAAAAAGATTGCAGTTTTATTCCGCCAAACTTTATTCATTTGAAAGGCTCCTTTCTTAGCAAAATAAATATTTTACTTTGCATATGCACTCCTAATAAATTTTAAGAGACCTCGCCGGGAGTGCTCCCGGGAGGTCTCCAGCATTCCTTTAGTTGCTTATGCTACTTCAAGGAGTAAAATTATTCGGGCTGAGCAGCAACATTCTCACCCATCTTAGCTGCGAACTCTTCAGGAGTGATATCACCAGCGAAGAGACCCTGCAACATGGAAAGGTACTCACCAGCGTCATCAGCTGCCATCAAAGTATCGAACCAAAGAGTGAAGGAAGTAGCCTGGCCACAGTACTCAACTACCTTCGTAGCAACAGGGTTGATACCGGTAATTTCGTAATCAACAGCCCATGCAGGGATACCAGCGCCAGAGAGGCAAGCGTTCTTGGAAACGCTCTTAGCGATCTCGAAGCAAACGTCAGCAGCGATGTCAGCGTTCTTCGTGGACTTAGCTACCATAAGAGTATCAGCAGCACCACCCATGAAGTCAGTGATCTTAGCGTCAGCGCTATCAACTACAGGTACCGGGAAGCAATCGAAGTCAGCAGCGTTCTCGATGGAATCGTTGCTAGCGTCAAGGGAACCAGCCATCCAAGAACCGGTGATGTACATAGCGGTCTCACCAGCGTAGAAGAGCTCGCAAGCCTCGTCGTTGGAAAGAGCTGCGGAATCCTTGTGGAATGCGCCCATGTCAACGAGCTCGGTAAGCTTAGTAGCTGCAGTAACGAAATCTTCGCTGTTGTAGCTGTCACCAGTAGTAAGAGCGGTAGCAAGCTTGTCAGGACCAGCAGACTTAAGAGCCAATGCATCGTGTACCATTGCAAGTACCCAAGTATCCTTGGTGCTGTTACCGATCGGGGTGATACCCTTGTCGATAAGCTTCTGGCATACATCTACGAAATCTTCGAAAGTCTCAGGAACCTCTACACCAGCCTCAGCAAAGAGAGCCTTGTTGTAGAAAGCGATGGATACGGGAGTTACATAAGGAACACCGTAAAGCTTGCCATCGTAGGTAGCGTTACCAAGTACGCTCTTCGGAAGAGCATCCTGGAAGTTTCCGTAGTAGCTGTCAAGAGCAAGAACTCTGTCAGATGCTACGAAATCTGCGGAGAAACCGCCGCCCCAAGTATAGAAAATGTCGGGCAACTCGTTAGCCTGAACGGAAGCCTTAATCTTCTGCTTGTAAGCCTCATTTTCGAATGTCTCCATAACGATGTCTACATCGGGATGAGCCTTCTCGTACTCTGCAATTGCATCGTTGAAAGGCTTGTTGAAGGAGTCACTCTCGGTTGCGATGGTCCACATAACGATCTTCGTCTTGTCGCCATCATCCTTGCTGGAACATCCAACAAGCATAGCTGCGGTTGCAATGAGAAGCATTGCAATCAACAACAACTTTGTTTTCTTCATTTCATCATACCTCCAAAATATGTTTGACGCGTTGCATTTAATTATGTCTCACGCTGTACGTATTATAGCCCACACCCCCGTAAAAATGAACGTATTATAATTACTTCAATGGGTAATATTTTTACCTGGTGTGCATTGCCATTGTGCACATTTAACCACGAAAACCGACGATTTTCCCGCCATTTTAGGCATTGTTCTGTACTATTCGCCTGATTTCGCCCTCTCCTGTTCCGACACGCTTCGTCACAATACCGCAAATGGGAAGCGGGAGCAATTCTTTCGAATTGCCCCCGCCATCAAAGGATACCGTATTGTAGCCAAATCACCTTGATTGATTAATTGTGCAGTGCACTGTAAGCAAATACAACGATGTTGATCACGATCGACGCAACAACCACAAAGTCACGCCATACAAACAATCCTACAAAAAGCAGTGACAACACCGCAGCCAATATTGCTCCCGCTACCTTCTCACGATTTTTCTTTACCCAAAAGAGAACCTGCTTCATCTTGTATACCTGCCTTTCATTTGTTTATCATCTGAGTACAGGATACACCATATACTGTCCAATAATTTGGACTCAATTGTGCCTACAGGTACCGCTCCATCCTACGCATCATGCGATACTCGCACGCAATCATTTCCTTTGCGACGGAACGGCATTCCGCATCGGCATTCGGATATCGATTCAAATACTCCGCCAACGACTGAATGCCCATGTTGCAGCCATCCATCATCAGCTTTGCGGCTTGAGAATCCACCGGACCTTGGAGCAGCTTCATCCGCGTCATCACATTTGCCATCAGCTTTTTTCCTCTACCGGGCTCTCTGTCAGCCACTCCCCGCTTTGTAAGCATTTCGTGCAGCTGCTCTCCGAGCTTTACGTGGTCACGCCGATATTCCTGCAAGACGCCCCTCAATTCTTTATTTCGCACAAGCTTAACCGTATGATCAATGCTTCCGACCGCCATCTTGCTTCCCTCGTTGCTTTTCAGCAGAAGCTCCTTCGTGTCCGAACTCTTCATAAATAAACAATGCCTCCTTGCATACCAAAGTAATTACCTTTAGTATGCCCGGAGGCATTTTTCTTATTACATGACAGAGGCCGGTGTAACAGGCGATACATCAAACCCCAGCAAACCTAACGATCCACCTCAATCAAATACGTCGTGAAGTTTCTACCGGTCGTCTCGTCGATCATTCTTACGACTGTTCCGAGTCCGGTCAACAGCTCGATATTGGTGTTGATGCGCTTATAGAAGGAGCCTTCTACACTGCGCCACTGTTCGGAATCGTAGGTGCCGTCCTCATTGACGTCGCCGTCACCACGCTGGTGATAGCCATCCACGAGCTCGCACTCACCGATATAGATATAATCGATATCGTACTTCTCAATCAGCTCACGTACTCTCGCCTCGTCGGTCGAGGTGTAGATTTCAATGATGTCGTCATGGCGTTCCGTAACAACCTTCGGATACTGCAGGTCGCCACTGCTTCGCCACAACCACTCGTGCGTCTGCCAACCGAGCACCGTCGGCATACCGGTGAATACGGAAATGCGGTTAAAGAACGTGTAGCTCAGACCCGGCATCTCGAGGATAACCGACTGCTTGTCGATGTTCTCGTTGATATAACGAATCATCTCCGCGTCCGCATCGTTCACGTCTTCTTCGATGAACTTCGTTGCGTCCAGTCCCGTATAGTATCCGTCGAACCAAGCGGTATACGCTTCGTTGAAATAGCCGACCGTACTGATGAACAGGCAAAGTGCAACGATACCGAAGCATTTTTGTCCCATCGTCTTCGGAACGGAAACGAACTTCATAATGATATACGTCATCGCGATACCGAACATGATAAATGCCTGGTACGTAAGCTTGAACATCGTGTTCGCTCTTTCGTAATCCCCACCGTAGATGTCTACCACGTAGATAATCTCAGGCAAAAGCACCAGTCCGAGTGCACAAAGGCCGATGGTCAACACATACAAATCCGCAACGTTCATGCTTTCCATGAAACGACGAATCCAAGCGCGGTCCTTCTTGTCTCCGCTCTGCTTCCGGCGAAGATTCATCTTGCGTTCTTCCCACATCTTCGCGAAGAAGAATACGATAACGCAGCTCGCAGGCAAGCCCCACAAAACCATAAGCTGATACAGTGACGTATGTCTGCTGCAAAGATTGATCGAGGTCGAGATGCTGTCGAAGGTCAAGGTAAACGGAAGGCTCACAAGCTCTCCGAGTACAACGAACACCGCCGCCTGATAAGCCGTCAATATCCAAGCATTTTTCTTAAACGAATATACAATCAGGTTCGAGAACAGGATGACCGCTCCGCACACTACAAAGTAAATCGGGAAATCCCAATAGTTCGTCATGTGAGAAAGGCCGACCAAGAAGCTGCACGCAATGATAGCCGGATGGAAGATCTCCGGAAGCAGCTTAACCTCCTCGCAGGAGCCCGTCAAACGAACCGCATCCATACGCTGCTTTCTCATAACCAGCCATCCGATCAAGATGCCGAGAATCGTCATGACGAAGATCGTATTGATTACATGTGCATGCAAATCACCGATGACATACGAATACACCGGAAACTCGTGAATCGTCTTGTCCGGTCTATCCGGCTGGTAACCGATGAATCGAGTTGCATCCGGGAACCAGTACTTGTACTGCGTCTCTTCCCCGAGAAGTCTTTGAAGCTTCGGGTACAACGACTTATAAATCGTATAATGCATATTGCCCGCAAAGCCGACTGCCAGTCCGCCCAGCACACCGGTAAGCATCGGACGCCAATACGGCGTGCCGCGTTCTCTCGTCACGGCTCCGATTGTTGCAAGCTCTTCCTCTTCGGCCGGAGAATACGTCTCCTTCGCGCGATCCTTCAGGAAAATGCGCATCAAATTCACGCCGAGGGAATACGGCAAGGAAAATCCCATCGCAGCCAACGTCATCATAGCGAGATTGTAAGAATACGCGATAGAGATTCCGGAAACCTTGGCGATGTAAGTCATCAAATACTGACCTACATAATAATAGTTGATTCCGTTGCCGGACAACCAGATGTCCTGCGCCGGCATATAGTCGGTACGGGACAGCGTCATCATATAGCCGTAATCCATGAAACGCTCCGTTCCGTATGCATCCGGGTTAATTCCCTTGAGATAGCACCAGAATACGAACACGGCAAAGAAAATCACTTCCGCACTCAGCATAGAGCTGATGCGATCCGGCGTATAGTAAGAAAGAAAGCTGTGAGTCCGGTTCTTTTTCTTAACTACAAAATAATAAAATACCAGATTCAGCACGAAGCACAACACGAGCACGATAATGCTGTTTGCGCGGGAAAACTTCATGATGTGACAGGAAGACAAAAACCACATCAGCCAACCGCTGAATGCGATGCTGAGCGTCTTTGCGAACATCCATCCGCCGTCATGAAACGCCCGGAACAGATACAGCGTCACCGGCTGAAATGCAAGTCCCATCAAAAGCAGCGTAAACCACCAGCCCAAAATGTACGAAAAATCATCTGTGCCGAGATAGCGCATGCCGAGATAAAAGATCACGCAGAAAAAGAACAGCGGCGTCAACAGCTGCAAATATCCGATCTGCTTGTTGCGACTATTACTCATCCTTCGATTCCTTTCTTTCCGCTTCCTTGATGCAGCGGTTGATTGTGCGGAAATCCTTAATCGCCTGCTTGCCGATCTTAAAGATTCGCTTCATATTAATCGAATTCACACCACCCTGTCTCGGACGGAATGTAATCGGGATATACTGAACCGGCTGCTTCTTCTTCGCATACAATACGGAGAGGATAACATTCGGAAGGTTGTAGTTCTCGGGAATGATGGTCAAATGCTCCTTCAGCGGCTCAGCCTGCATAAGTCGGAACGGCGTGTTCGCATCCGTAACATTCACGTGGAAGCACAGCAGGCACACGAACTTCAAGGTCTTCGTTACGAACACTCTGGACCAACCGTCCTGTCTTCCCTTACGATGACCGATTACCATCGCATATTCCTTGCGCTTCTCCCAAAACTGCGGGAACTCCTCGGGACGTGTCTGGCCGTCGGAATCGGTCTGGAACACATACTCCGCACCGTTATCCAAAGCATAGCGATAACCGTAAAGCACCGTTGCTCCGTGTCCGCCATTTGGCTTCGTCAGCACGACAAGCTTCGGCATATCCTCCGCAAGCGCCTGCATCTTTGCATACGTACTGTCCTTGCTGCCATCGTCGATAACAACCAAACGGCTGTCCTCACTTCTCTCATCAATTACCGGGTACCACTCGCGGATAACCGTCTCGATATTTGCCTCTTCATTGTAGGCCGGAATTACAATATACAGTTTCTCCATCGCTTCCTCCATAGTCTATTAATTTTCTTCTGGTCGTATCGTAGATATACAAACCGTTATGTTCAAACACACTATAATAAGTATTCTCAATATTCTCTTCATTTACAACATACTCTGTAGAATAACGAACCTCATCGTCCACAACGATATAGCGTATGTTGTGTTCTTGTATGAGATAGTCCAGCTGCTCCGGTGTTGAAGCCTGATACATCTCTCTCACCACCGCATGTCTGTAGTCGGTATCGTATCCGGCAGACCATGCGTAGTACGGCCATCCGTAATACAGCATCGCACCGCCGAGCACTACGGGGCTCAAGGAATAATACGACGTTAGGAACATATCCTGTGATGTCGTATTCTCGCGAATCCATTGCGTCACCGGATCGTTCTCATCGTAAATGATGCACTGGCCTTCCCGAGGATCATTTTTCTTAAGTACAACCGACAAATCGTAAATGCCGGTAATCGTGAGTGCAAAGAGTAGCAAGATACACACAGCACGTTTCCACACGCCTCGTAAGGACCAGAGCCACTCGATAAATGCCGCAGCCGGGATGCAAAGGAGCATCAAGCTGATCATGATGTATTTGTGATTCACCGTAATGTCAACCGTGAACGACAGCGTAAATGCGATGATAAACGGAGCGGCAAATGCAAGCATCGCCCATCTTCGTACGCCTGCCTGCAACAAAAATGCTCCGAGCAGTACAAACGGCAGGATACCGCACAGCTTCAGAATATAATCCAGTGCTCCGAACAGCGTCGGATTCTCTGCGAGGAAACCGAACTGGTATTGGAACGTCACCGCGGAACCATCCATGAAGAAACGCGTTGCAAGCAGTGTCATGATGACGGTGATGCTCGCCACCAACGCATACTCCAGACGGCGGTCCGAAACGATTGCCATCACAAAGAGAACCGCAAGACAAGCAATTACGCAGGCTCCGTTGAAGAAGCAGGTGAGACCGAGCAGCAACGACAAGCCGACCGCCTCTCTCATGCTTTTAGGCAGCCATCCTTCCGTCGAGGCAATCGAATGTCCTGCCGCGTAAAACCATCTCTCGGGAAGCAGTAAGGAAGCCTTCGGATCCTTCTGCGTCAGCTTCTCCTCCTCATTCGCCAAACACCGCTTAATGCGCGATGCGGCATCGAATACATATTGCATCAATACAATGACCAAGAACAAAAGCACGCACAATCCGATTGCGAGGTGGCGCTGATTGCAGTATACATTCAGGTTCCACAGTCCCCAGCTCTCATTCGTCGTCGTTCCGATGAATTCGGTGTTGTTCTTGAGTGCCTCTACCACGCTCTCGCCCTTCGGAACGCTTTTCACGAAGTCAAAGAAGGCTTGTGAGCTTCGGAAGGCGAACAGTAAGCAAGCAAGGTATCCGACAAGGCGCTTTGCGGTCATCTTCACCGCGAGCACGTACAGTAGCATAAATGCTCCGATCATGCAAATCATACTCGGCAGATTGAACGCATAGTCAAGGCGAAGTCCCAAGTACTCCAAGTTGCCGACCATAAACTGAAACATGAAGTGATACTTAATATCTTGTCCCGCATAATGTGAATACTGCGTCGGAAAGTTGTTGCCGTAGGAGAAGGAACGAATCATTCCGAGGTGGGGTGCAAAGTCACTGAATATCGAAAAACCGATATAAAGCTTTCCGCCTCGCACAAAAAAGCTCCACCACATAAGCAATGTCACAAGTGCTACGACAACCAGAATAAAGATCCCTTCGCTCATCGTAATCTTCGAAACCGCTCCGGACACGTCTACCTTGTTCTTGCGCAGGTGACGAAGAATACCGAGTATGGACACAAGCGCGATAATCGGCATGAGCACCGCATTTGCAAAAAGCAGCGGCTCTTCGGTCCCACGGAACAGATAGCCGAGTGCGTATGTAAGCCAAGTCATCGGCAGTGCGCCGCACAAATACCATACCGGCAGCTGCAAAAACAGCGGACATAACCGAATCTTTTCCCCGCTATAGGAGGTGTCCGTAAGGGACGCCAGCTTCGGAAATGCCAACAGGCACAGTACATATCCGAACATAAAACAAAGTATCAAATAAATTAATCCTAACATAATAACCTCAAGTACATATTATCCATCGCATCCGAATACTATCGCACACACTATTAATATACCACAAACGCACCCTCTCCCGCAACACTTCGGTTCATAATCTTCGAATATTCCGCGTCGGAAAGTGTTTCTACCGCTTCCTTTGCATCCCGCAGTGTCTGCGCATCGCGAATCAAATCCGCCATTCTGAAATTCATGTCACCGCTTTGGCGAATTCCGAAGAAATCTCCGGGGCCTCTCAGTCGCAAATCCTCTTCTGCGATTCGGAAGCCGTCCTCAGCCTCCAAAAGCACATTCAGTCTCTGTCTGCTCTCCTCGCTGTCGTTGCCCTGCACAAGAATACAGTAAGACTGATGGCTTCCTCTACCGACACGACCTCTAAGCTGGTGTAAGCCGGACAAGCCGAAGCGCTCGGCATTTTCAATCATAATCACGGTTGCGTTCGGCACGTTGATACCGACCTCAATGACCGTAGTGCTCACAAGTATGTCAAGCTCATGCTCGGCAAATGCCTGCATAATGCGGTTCTTCTCCGCATTCGGCAGCTTACCGTGGAGAATTCCGATGCGAGCCGAGCTCGGAAGCTCCTTTTGCAAGCGTTCGGCGTAATCGGCAACATTTTCGCCATCCGAGCCCTCGCTCTCCTCAATCAACGGGCAAATGACGTACGCCTGTCGTCCCTGCGCAAGCTGCTGCTGCAAAAAGCGATACGCTCTGGGGCGATAGCTTGTGTCCACGACACAGCTCTTAATCGGAAGTCGGTCCTTAGGAAGCTCATCAAGCACCGACAAGTCCATATCGCCGTAAAGCATCATCGCCAGCGTACGCGGAATCGGCGTCGCGCTCATGATGAGCAAATGCGGAACGTCTCCCTTACCGAGCAGTCGCTCTCTCTGCTTTACGCCGAAGCGGTGCTGCTCGTCTACGATAACAAGTCCCAATTGCTCAAATGCGACACGCTCTTGGAACAACGCATGCGTTCCGATCAATATCGATATTCTACCGGCCTCCAGCTCCGCCAATACCTCACGCTTCTTCGGGGCCGACATCGAGCCGGTCAACAGCTCTACTCGAATTCCGTACGGCTCTAACAGTCGCACAAACTCCTTGTGATGCTGTACGGCAAGCACCTCGGTCGGTGCCATCAATGCACCCTGGAATCCGTTCTCCGCACAAGTCGCCAGCAACAAAAGCGCAAGAATCGTCTTACCGGAGCCGACATCGCCCTGCAACAGACGCTGCATCGGCGCGTCACCGCGCATATCGTGAAGCATCTCCTCATATGCCCTCAGCTGAGCATTTGTCAACTGATACGGCAAATCGGCCAACAGGTTGTCCGCCACGGACGTAGCCATCATCGGGTACGCATTTGCATGACTTTGCGTAAGCTCCTTTAGATGCTGAAGCCCCACAAGGAAATAAAAAAATTCATCAAAAGCAAGACGCCTTACCGCGTCCTTCGTTACCGTCTCCGCCTTAGGAAAATGTATCTCCTCATACGCATCCTTCAGCTTCATCAAGCCGTAGCGCTTACGAATTGCCGGCAACATCGCGTCCTCTATGTCCGCAACCTCGAGTGCTTGGCGCATCGCCTTCGCAATCGCATTTCGCGAAAGTCCCTCTGTCAGCGGATATACCGGACGCAGTGAGCTCAGGAGCGGACGATAGGTGGCCTGCGAATAAATCTCCGGCTGAATCATCGAAAACTGTCCCGCATCCTTTGCTACGCGGCCACGGAATATCAGGTGCGTCCCCATCGGAAGCTGACCGCGCAAATACGGCTGATTGAACCATTTTAACGTAATCGTTCCGGTCGCGTCCTTGACGTGGCAAAGAAGAAGCTTCTTTCGACTGGACGGGATTAATTTCGGAGAGGACACAAGCATACCTTCTATCGTCACGAGTTCACCCTCGCGAACCGCGCCGATCGGGGTCGGCGGCGCAAAGCGCTCATAATCGCGCGGAAAATGCTGCAAAAGCTGCTCCACCGTAGTGATGTGCAATCTCTCGTAAGCCTTTGCCGTCTTCTCTCCGATTCCCTTCAAAGAATGAATTGGCGCCGAAAGCTTCATAGGTCCCTCCTTTCTAATGAAACAAAAGTGCCTCCAACGAAGTTGAAGGCACTGAATTGACTTCTTGGCTAATTACTCTACGGAAACCACGTAATAATAAATCGGCTGTCCGCCATAATGCACTTCGACATCTACCATCGGATACTGCTCCATAATGCGCTCTGCCAATGCATTCGCATCCTCCTCGGTCGAATCCGCACCGTAATAAATGCTAACCAATTCGGACGAATCATCCAGCAGCTCGCAGAACATCTCATAGGTAGTGTCCGCAAGCTCACGGCCTACCGCAACGATACCATGATCGCTGATACCCATGAAATCGCCTTCATGAATCTCCTTGCCATCAAAGCTCGTGTCGCGAACCGCATACGTCACCTGGCCACTCTTAACCAAACCAAGAGACTCCGTCATAATCTGCAGATTCTCTTCCGCAGACTTATCGAATACAAAATTAATGATTGCCGTGATTCCCTGCGGTACCGTCTTAGTCGGTACAACGAAGATTCCCTTATCCTCCACCAAGCTCTTTGCCTGCTCGGCAGCAAGAATGATGTTCTTATTGTTCGGAAGAATGAAAATGTTCTCGGCATTCACATTGTCGATTGCCTGAAGCATATCCTCCGTGCTGGGGTTCATCGTCTGTCCGCCTTCGATGATATAATCCACACCGAGTCCGCGGAAAATCTCGTTCATGCCTTCACCGATGGATACTGCCACGAAACCAACCGGCTTCTTCGGCTCAGCGGGCTTCTTCGGAGCTGCTACAGACTGCGCCTGTGCAACCTTCTCCGCATCGTGAATCACACGCTCATTGTGCTCCTCGCGCATGTTATCAATCTTCATGCGAGTCAAGGAACCGTAGGTGAGCGCCTTCTGAATTGCAAGACCCGGATCGTTCGTATGAACGTGAATCTTTACAACATCGTCATCTGCAACGCATACGATAGAATCGCCGATTCCGGAAAGGTACTCCTTGAAGGCTACCTCCTCTTCAATCGGGAACTCCTTCTCAAGCAAAATGATGAACTCCGTGCAGTAACCGAACTTAATATCGGCAGTCGAAATATCGTTGGAAGCCGCACCACGTCTTTCAATAGGCGCAGAAGCCGGCTCTTCGATTACGTACTCGATCTCCTTGCCGAGCAACGCATCGTACGCACCGCGCATCACTTCCATAAGGCCCTGTCCACCGGAGTCTACAACACCGGCTTCCTTAAGAACCGGCAACAGCTCCGGAGTGAAATCCAAAGCTTCCTGCATACGCTCCAGCACCTTAGCACCGAATTCCTCAAAATCATCTACATAGTCGGCAAGCTCCGCAGCACATTCGGCACCGGCTCTGGCTACCGTCAGAATCGTACCCTCCTTCGGCTTCATTACCGCCTTGTATGCTGTATCAACCGCCTTCTCAAATGCTTCCGCAACGACAGGCACCGTCACCTCGTCGTAATTCTCAATTCCCTTAGAAAAGCCTCGTAACAACTGAGAAAGAATAACGCCGGAATTACCTCTGGCTCCCTTAAGCGAGCCGGATGACATTGCCTTAGCAAGGCTCTTCATCGTAAGCTCAGGAAGATAGGTTACATCCTTTGCTGCCGCAAGAATCGTCAACGTCATATTCGTACCGGTGTCACCATCCGGAACCGGGAATACATTCAGCTCGTTGATAATCTCCTTCTGTGCTTCCAGATTCTTTGTTCCTGTCAAAAACATCTTCTTCATCAGGGAAGCATCAATAGTTACAATTGCCACTGTTAGTTCCTCCTTTTATCGTGCACATAACACCCTCGCCAGCGTCGCATCACACTGTAGCCGAGGTATTAGTCGATTACGCGCACACCCTCTACGTACACATTAATATATTCTACCGGCATACCGGTAAACTCCTGAACGCGATATTTCACGCTTTCACAGAGATTCTGACATACTGCTTCAATGCCTACGCCATAGGAAACGATAATGTGAAGGTCAATTGTCAATCGATTGTCCTTTGCCTTCACCTGAACTCCATGGCTCAAGCTTTCCTTACGAAGAAGCTTCGCAAGTCCGTCCTTCATACTTACTGCTGCCATACCAACGACGCCGAAGCACTCTACTGCCGCAGAGCCGGCATACTTTGCGATGACACTCAAATCAATATATACTTCTCCTACACTCGTTGTAAGGTTACCATCCATATCACTACCTCCTGTCAGCAACTTCGCGATTGCTCGCAACCCAGACGTTCGTCACAATCCGTAAATAACGTCAATCATCATAGATTATACTCTGTTTTGCTCAAAAAGAAAACCCCTTTTTTCTGTCACACGGTATTTCCCGCATGAAAAGGGGCATTTTTCATTCCGAAAAACATAAAATCTAACATTCACAGTATCAGCGAGCGCTTCACATGAAACGAATGTTGGGATTTATTATGTTTTGGATAGCTATCGGCATGACCATCATGCTCTTCTTACGAGGAAGCTTTTTCTCGCTATTAATCATCCTGCTTCTTCTCGTACTCGGCTACCACTTATTCTGCGACGACTAGGAGCAATAAAAAATGGGTGCCATATGACACCCATTCACGACTAAGCTCTTTCCACCTTGCCGGATCTAAGACATGAAGTGCATACATGCATCTTCTTCGTTCCGCCGTTCACCTTAACCTTTACCGACTTCACGTTGGACTTCCACATCTTATTAGCTCTTCCGGAAACCTGACTTCTTGTAATACTAATCTGTCTACCGAAAAGTGCGCCCTTATCACAAATATCGCATCTTGCCATGATACAAGCACCTCCTTTTAACCTGTAAATTGGGTATTCTTAAACCCGAACATTGTTATAATAGCAGACTTGCATACAAAATGCAAGAACTATTTTAATTATTTTTCGAGCATTCTTTTTTGACCTTTGCCGTAGCATTTTCCCACGCCAAATACGCCTTACTCTTACTTCTCTGCCTCGTTCAAGATTTCTTCTGCGAGAATATCGATTGTCTCGTCCGAAACCTCGGTACCCTCTGCCTTCTTCTTGCCCAAGGTCTTCTTCAGACGCTCGATTACGTCCGGAAGCATTTCGAAAATGCGTGACATCGTATCCTGATCCTTAATCGTAATCAGACGCGTGTTTCCGTCACGAATAATGAGAACCGCACAAGGGGACATCTTTCCGCCTACCGCTCCTGCCGCCTTGTTCTTAGCATCCTTGTTGAACGCACCCGCTCCTACACCGAAGCTCACATCTACAAGAGGAAGCATTACCGTTCCGTCCTCCAGACGAATTGCATCGCCTACCACGCTCTTCGTCGATACGAAGCCCTCCATACCGCTGAGCAAACCATTGATTGTCTCCTTAAAATTCACCTCTGCCATCTCAATCACCCTTTCCGCACCACGTGCTGACCTTTCTTTTGTCTATTGAATTCGTTATGCCCTAATCAGGCTGCCTTTCCCATAACCTTTTTGATTTCTTTCGGAGTGTTCATCATCTCATCCTTGACGCGCATCGCCTGCTTTATGACACGACGAAGATTCTTATTCCGTGCCAATCGAATCGCTCGATACAAAATGCCCCACAAACGAATTCGTCCGGACAGGCTTCCATCTGCACAGATTACCTGTTCCTCCATATCGGGATACACCGCCAAATGCGTACCGTAAACCGGATACAATATCGCGGCCACCGCGAACAGCTTGCCCGTCTGCTCGGGATCGCCTGTTCCAAAGGTAACCTCCCCCTCGTATTTTCTCGGGAGGATATGCTTCAGTATCCACCGTACGGTTGAGAACACGTCCTTCAGCGCTGTCTGTGTACTTTCCTTTTTGATGTACTCGACTGCCAAGCCCTTCTTTCTCGAGAACAGCTCCAGCATACATGCTGCCGTATCACGAAGCTCAAGCAGCTTGCCTTTCAGCTTCTCGATGCTTCCTCTTATCTTCTGCACCAATCCCGGCTTCTTCGCTTCGGCTTCCTCCGGGATGTCTCCATCCGTCGGGTCAAATGCATCCGCATCGGACATCTCTACTTCTATCAGCTCAGTCTCCGCTTCTGTCGACTCCGACTCTATCGATTCGCTGCCGATCGGTTCGCCGGCGGAATCCGTTCCCTCAGCCGAAGAACTGCTTTCCTCCTCGATTACGGGCACCCCGCTTTCGCCACCTTCTGCGTCGGCCTCTGCATTTGCCGCCTCCGCATTTGCCGCGTCGGCATCTTGCGTGTTCTCATTGACAGGCTCCGCAGAACCCTTCTTTTTGTCGAGGGATACCGGTATGAAGAAGATTCGCAAGCTTCGGGTCAAGCCGCCTTCCTGCGAATATGCGACCCGAACCTGCACAAGATGCAACAGCCAATGCACCTTGGCCGCCCCTTGTATTCGTTTCGGTTCGTTCTCATTTCCCGGGTGAAGATTCACATCTGCCTCTACCTCGTATCGGAACGGAACAAACAGCACCAGTGCCAATATCAATACAATCAGACCGAGGATCGACAAAAGCAGGATGCCTAGGATCTTCAATATGAGTAACAATACCTGAATCATCGTTTCCTCCCGTCCGTTTATTATTCGCCGTATACGGCGCTCAAATCAAAATCGTCCGTCTCGTTGTACGTCCGAAGAAGCATCTGTTGCAAAAGCTCAAAGGCCGAATCCCGAGTTCCCGCAAGTCCGACCACAAGAATATCTCGCTTCTGTGCTTCCATGGCTACGGTATACAACGGCTCCACCTCAGCCACGCCGATTCGCGGGTTCGCACACGTAATGCAATACACCGGCTCCAACACGTCCTTGCGCTTCTTCACCGCGCGAAGCCATCTTCTGCACAGCTTCTTGTCGTCCACAGCGAATTGCACGTTCTTGCTTATCGTTACCATGGCAACTCCTCAAAAAGCTCCTTAACCTCATCCACCGCCAGACGCTTCTCCGCATTGCTCTTACAGCTTTGCAGCGCCTGCAGCACATAGTTCATAGCGTCTGTTCTCGAATCGAAAAATACCGGAAGCTCTCTCAGTACAAAGCACATTACCGAGCGCACAAACCGACGGTTCTTTCCCTCGAAGCATTGTTCAAATGCCTCCAAAAGCTCCTTCGTTGCCGCCTCTACCTCATCCTTCGCGAGCGGCTCTCCCGGTTCGGAATCCGTAAGCTCGGCATAGTCCGAAGTGGACATCAATCTCATCACGAGGGAAATGCCCTTCGCCGTCTCGCCGGAAGCCCATTCCGCATCCTGCTCACACAACGACTGGAACGCGGATTCCAATCCACCGATTTCCTCACTCAAGCGCTCCATAAGACCTTCTGCCGTGGAATACGCCATCGTCAGTACTTCCTCGTCCATCTCAGCGGTTCTACCGCCAAGATATTCGCCAAATGCACTCAAAAAGCTCTCCACTACCGGAAGGAACGTCTCCTCCAACTTTCTGCTGTCTGCGGAAAGCTCCTCACCGCGCAAAAGCACAATCGTCAACAGGTTGTTCACACAACGTACCAAGCACTCCAAAAACTCTTGCTCGAGCACCAGCGCATCGCCGTAGCTCTCAAGCTTTTCAAGATACGTGTCGCAATCCGCCTCATACAAAGCATTTGGCTCAAGCTCTCTCAGCTCGCAAAGTGCCTCGTCCAATTCTGCGTAGCAATCAAATGCAGCAATCGGTCGCAACGCCGCAGCGGAAAGCACACGATAGCGAAATGCTTCCAAAGCTGCCGGGTCCGAATCCACGTAGCGTGCTACGTTCTGCGTTAGTAAATCATAAAAACGATTCTTCGTCATGCGCACAGGCAAACAGGAAATCATGTGCTGAAGGCGAAGATTCGTAACCATCGGATCCTCACTTGCAAACACGCCCTGCAAGATCTCGCGTGCAGCCTCCTCCACGTCTACCGGCTCGCCGTCCGTCTGAAAGCTGCTGCGAAGACGCTTCAGCATATCCTCATAGATTGCGAGCTCACATACATAGCCGGTCAGGGAATCCACGCGACCTACTATCGTCTCGCGAAGTGCCAGCAGCGCATCCTTCGCATTTGCCTCAGGCGAAGCCTCATCGTCCTTTGCAAATGCCTGCACTCCCGCCTCCACGAAACGTCCGAGAAGCTCCTCATCTCCTGCCGCAATGCCCTTCACAAAAAGGCGCTTGCTTTCATTCGCCACATCCGTCAGCTCTCCGAACAGAAAATCCATGTCCGCTCCGAGATTCAACCATGCAAGCGGGTAGTATTTATTTCTTGACTTCTTTACAAAGTCATCTGCTTTCGTATTCTTAGCCATTCCAAACCTCGTCCAGTCTACTTTATTCTCTATTGTTCCATTCGTTCGCGCACTACGTGCGTGTGGGTATACAAATGGTCCATACAATATTCGAAGTCACCCTCACACTTCGAGCAAAAACGGAATTCCAAATCGTCTCCGTCCAACTCCGTTCTGCCGCACACAGCACATTTGTGTCGCGTTACCACTCTCTGCGCTCCTACATTCGTAACCGGACCCTGTGCCTGTGCACTACGCATCTTCTGCTGATACTCAAATCGTCTGCGCAGATTGTTCACCTTCATCTGTTTTCGATATTTTCGCGTCGCGAAGTAGAATATCACAAAGTTCAGGAACGTCACAAAGTAAGCGACTGCAAACCAAATTGCAAGCGGATCGTTCGTTACAACGAGCGAGATGATATCGTAAGCAATCATTGCGACATAGAAAATGCCGAGATACTTCACCTTAATCGGTATGATAAAGAACAGCAGCAAACGCACTTCTCCGTACTCCACCGCAAAGGCAAGCAAAAGCGACATATTCAGCGCTTCCAAGCCAAACGGGAACGACACTCCGGTACCGCTCATCGCACGCGTCACAATATAACCGATTACCGTAGCGAGCACAGTGAAAAAGATACCCGAGAAGTAAAACAGGTTAAAGCGAAAGCTTCCCCAACGTGCCTCCAAGCTGGATCCGATCATGTAATACAGGTACAGCGAGATGAACAAGAAGAACAGGTTGTATTCTATCGGCTGTATCAAAAACGTCACCAGACGCCACACCTGACCCTGCAACACCTTATCAATGTCCAGCATAAGAAAATCAGCATAAAAATTCGGTGAGAATATTCCAATGAGAAATCCCAACACATACAGTGCTATTACATATCGCATCAAGCCTACAATGGCATACTTTCCAAACTTCCGTTCTAAATTGCGTAACATTCTAAACTCCATTCCGATTGAAATATAAACAATCAGTATAATTATAAAGAAATGGCATGGTATTGTCAAATGAATTGTGTTATACTCTCCTACGAATGGAGGATTTTTTATGGCTTTCGATGGTATCACCGTGTCCTGCCTGGTACACGAATGGAATCAGCTCTTAGTCGGCGGACGAATCACAAAGATCAGTCAGCCCGAACACGATGAGCTTTTGCTTACAATCAAAAATTACGACACGTACCGCCTGCAGCTTTCTGTGAGTGCTTCTCTTCCGATGGCTTGCATTACGGACACTTCAAAAACGGCGCCACTCACTGCGCCGAATTTTTGCATGCTCCTTCGAAAGCATTTGAACAGTGCCCGTATCCTTGAGATTTCGCAGCCCGATTTGGAGCGCGTCATCCGTATCAAGGTCGAGCATCTCGACGAGCTCGGCGACACCCGTATCAAATGGCTCATGGTCGAGCTGATGGGCAAGCACAGCAACCTTATCTTTTGCGATGAGGACATGACGATCGTCGACAGCATCAAGCGCGTTTCCTCCTTCGTAAGCTCCGTGCGTGAAGTATTGCCCGGCCGCAAATACTTTATACCGCAGACGACGGAAAAGCACTCGCTGCTCGCCACTTCGCCCGAGGAGCTTCCCGCCCTCTTGGCTTCCTATCCGATGGAGCTTTCCAAGAGCATTTACCAAGCATTTGTCGGCGTCAGCCCCGTGCTTGCAAATGAGCTGTGCCACCAAAGCGGTTGCGACCCGTCGCTCCCCGCCTCCGCCCAGACGACCGAGCATATGGCTGCGCTCATGAAAGCATTTTCCGAATTGAAGAACAGACTTCAGTCTGCGGATTTCCATCCGTGCATCATACTAAAGGATGAGGAACCGATTGAATTTGCGGCATTTCCTCTGACCTGCTATACACACTACGACGGTTATGTTGCGGCACCGTATGGCGATATGAGCACCGTGTTGCTGCAATATTATCGCGAGAAGGAGGCTCGTACCCGTATCCGGCAGAAGTCGTCCGAGCTGCGACGTACCGTGCAAACAGCCGTAGAACGTACCGCCAAAAAGCTCGAGCTGCAAAGGAAACAGCTTTCCGATACCGAGAAGAAGGACCGCTATCGCGTCTACGGCGAGCTTCTGACAACGTACGGCTACACTGCGACGCCCGGTGCGAAGGAGCTGACCTGTACCAATTATTATGACGACAAAGAGATAACCATTCCTCTCGACGAGACGCTTTCCGCCATGGAAAATGCGAAGCGGTATTTCGAGCGCTACACGAAGCTCAAAAGAACCGCCGAATCGCTTGAGACGCACCTCATTTCCAGCGAGGAGGAGCTGGCTCACCTCGAGTCGATACGCGAATCTCTCGAATATGCACAGACCGAGGCAGACCTTGCGGACATCCGCCGCGAGTTGACCGACTTCGGCTACATCCGCTTCAAAAAGGACGCTTCGTCCACGAACAAAAAGAGACGCGGCGACGCGAGCAAGCCGTATCACTATCGTACCGAGGAAGGCTTTGATATCTTCGTCGGAAAGAACAATTATCAAAATGACGAGCTCACGTTCCGAGTGGCTTCCGGCAGCGACTGGTGGTTCCACGCCAAAGGCATTCCCGGCTCTCACGTGCTGCTGCGTACCGGCGGTGAGGAAGTGCCGGATCACGTATACGAGATTGCAGGCTCCCTCGCTGCGTACTATTCGAAGAATCGAACATCCGGTAAGGTCGAGGTCGATTATCTCGAGCGGCGAAATGTGAAGAAGCCGTCCGGTGCCAAGCCCGGCTTCGTTGTGTACTACACAAACTACTCTCTCATCGCGACGCCGGAGATTGCGAAATCGCTGACGCTCATCGAGGATTGACGCCAAGCGACGAATTTGTCTCAGCTGTCGGGGCTTAGCCTCACGTGATGCATTTACCTCACAACACGAAAGGAACTGTTATGATACGTTCAGATTTTCATACACATACCGCATTTTCCACAGACTCCAAGGCGACGCCGGAGAGCATGATTGAGGGCGCTATCGCCAAAGGGCTTCGTACCCTGTGTGTTACCGATCACATGGATTATGACTATCCGGGCGAACCCGGGGAATTCGTATTTGACCCGACGCACTACTTCGACACGTTCACTCGCCTTAAGGAAGCCTATCGCGGTAAGCTTGATTTGCGAATCGGCATCGAGCTTGGCTTGCGCAACGAGCCGGAGCTTTATGAACAGATGCGTAGCCGCTACGACGAGCTTCTGCGCTCCTATCCGTTTGATTTTGTCATTGGCTCTACGCACTGCTTGCAGAACACAGACCCGTATTATCGTGGCTACTGGGAGCAGGGCAACACAGAAGGTGTGCTTCGGTATTTTGAAGCGAATCTCTTCAACGCCACGGAGTACGATGGCTTTCAGGTGTTCGGACACCTCGATTACGTGCTTCGCTACATTCCGGACGGAGGCAAGGTTTCCGACGCATTGTACAAGGAAGTGCTTCACGAAACGCTTCGCGCATTGATTGCGCGCGGAAAAGGCATCGAGGTCAATACCAATAGCCTGCGAAGAGGTCTTAACGACCCGCATCCCGGACTGTTCGCTTTGAAGGAGTACCTTGCATTGGGCGGAGAGATTCTAACCATCGGCTCCGACGCTCACATGCCGGAGCATCTCGCCTATGAATTCGAGCGAACCGCCGAACTGCTTCAGTCACTCGGCTACCGCTACTACACGACCTTTTCCGAGCAGCGTCCGAGCTTTCATCGACTTGACGACTAAGGACAGCGCCGCATAAATGCTCCCGCATTTGCACATGCTAGTGCCAATCCGATGCGGAGGCGGCCGAGCATTTTCATAAACCAATCAACGCCTGCTTTCGCATAGAAAGCAGGTGTTTTTATGTCCGATTCCGTATGGCGCTCCGGGGTATCGCTCCCCTCCTTCCCTTCCCTAACGCACGACTTATCGACTGACGTTCTCATCGTCGGCGGAGGCATCGTCGGCCTATTGACCGCTTGGCACTTACAACAATGCGGCGTGCCGTATGTGCTTGTGGAAAAGGACCGCATTTGCAGTCACACTACCGGGAATACGACTGCAAAGATTACTTACCAGCACGGCTTTCTCTACAGTAAGCTACTGAGGGCAAAGGGCAAAGAATACGCGCTTGCCTATCTGCGCGCCAATATGGACGCTTTCGAGCAATACGCCAGACTTTGCAAGACAATGGATTGCGACTACGAGGTCCGAGACAACTACGTGTATTCTCTATCCGACCGCCAAAAAGCCGAGGACGAGATACGCGCGCTCGAGCAGCTCGGATTTCCCGCGCATTTTCACGAGAAGCTTCCGCTTCCGATTCGCACTGCCGGTGCAGTCGGTTTCCCGGATCAGGCCCAATTCCATCCGCTGAAATTCCTCGCCCACATCGCCGCCGGACTGAACATCTACGAGCACACCTTTGTGCGTGAGCTAATCGGAACGTCTGCGCGAACCGAGCACGCAAAGATTCACGCAAAGCGGCTTGTAATCGCAACGCATTTTCCTATGCTGAACAAGCACGGAAGCTACTTCATAAAGCTGTACCAGCATCGCTCCTATGTCCTCGGACTTTCCGATGCCGAGCAGCTAAGCGGCATGTACGTGGATGAAAGCAAATGCGGTCTCTCCTTTCGAAACTACGGCAACTTGCTGTTGCTCGGTGGCGGCTCACATCGCACCGGCAAAAAGGGTGGCGGCTACGAGGAGCTTATGCACGCGGCACAGTGCTATTACCCGAATGCAAGCATTGCCTACCGCTACGCAACGCAGGATTGCATGAGCCTCGACGACGTCCCATATATCGGTCCATACTCCGCCGGCACTAAGGGAATCTACACCGCGACCGGCTTTAACAAATGGGGAATGACCGGCTCCATGGTTGCCGCGATGCTACTGAGCGACCTGCTGAGCGGTAAAAAGAACGATTACGCCGGGGTATTCTCGCCGTCTCGAAGCATCTTAACAAAGCAGCTATTTGTCAATCTGGGCGAGTCGACCGTCAACCTTTTGACGCCAACAAAAAAGCGCTGCCCACATCTGGGCTGCGCTTTAAAGTGGAATCGTTCGGAGCATTCCTGGGACTGTCCGTGCCACGGCTCTCGTTTTACGAAGAGCGGTCACCTTCTTGACAATCCGGCAAACGGTGATTTGAAATAGGTTATCAACGCATCGGGAAACGATGCGGACCTCGGTTTCTGCTGCAATATTCGGGATTCATCTCGCGAAGCTTCGCAACATTTTTCTTCAAAGCCTCTGCGACCAAATCCATCTCCGACAAGGTGTTATCCTCCGATAACGTAATTCGAATGGTGCCCTTCACAAGTCCATCCGGCAAGCCGATTGCCTCCAACACGTGCGACGGCTTACTGGATGCCGAGGTGCAGGCCGAGCCGCCCGAGCAATGAATGCCATCCATATCGAGAAAGACTAACAACGAGCTGGCTTCCACATATGCAAAGCTGAAACTCAGATTTCCGCGTAGTCGCTTGCCCTCTTCGATGTCAAAATGGTTCACACCGTTGATTCTCGTACACGGAATCTCCTGAAGCACACGATTTCTCAGATGCTCCGACAACTGTTTCAAATGCTTCTCTGTCCGGGGCATGCTCGCATATGCGCACTCCATCGCTTTCGCGAGTCCGATGATACCCGGTACATTTTCCGTACCTGCGCGCCACCGCTTCTCCTGAGCGCCTCCGTGCAAAATCGGCTCCATGCGAGTGCCATCCTCTACGTACAAAAGACCGACGCCCTTCGGACCTCCGAGCTTGTGGCCGCTCATACTCAGCATCGTAATGCCCAGTTCCTTCGGTACAATGCGACAATGGCCGATAGCCTGTACCGCATCACAGTGAAATGCTACACCATGTGCCTTTGCAATGGTTCCGATCTCCCGAATCGGCATAATCGTACCGATTTCGTTGTTCGCGTACATAATGCTAATCAGCACTGTGTCCGGTCGAATCGCACGCTCCAGCTGCTGTAGTGAGATCAAACCGTTGTCGTCTACCGGGAGGTACGTCACCGTGTAACCATGTCGCTCCATGTACTGACACGTATGCAGTACGGCATGATGCTCCACCGCCGACGTAATGATGTGCTTGCCCTTTGCCGCATTTGCCTCACAAAAGCCCTTGATTGCCATATTGTCCGCCTCAGTGCCACCCGAGGTAAAGCAGATTTCATGTGCTCCGCATCCAAGCAACTCGGCGATTCGGGCGCGCGCCTCTTGCATGGCCTTCTTTCCGTTCAGTCCGTATTCGTGCAAGCTCGACGGATTACCGTACTGCTCCGTAAAGAACGGAAGCATCGCCTCAACCACTTCCGGTCTGGTTCGCGCTGTTGCGGCATTATCCAGATAAATGCTCATATTCGTACATCCTCATTCTTTCTATTATCCTATTCCACGCCGAAAAATTCGTTTCTCATTTTCCGCAATTTCTCACGTTTTGCGCATATACTGTGGCAAAATGCTCGGAAGCTTCTATGAAACATACGATTATTCGCGGTACCATCATATTAACCTTAGCCGGTTTCCTCACTCGGATACTCGGCTTCTTTTATAGAATCTTTTTGGCACACCACATGGCTCCCGAGCGCCTCGGCCTTTATCAGCTGATCGCACCGGTATACGGCATGTGCTTTACCATCTATGCGTCGGGCATTCAAACCGCCATCAGCGGTCTCGTTGCCGAGCAAGGCTCGAAGAAGGACGGCCCTCGTCAGGCGAGAAGAATCCTATTCTGCGGAATGCTTCTTTCGGTCTTGATTGCTCTCCTACTTACAATTGCATTGTATGCATTATCCGGTCAAATTGCAACTCATATTTTGGCCGAACCGGAAACGAAACGCCCCCTCCAAATCGTCAGCCTGATGTTTCCCTTCTGTGCCGTTACCGCCTGCTGCAACGGCTATTTTTACGGCTGTCGAAAGACTACCGTGCCAGCAACCGCACAGCTACTCGAGCAGATAAGCCGCATTTTCTTTGTGTTGCTTTGTACCGGTACCGTTCTATCTTCCTTCGTGATTGCGGAAACAATCAGCTGCGAGCTTGCCATCTGCGGTATTGTAGTCGGCGAAGTCATCTCTGCGGTCTGCACACTGCTCTTATATCTACTTACAGAGCGAACGGTGGTATCACAAGAGAACATCCCATCGGCAAATATCGATCGACAATATTATCGTCCACTACTGCGACTGGCCATCCCGTTAACGGCCAATCATCTGGTTTTGAATATGCTACATAGCTACGAAACCGTACTGCTACCGTCTCTGCTTGAACGAAATGGCATGTCACACTCGCAGGCACTCGGTTCCCTCGGCATTCTAACCGGTATGGCAATGCCATTTTTGTTTTTCCCGATGGCACTGACGAGCGCACTTTCCATCCTTCTGCTACCGACCATCGCCGAGGCAAATGCTCGAGACGACAACCGCTCCATGTGCACCGCCACAGCGCTGACTATCCGCTATACCACCCTAATGGGCTTTCTCTTTATGGGGCTGTTCTTCCTATTGGGACCGCAGCTTTGCAAGCTTGTCTTCCGTAGCGAGGAGGCAGGCCGGAGTCTGCAAATACTCGCATTTTTCTGTCCGTTGCTCTATATGGGGCAAACTATAGTAAGCGTGCTGAATGGCCTCGGAAAGACCGCCGTCACCTTCCGAAATGCCGTCGTCAGCTCTTCTTTGAGATTGGTGCTGGTTGCGATTTTCATCCCCAAACTCGGCCTAAACGGCTTCTTTCTGGCACTCGGCTGCGACATTGTATTGTCCGTCCTTTTAAGCCTCACTGCACTACGCAAAAATCGCATTGTATTTTGCGGCTGGTGGACCGCCCTCGGAAAACCGCTTCTGGTAACCGTGTTGATTCTTCCGTTCTTCGCGCACCTCGTTGCATTCACATTGCACGGAGTCGGAAGCCTCTTACTTATGCAAATGCTCCTTCTGTCCATCCTATACGTTGCATGTTATCTGACGATACTGGGGTTGATTCGGTACCCGCTACGACCGGGTGTGGGGTGATGGCAGCGCATGGCGCTGCGGTGATAGTCGATGGCCGCCTAAGGCGGCGGTGATAGTCGGCAATGCCGACAATAAAAAAGCCGATACGGAACGAATCCGTATCGGCCATTTTTTATTGTCTTTATACCGGATATGCCTGATTTGCTACGTCTGCTGCAGCCACATCAACCTGCGTCTGCTGAGCCTGACGATACTTGAAGAAATCAGTTGCAACCTGCGGGAACAGTGCGTAGGACAATACATCCTCATCCTGCTGGATCCATTCCTTACACTCTTCACGGAACTTATCAAGCTGCGGAGGAATCAAGTCTGCCGGTCTGCAGGTAATCGGCTCTACATCACCGATACACTTCTTCTGAACTTCGGGATCAAACGGCTTAATCGTCTGACCGAACTCACCGGAGAGAATCTTCTTAGACTCCTTCGTTACCATCTTGTAACGCTCGCCCTGCAATACGTTAAGAACTGCCTGAGTTCCTACAATCTGAGAGGACGGAGTTACCAACGGCGGCTCACCGAAATCCTTACGTACTCTCGGGATCTCAGCAAGAACGTCCATATACTTATCCTCAGCCTTTGCTTCCTTGAGCTGGGATACCAAGTTACTGAGCATACCGCCCGGTACCTGATACAACAAAGTCTTAATATCAACACCGAGTACCTTCGGGTTCAAGAGACCGCTCTTAAGAACTTCCTCTCTGTAAGGACGGAAGTGCTCTGCAATATCAGCAAGAAGGTTCTGATCCAAACCGGTATCGTAAGGCGTGCCCTTGAAGGTCTCAACCATAACCTCGGTTGCCGGCTGAGAAGTACCGAGTGCCAAAGGAGAAATCGCACAGTCAACGATGTCACAGCCTGCCTCAACTGCCTTAAGGTAGGTCATGGAACCAACACCGGAAGTATAGTGCGTATGAAGCTGAATCGGAAGGGAAGAACCTGCCTTCAATGCGGATACAAGCTTATCTGCCTCGTAAGGAACCAACAAGCCCGCCATATCCTTGATACAGATAGAATCTGCACCCATCTCCTCGATAGCCTTAGCAGTCTTCTCCCAGTACTCAAGCGTATATGCATCACCAAGGGTGTAGCAAAGAGCGATCTGCGCATGGCCGCCTTCCTTCTTGGTAGCATTTACAGCTGTCTGAAGATTTCTCAAGTCGTTCAAGCAGTCGAACAAACGGATGATATCCATACCATTTGCGATAGACTTCTGAACAAAATACTCAACTACGTCATCTGAGTAGTGATTGTAACCCAAAATGTTCTGACCACGGAAAAGCATCTGAAGCTTCGTGTTCTTGAAGCCATCCTTCAGCTTTCTAAGTCTCTCCCACGGATCCTCCTTCAAGAAACGGAGGCAGGAATCGAACGTTGCGCCACCCCAACACTCTACGGAATGGTAACCAACCTGGTCCATCTTCTCAACGATGGGAAGCATCATCTCCGTAGGCATTCTAGTAGCAATCAAAGACTGATGTGCATCACGCAAAATAGTCTCTGTTATCTTTACCGGCTTTTTCACCTGTTCTGCCATTTGTTAACCTCATTTCTGCGTTGCTCATATTGAAGCAGGTGAGTGATGGCAACGCGGACACTCACCCGCATAATAATCATTTAGAAAAATGTGCACCGTAGCGATTATACTCCGAATACAGCCATGAATACACCGGCTGCAACCGCAGTACCGATAACGCCGGCAACGTTCGGGCCCATTGCGTGCATCAAGAGGAAGTTTGTAGGATCCTCTTCCGCGCCGACCTTCTGCGATACTCTCGCAGCCATCGGAACGGCCGATACACCTGCGGAACCGATCAACGGGTTAATCTTGCCGCCACTCATCTTACACATAACCTTACCCAACAAAACACCGCCGGCGGTACCGACTGCAAATGCAATCAGACCGAGAGCAACGATCTTAAGGGTATCCAGCTTTAAGAATGCTTCCGCACTCGTCGTAGCACCTACAGAGGTACCGAGGAGAATAACTACGATGTACATCATCGCATTGGAAGCGGTCTCCTTCAGCTGACGAACAACGCCCGACTCACCAAAGATATTACCGAGCATCAAGCAACCGATCAACGGAGCGGTGTCAGGCAATACCATAACACATACTACCGTTACAACGATCGGGAACAAAATCTTCTCCAGCTTAGATACCGGACGAAGCTGCTCCATCTTAATCTTACGCTCTTCCTGAGTGGTCAAGAGTTTCATGATCGGAGGCTGAATGATCGGTACCAACGACATGTAGGAGTAAGCCGCAACTGCGATTGCTCCCATGTACTCCGTCTGTCCGAGCTTTCCGGCCAGGAAGATAGAGGTCGGTCCGTCCGCACCACCGATGATGGAGATGGCTGCTGCCGCCTTGTCGTTAAAGCCAAGAAGAATAGCTGCCAAATAAGCAAAGAAAATACCGAGCTGTGCTGCAGCACCAAGCAAGAAGCTTCTCGGGTTCGAAATCAAAGGACCGAAGTCGGTCATCGCGCCGACACCCATGAAGATCAAGCACGGAAGAATCGCCCACTCATCCAAAAGGAAGAAGTAATGCAGCAAACCACCGGCCTGTTCCGTCTCTTCCATCTTTGCAAAATCCTTTACAAAGAAGTTGGACTGCTCGCCTTCCTTCGTATCGAAGCTGAGAATCACTTCTCCTTCCTTCGTGGAGTACGTCGTCGTGATTGTGCTCGTCCAGTTTGTCTCGCCGGGTGCTTCACAGGTCATTCCACCCTTATCCTTATCGGAATAGCGCACGGTGAGATTCTCAACATCATAATAGTCAAAGGTTACTTCGCCATCGTAAATGGTTATCAGCTTTTCTCCCTCAGCGTTGTAAAATGTCTGTACACATTCTACCGGCTCAGCCATAATGGCGGGATACATGTTAACCAAAAGCATACCGAAAGAAATCGGTACCAACAAGAGAGGCTCGTAGTCCTTTGCAATAGCAAGATATAGGAAAAACAGTGCAACGCCAATCATTAAGATGTTGCCCCAGGTAAGGGATGCAAATGCAGTGGCTTTGGCTAGATTTCCTAATGTGTCAATAATATAGTCCATTCTGCGTTTACCTCCCGGTTCATCGTATCAACAATTCGTATTAGTTCAATGTTGCAAGCAATTCACCAGGATCTACGCTCTGTCCAACTGTTACGTTAATACTAGCAACGGTACCGTCCTGAGG
>JAZRJF010000030.1:0-6569 GCA_045645665.1 Lachnospiraceae bacterium | reverse complement strand
TTCGATGTGCGCCAAATACGTTACCATCCGCTTCTCCTCTGGCAGAATGTAGCATTTTTGCTTCCATTTGCCGTTGATGCTGAAGCCGTTTCGATACTTCCACACGAAATAGCCGTAGCCGCCCTCGCGATTTTGCTGTTGCACCGAGGTAGCCTCTTTCACGTACTCCTCCGACAAAATGCGTTTGCCCTCGTACACGCCTCCGTTGTAAAGAAGCAGCCCTATTTTGCTCAGTTCGTGCACCGTCAATTCCATCTCGCATGCTCCGTAAAAATACCCATCCGGACACCTCTTGTACGGCGGCGCCTCGATTCCCAACGGCTCGAACAGCTTGCGCGTCAAGTATTCGTACAAATCCTCTCCCAGCGCGCACGTCGTAACGACGCCCACGAGATAGGCCGATACATTTGTATATTCAAATGTCTGAACTTCCGGGCGAATCGGCACGTTCAGTGCAAACTGCAGCCAGCTCTCGCCCTCATGACGAAACGGATACCCCGGCACCGACATCGTCATAAGTCGCTTCGTGGTAATGTGGCGATACGCCTCCACCTGCTCCTCCGGCATACGGGCAACGACATCCGCCGGCAGGTATTCCAAAATGGACTTGTGAATGTCCAGCTTGCCTTCGTCCACCGCCATGCCGACCGCTATTGACAAAATGGTCTTCGTCGCCGAGTAAATCGGATGTCTCAGCTCCGTCGTGTCACCGAAGCTGTGCGCCAACTTACCGTCCACGTACACCTCCGCACCAAACACATTCCACTGATTCAATTCAATATCTCTAACAAAAGCCTCAAAATCCATAAATCCTCCCCACTGCTTGCAGCGCTATCACTGTCGGCCGTTGGCCGAATATCACTTCGCGCTCCGCGCGATATCACTCCACAATCGCTTCCGTCCAGTGCTTCTGATTATAAATGTCCGTGAACAAATACGTCACGCGAATGTCGCCCTCGCCGAGGTCTACGTTGCTGATCGTCATTTGCTCGGTCACCGTCATCTGCTCGCCGAGATAGTAGCTGTCCTGATATTCGCCGCCGTAGGTGTAGTAATCGCACAGGAAGTCGAGCGTATCGCCTACATTTAGCGCGCCAAGAGCCTTTGCCACGGTCTCCGTCTCGCCGTCCACGTAGTCGTAGCGTGCACCGGCGATGTAGCCGTACGGATTTTCGTTGTCAAATACGAGAATCAGGTTCACGCGCTCGCCGTTCAAAAGCGCCGGCACGCGACCGGTAATCGTATAGTTGTCGCCGTCCTCTACAGTGCTCAGATGATAATATGCCACCGGCTGTCCGTTGATGGCCAGCCACGTTCTGTCGGTATCTCCGATCAAGTTGCCGGCGTCATCGAACTCGTAGACGTTGTCCAAGCCGAGATCGATATAGCCCTCGCCGTCGTCGTAGAAGACGTTCAGCTCCAGGTTGTGAACAAGCGCCCACTGCGCCTCGCTCAGCTGCAAGATGTGCTTGCCGTCCTCATTTTCCTTCCAAACAAGCGCCGTCGGATCAAAATAATTGCTCGACAGATACTGTGCCATCTCCTCTGTCGTCAAGGATTTCTCTTCGAAAAATGCTGTGTTGTTTCTGTCCAAGCCCTTAATGCCACCGAACTGTCCGGACAGGAAGCTGCCGAGAAGTCCCGCAATGGCATCCGAGCTGCCGCCCGAGCTTGTGCTACCGCCACCGAGCAAGCCAAGCAATGCCGGCAACGGAGAAGCTGTGCCACCGGTCGCGGTCTGACCGCCAACCTCAAGGCTCGCAAACTCCTGAATGCAGCGCATGTACTCCTCGTCCATGCCAATCGCCTCGTAGGTGTCCACTACCGCGTCGACTGAGGAAACCTTATTGTAAGGGAAGTAAATGGACAGGCCGTACGCATTTGTCATATCACTCGAGGTACGGTTGTATTTTACGGTACTGAGAAGCGCGTCTACCAGCTTCTTGCCCTCGTCGGTACCCATATTGTGAGCCAAATGCACCAAATCCACCTGATCGATTCCGGAGGACGCTGCAAATTCTCTCGTGCTATAGCGGGCATCTGACACCGTCTTGTACTCATTTTCCCGAATCAAATCGCTCGCAGATACGGAAAATGCGGTCAGATTCGCAGGAACGGTCTTCTCCAGCTCCGCCAAATCGACTACCGACAGCGTAGTTTTCTGTCCTCGGCACTGACGTGCGCACGTGTCCACGAAATCGTCTACAATGTTCTTGCCGATTTCGATGGTCGGCATAGACGTATTTTTCGCAAGGTTCGTCAGCCAGTTCGTATAATACCAGCCAACGCCCGGCTCGGTCTCTTCGGAGGCAATCAAGTAATCCGCATAAGGCGTAAGCATCAATGCGGTCTCCAGCGTAGCCATCAAACATGCGTCAAAACCGATGAAATCAAAGGTTACGCCCGCCTTCTTCAGCGCCTGGTTGATCTCCGCAAGGTTCATGGAATCGCCGCTTCCGTACTTCTCGTCATAGCCGTAGCCGCTGATCGAGCCACCGCCGTGATCCCAGAAGATCAGGTTGTTACGGTTCGCGGGGAATTTCTTCTCGCAATACTCAATGAAGCTCACAAGCGTGTTCGGATCCGTCATTGCACCGGTTCCGGCATCGTCGTCGAGAAGCTTCAGCTTTCCGCCGGTCACCTGATAAATCTGATTCACCTTGTTGCTGATTCCGCTCGTCTGCCACTTCTTGCAGCCGCCGGTATAGACGATGACATTTACCTTATCGTTCAGGGATGCACCAAGCATCTCCTTCAAATCGCTCGTTCCCATGCCGGATCTCGACTCAAGGTCGGTACCGCACATGTACACCATAATCGTAACCTCGTCCTTGCTGTTGCCGAGAATCTTCGTTCTCTTCGCTCTGGCACTCGAAGCTACGGACGTGTTGAGCTTGCTCGTGTTGTTGCCGGTCTCCCAGCCGCCGCTAACTGCGCCGATGATGGACGAACCGCCGCCGAGCAAATCGCCGATCGGGTTCTGCGTACCTCCGCTATTACCGCCGCCGAACAAGCCGGACAAACCACCGCCCAAAAGGCTAGTCAAACCGCCGCCACCGCCAAGCAAAGCGATGATGACAACGATAATGGTAAGCAACGAGCTCTTATTGCCGGATGCTCGAGTAGAACGCTTTCCACTGCCAAGCGAACCGCCGCCAATGCCGCTTCCACCTGCGGAGCTTCCGCCAAGCGAGCTTCCGCCGGACGCACTACCACCGCCAAATGAGCCCGCGGTTCCGCTACCGACCGGGCCGGTTCCCAAACCGCTTCCGCGCTTCTTAACGCCTTTGCCTCCTCCGGTCACATTCTTTACTCTGCCTCTCGGTCTGTTATTTGCCATGCTGTAATCTCCTTATTATCCTTTGTGCTACGTATACTCTTTCCTGTTCTCTATCCAAATGAGCCCGCACTCCACGAAAACGTCCTCGCCGGTGTGCCAAATGCTCTGTTATGTCCATTATACCATCTCGGTCAAGCCTCGATCGGCCAAGTCTCGATCAAGTCCTAGCGCGCCAAGGTTCGGCAGTCAAGCCTCAGTCCTCTAGGCTCCAGCCATGCTCGCCGTGGTAAATCATTTGCCTCGTCATGCCGCCGTCGATGCAAATGTTCTCGCCCGTAATAAAGCCCGCCATATCCGAGCACAGATACAATACCATATTCGCAATGTCCCGCGGGTCGCCCACTCTGGCCACCGGCTGCTGCGTCGCATCCGGCCCTTCATAGACCGTGTACGCGGTATCAATCCAGCCCGGCGAAATCGAATTCACCCGCACGCGCCCCGCAAGACTCACCGCGAGTCCGTGGGTCAGTGCCGCAATTCCGCCCTTTGCCGCCGTGTAGCTCTCCGTCTCCGGCTGACTCATGCGGTCTCTCGACGACGAAATGTTCACGATGCTCGCCCCCTTGGCAAAATGCGCCGCGAACAGCTTAGCCAGATAAAACGGCGCCGTCACGCCCACCTTTAGGGCGTACTCAAAATCCTCGTAGCTGCCTCCCGTAATGCCGCACATCCTCGGCGCCGCATTGTTGATAAGGTAGTCCACGCGTCCGTAATCGGCAATAACACGGTCGGCAAAACGCTCAAGCGTCGCCTTGTCCGCGAGGTCGCCGACGAAATAATCATTTTCCTGCAGGTCGATAACGCACACCGTAGCTCCGGCCCGCTCAAATTCCTCCCGAATGCACCGTCCGATGCCCTGCGCACCGCCGGTCACAACGACGATCTTGTCCTTAAAGTCAAACATTTGCCTCTCCCTTCTGTCTCGCCGTGCCAAACTCAAACCTCCGCCAAGCACTGACTTCGCCCAATCGCAGCCTTCCGCCAAGCGCAGGCTTCTCCTACGCAAGCTCCTTCTTCAGCCAAATGTGCGGACAGCCCTGCTCATACTCCAGCTCGCCGTACTGCTCATAGCCAGACTTCTTATAAAAATCCCGCGCCTGGTACTGCGAATGCAGGCTAAGCGACTTGCCGCCAAGCGACTTGACCGCCTCCTCCGCCGCGGCAATCAATGCGGTCCCGAGCCCTTGTCCGCGGTATTCCTTTAGAACGCAAAACCGCCCGAGAATATAGTTGCCCTCGTCCTCACCGGCAAACACACGGCACGTACCGAGCGCCTTTCCGCTCTCTTCGTACAGCACGAGGTGCGTAGCAATCTTATCAATCTCATCGAATTCATCCACAAAGCCCTGCTCCTCTACGAATACTCTAATTCGCAGACCAAATGCATCGCCCGGCAGTTCGTTGTAGGATCGGATAGAATAGTTCATAAAAATCTCCTCGTCATCGGAAATGAAACCGCCTCGGCGCACTCCGCGCCTCTCCCCGGAAAGCCCTTGCCCGGCTCCGGCGGCTCGTTAGTGTATTGTATCACAAATTCCATGTTGGGACAATGGCTTTTGAAGCAAGGTCCGTCACCGAAAAAATTGCTCGGACCAAGCACGGCCCGAGCAATCAAAATCTCAAGTAAAAACGTTTTAATTCTCTACGTCAAATATCGTATTGCACGCCTTGCATCTACCTTTTCCGTCGCCTCTCGAAATGCGAACGCGCTGGTTACAACGCGGGCAGGGAACTCCAAGCTGCTCTCGCAAAAGCAAGGATTCCGTCTCCTCCTTACGCAGAAGCCCCTTGCCCTCTCCCAGCGTCTGACCGCTCAAGAGTGCCACAATCTTCTCCTGCTCCTGCAAAATCTCCTCCGCCAGAGCCGTCCGGTTCTCATTGTCCTCCACCAGCTGGCCGAAGCCGTACAAGGCAAATGCTCCTACCCACGAGCCAAACGAGCCGAGCACCATGACGACGAAGCCCAAAAAGATACTCGCCATGATATCCCACGTCCCCAAAATGAGATTCAGGCCACAAACAATCGACGCTACAATGCCAATCCAACATAAAATCTTCGCAAGCAACTTAATCTTGCCCCCAATGTTGTCAAACATAACACACCCTCCTGAAATATATAATATTATCAATTCAAAAAGTTTCACATCTGTCTAAGCTGAGATAATCACTGCACGCGAAAAAGCTTGTTACATGAAGTGCACATTGCTTGATGCGCTCCTTTCACAATATAGACATGCTGCTTGCAATTCGGACAAGAAATTACGACCTGTTCTTTCTGTACCGGCTCTTCCTCGCTCGAGGTTACCTCCTTCGCATTGACGGCAGATAAGCGGTTGGCTTTTCGTCCTATCTCTACCAGTTGATCTTGCGTATCGCAGACGTCTCTGGACAATGTCCGCAAATCCTCAGCATAATTGAGCAACTGTCCAAAACCGTATATGAGAAGTGCTCCTGCCCAAGAATAAAAAATGCCAAATCCCATAGTGAATAATCCCAGCAGAAATCCATCCGAACGCTCTAAAGCCATTTCAACCACTCCCGCATAAACCGATAGAGCAGCACCAGCCCAAAAAGTACACTTCGCTAGGAACTTAATCTTTTCCGCAATGCAATCAAACATAACTTTATCCTCCTGTAAATGTTGTATAATACTTGCTTATGCAAATAGTGTAGCATAATCGTGTCGAAGTGTAAAGGGCATTTACACTTCCAAAGATAAAATTATAATAAAATGAAAAAGAGAGAATGTGAAAATCCTCCGCCACACAAAAGAGCCCCGCTTTCGCGGGGCTCTTACCTTCTTCACAACATTTTCTTTTCTAATCTTTTCACGCCTTGCTTCTCCTAGGCGTATTCATTCCTTCTGTCTACTCCCCTGCGTCTTCTTTTCGTATCTGCGCTCTCTTGATGTTACCGCCGAGCGTCTTAGGCAGCTCGTCTACGAACTCTACGATACGAGGGTATTTGTAAGGCGCAGTTGCCTTCTTTACATGGTTCTGAAGCTCCTTGATGAGCTCATCGGAAGGGGTGTAGCCCTTAGCAAGCACGATGGTTGCCTTTACAACCTGGCCGCGAATCGGGGCGGGGGCGGCCGTGATGGCACACTCAATAACGGCAGGATGCTCGATCAGCGCACTCTCTACCTCGAAGGGTCCGATGCGGTAGCCGGAGCATTTGATTACGTCGTCGTGACGACCGACGAACCAGCAGTAGCCGTTGTTGTCGCGCC
>JAZRJF010000029.1:0-13268 GCA_045645665.1 Lachnospiraceae bacterium | reverse complement strand
ATCACGAGGCAGTGCTTCGGCTGATCGCTATGACGGTGGAAAATGCGGCTGCTCACGAGGTGCCGGTGTGTGTTTGCGGCGACATGGCCGGAGACGAGACGATGGCGAAGAAGCTGGTGAGGATGGGGGTAAGAGAGGTGTCGGTACCCGCCCGTAGGGCGGTAGTGGTAGCGCAGCTCCGCAGCGGGGGTGGTAGCTCGCAGAGCGAGCGGTGTTAGCGCAGCAAGCTGCGCCGGTGGTAGTGTCTGTAGGGTGACGGGGAGGACGAAAGAAACCGGATGCCATAACAATCAAACATATAAAAAGAGCGTTGCTTTACAGAAGGTATCATACCAACTATAAAGCAACGCTATTTTTTTGTGTCTGATATTAGTCGCCGCGCCCCACGGGCGCTAACGCCGGCGTTGCTTGCTGCGCTAACACCGACGAGCCCTGCTCGTCTAACACTTCGCGCCACGCGCGATAACACCGGCGGCTTTGTCGCCTAACACTTTCGGCGCATAGCGCCGAATATCACCGCGCAGCCTCGCTGCGCTATCACTTCCACAGCTCCGCTGCGGCCCGCGCTTACTCCAGCTCAAATGCTCCCGTGTACAGCTGATAGTACTTGCCCTTCTCGGCGATGAGGTCGTCGTGCGTTCCGCGCTCGATGATACGGCCCTGCTCCAATACCATGATGACATCGGAGTTCTGTACCGTGGAGAGGCGGTGTGCGATAACGAAGACGGTACGTCCCTTCATGAGGGCGTCCATGCCTCGCTGTACGATGGCCTCGGTACGAGTATCGATGGAGGACGTTGCCTCATCGAGAATCATTACCGGCGGGTCTGCTACTGCGGCACGAGCGATACTGATGAGCTGGCGCTGGCCCTGGGAAAGGCCGCTGCCGTCGCCCTCGAGCATCGTGTTGTAGCCCTGCGGAAGCATGCGTACGAAGCTGTCAGCACCGGTAAGCTTTGCAGCTGCGATACATTCCTCGTCCGTTGCGTCCAGGTTACCGTAGCGGATGTTCTCCATAACCGTTCCGGTAAACAGGTTAACGTCCTGCAATACAACGCCCATGGAGCGTCTCAGGTCTGCCTTCTTAATCTTGTTGATGTTGATGCCATCGTAGCGAATCTTACCGTCTGCGATGTCGTAGAAACGGTTGATCAGGTTCGTAATCGTCGTCTTACCGGCTCCGGTTGCACCGACAAATGCGACCTTCTGGCCGGGCTTTGCGTACAGCGTAATGTCGTGCAATACGGTCTTGCCTTCTACGTAAGCGAAATCCACCTCGTAGAAACGAACCTCGCCCTTCATCTCCGTATAGGTCGTCGTGCCGTCACCGTGCGGGTGCTTCCAAGCGTAAAGGCCGGTCTTTTCCGGAACCTCAACAAGTTCGCCGTTCACAAGACGAGCATTTACCAATGTAACGTAGCCTTCGTCTACCTCGCTCTGCTCATCCATGAGCTTGAAGATACGAGAGGCACCGGCAAGTGCCATAAGGATGGAGTTGAACTGCTGCGAAACCTGGCCGATCGGGTTTACGAAGTTTCTGGACAGAATCAGGAACGATGCAATCATACCAAGCGTCAGCGGCTCGATGCCGATGAGACGCAGGTTGGGAACGCCCTGGATCGCCAAGATAGAACCGACAACTGCGATAACCACGTAAAGGATATAGCCGAGGTTGTTCATGAGCGGGCCCATAACATTTGCGTAAATGTGCGCATTGGTCATGTTCTTGCACAGCTCGTCATTTCTCTTATCGAATTCCTCACAAGCCTCGTCCTCGTGACAGAATACCTGTACGACCTTCTGGCCGTTCATCATTTCCTCGATGTAGCCGTTGACATTTGCCAAGGACTGCTGCTGAAGCATGAAGAACTTGCCGCTGCGGCCGGTTACGAGCTTAACGACTGCTTTGATGATGAACAAAAATGCGACTACGATGATGGTCAACCATACGCTGAGTGTGAGCATGGAAATGAACACACCGATGATGGAGATGACTGAGGAGAGCATCTGAGGCAAGCTCTGCGAAATCATCTGACGAAGCGTGTCGGTATCGTTCGTATAGTGGCTCATTACGTCGCCGTGCGTATGCGAATCGAAATAGCCGACGGGCAACGTCTGCATGTGAGCAAACATCTTGTCGCGGATCTCCTTCAGCGTACCCTGAGCAATCATAGACATGGTACGGTTGTAGATGAGGGTGGACAATACGCCGACAAGGTAGATGGCCGCCATCGTGAGGATGGCTTTCAAAAGGCCGGTGTACACCGGATTTGCCTCAAGCAAAAGCGGTGCGATGTGGTCGTCAATCAATCTCTGTACGAACAGGGAGGAAGCGATTCCCGCTCCCGTGCTGAACAGAATACAAATGGCTACGAAGATGCAATGCAGCCGGAATTTCTTCAGATAACTGAGTAGGCGGGGGAGTGTTCCCTTTGCGATAGGTGCACCCATACGGCCGCCTGCGGGCATGCCCCTCATACCGGGCATCGGTCTGGAACCACCGGGACTAGGCATTTTCCTCGCCTCCCTTCTTCTGAGATTCATATACTTCGCGGTAGATGTCGCTTGTCTTCAGCAGCTCGTCGTGCGTGCCAAATGCGGAAATCTTACCGTCGTCCATAACAATAATGTGGTCGGCATTTTGTACGGAGGAGATTCTCTGTGCGATAATGAGCTTTGTCGTGTCGGGAATCACTTCGGCAAATGCCTTCTGGATCTTTGCGTCCGTTGCGGTATCTACGGCACTCGTGGAGTCGTCGAGGATCAGCACCTTCGGCTTCTTCAACAGGGCACGTGCGATACAAAGACGCTGCTTCTGACCGCCGGATACGTTCGTTCCGCCCTGCTCGATATGGGACTGATAGCCCTCGGGCATTTTGCTGATGAATTCATCGGCACAGGCCAGCTCGCAAGCGTGCTTCAGCTCCTCGTCCGTAGCGTCCGGATTGCCCCAACGAAGGTTGTCGGCGATTGTTCCGGAGAACAGGACATTTTTCTGAAGTACCATCGATACGGCGTTGCGAAGAGTGTCCAAATCGTACTCGCGTACATCGTGGCCGCCGACGATGATGGAACCGTCGGATACGTCGTACAGTCTGGGAATGAGCTGCACGAGACTGGACTTGGAGGAACCGGTACCACCGATAATACCGATGGTCTCGCCGGAGGCAATCGTCAGGTTGATGTTGTCGAGAACCGGCTTGTCGGAAGACGCCTTGTAACGGAAGGTTACGTTCTTGAACTCGATTGCGCCGTTCGGAACGTCCATAATGGGCTCTGCGGGATTTTGCAAATCGCTTTCCTCGTCAAGCACCTCGAGGATACGATGTGCGGAGGTACGAGCCATAGTAGACATTACGAAAATCATTGCGACCATCATAAGGCCCATCAAGATCTGCGTTGCGTATGTAATCAAGCTCATCAGCTCACCGACGGAAAGGCCGATTGCTTCGTTGCCGCCACTGGCAACGACCGCCTTGGCACCGAACCAGCAAACCAAAAGCGTACAGGTGTACATAGCGGCCTGCATCATCGGAGCGTTGAAGGCAAGCAGCTTCTCTGCCTTCGTGAAGTCCTTGTAAATGGACTCGCTGACGTCGTCGAATTTATCAATTTCAAATTCCTCTCTGCGGAACGTCTTTACGACGCGGATGCCATAGAGGTTTTCCTGCACTACGTTGTTGAGCTTGTCGTAGGTCTTGAAGACGCGCTGGAACGTAGGATGCGCCATCTTTGCAATCGAAATCAAGCCGAACAACAAGAACGGTACACATACGAGGAAGATCAGCGCCAGCTTAGCGTCGATGGAAAATGCGACAATCAACGCGGAAATGGTCATAAACGGCGAGCGGAGTGCGATTCGGATGATCATCTGGAATGCCATCTGCACATTTGACACGTCCGTCGTCATACGCGTTACAAGACTGGCGGTGGAGAAGCGGTCGATGTTGGAGAATGCGTACTCCTGCACCTTGTAGTACATGTCATGGCGAAGGTTTCTGCCGAAGCCGGCCGAAGCGCGGGACGCAGTGACACCTGCGGCAACGCCGAAGAACATGGACAGGATTGCGAGCGCAATCAGTATAATGCCGTCTCTCGTAACAACACCGAGGTCTCCGGCCTCGATACCATAGTCGACGAGGTTCGCCATAACAAGCGGGATAAGGATCTCCATGCACACCTCGAGCATGACGAATACGGGTGTGAGGAGGGCCGGAAGCTTGTATTGACGAATACGGGAAGCAAGCTTTTTAATCATAATCTTTCACGGTCCTTTCCTGATTTCAAGTTTTGCGACATGCGCTCCAAATAGCTGCGGAGCGTCGCAAGCTCCTCCTCGGAGAAGCTTTTTGTGAGCAGAGCTTCGGTCTTCTCTGCGTCCCGGCGCATCTGACGGTCCAAGGTCTCGGCGAGAGGAGTCAGCGTCAGCTGTTTCAGGCGAGCGTCCGTCGGCACGGGTTTTCGCTCGACAAGTCCCTTCTTTTCCATAAGAGAAATGACCTTCGAAGCGGTAGAGCGTGTAATGCCGAAAGCGTCTTCCAAGTCCTTTTGGTAGACGGGGTTATCTCGGTGTGTGGCCAGGTAGCTGATGATATAGCCGTTCGTTCCGGTAATCGATTCGATCTGTCGGTGCGCATCTGAATTCTGCAGATGTCGAAACAAGGCATTGTTTAATCTACGTAGCTTCACACCAATGTGTGTGTCTGTCATAACAGCCGTGTGCTCCTTTCGGATAGATTCTTTCGTGCAAATGCGACAGCATAGGACAAATGTTGCATGTCAAACAGTTTACCGTACAACATTCTATTCCCGCATAGGTGATTTGTCAAGGGAAAATTAAGTGGATTTTCATGTCGTTTTGATGTACAATAGAAAGGAAGCGGACGCACGTGTGAAATTGACGCGTGGTATGACGCTCGGCAGCTCATTTTGAGAATAACGGAGGAGGAAACAGGATATGAACGACGGATGGTTTGGGAAGATGTTGATCAGTATCGTAACCGATGACTGGTACATTTTGATATTTGCGTTGCTCGAGGCGATGCTGCTTGCGGGAATCTTGGTTATGATTGCGAATAAGAAGAAGGGCGGAGAGGTTTCGCTTAGCCTATTTAGCTTGTTGAATACGCTGTTTACGACATTTATCACAATCTTTCCGCTGCTCGGTATGTTCGGTACGGTCATCGCCTTGCTCGGGCTGGACTTGTCCGCGGGCGATATGGACGGAATTAAGGACAATTTCTTCAACGCTTTGACGTCTACGGCGTGGGGTATTGTATTCTCGATTGCTTTTAAGGTGATCAATGCGTGCCTGTCGAACAGTGTGGAAAGTCTTTTGGAGGAACTGACGGCTCGTAAGAACGCAGAAGGTTCCGCCAAGAACGCAGAAAAGGCGGAGTAATATATGAAGACGAAGGACATTTTGCTGGACTTTACGTCCTTGCTGGATATTGTGCTTTTGATTCTGTTCTTTTTCATCCTGTTCAGTCATATGGAGACTGAGGAAAAGCTGGCTGAGGCGGATGCGAAGATGAACGAGGCCAACAATGTGCTGGAGGACGCGGAGGATACATACGAACAGCTGCAGGAAGAGCTGGAGCTGATTCAAAATGCGGACGATCGACAGGCGGCGAACCTGTCGGCGCTTTTGGAATATCAACGGGGCGACAACGTAAAGCTCATCCTGCAGATGAAGGATACGGATTGGTCGATACACGTGGTACATGCCGAGAAGAGCATTGCCGACATCGGCAAGGCGGACAACGTAGGAGAAGCGCTCATAGCTGCCTTGGAATCGGTGGGCTACAACGAGAGATCCTCGCTGTTTTGCGAATTTGTGTACGACGGTACCGAGTCGGGAACCGCATCTGCATATCGTAAGGTGAAGAAGGGAATCGAGGAGGCAAAGGAGACATTTGAGTACCTGTACTTCTCGGAGACGGACATTTCGATAGGAAGGGAGTAGCGGACATATGATAAAAGGATTGTTTGTCAAGCTTGGCAAGTTTTTAAAGTTCTTTAAATTGAAGTATGTGATTCCGGTGCTTCTGACGGTTGCCGTTGTGGCGGGCGTGATATGGCTGATCGGGCATTTGGGCGAAGGACCGGGCACGGGAAAGAGCTCCGGAGACCTCACAAAGCCGGTAACGACGGTGTCGCCGACGGTGACGGAGAGTGCATTTAACGGAACGATTGTGCATGTCACGGTAATGGGTAACGAGTACTTTTACGACAATCAGCGCATCACCCTGACGGAGCTGCTTGACGAGCTTGAGACGATTCAGGAGCGCTTGGTTGTGGAGATCATCGATGACAATGCTTCGTTAAATGCTTACGATGGATTGATCGAGGCATTAGAAGACGCGGCGTACGATTACACGGAAAAATACGCGGATGAGCAGTAGCGCGTAGGCAATGCGCGAGCTGTGCAAGGAATGAAGCATTTTTATAATACAAACGAAATAGGAGGAATGAAAGATGGCAAAGTCGAAAAAGGGATTGGTTGCAGTGCCGGTAGTAGCGGGTGCGCTGCTTGTGGCAGGCTATTTTCTGTACCCGGGTGCGGATGCGCCGGACAAGAACGGTGACCAGGCCGGTGTGACCGGGCAGCCGTCGGTAACGATTACCGGAGAGGGCATGACCGATCAGGAGCAGGGCGACGGCGGTGAAGGCAACGAAAAGATGCACTTCGTAGTTACCGTTGTGGACAATGTGTATTATTATGAAGATGAGGAAATTGCATTTGACGAGCTGATTGCCATGCTCGAGGAGTGCGAGAGCGAGGTTCTCGTAGAGATTAAGGACGAAGAGGCTGCGGCAAATGCCTACAACAACCTCACAGACAAGCTGACCGAGCTCGAGATCGAATATATCGAGGAGTAAAGAAGGACTTAGGAGGCTTGTCATGAGCTACGAATTCGAAACAAGAATACGCTATAGCCAGACGGGGACCGATACGCTGTTGTCCTTGCCGGCTTTGGTAGACTTATTTCAGGACATTGCTACCGAAAATGCAGCCGAGGTGCAGCTGGCGGCACCGGCTGAGGAGATGGAGAAGCTGGTATGGTTTTTGGCGGCGTGGCAGATTGATGTGTTCCGATATCCCGCTTGTGGTGAGGAGGTCATCGTCGGAACATTTCCCTACAAATTCGGCGGAAGCACGGGGCTTCGTAATTTGTATCTGAAGTCGAAGAGCGGGGAAGTGTTGGCGTACGGAGATGCGACATGGGCGCTGATGAACCGAGAGACGGGTAGCATGACAAGAGTGCCCGGCTGGCTGGCGGAGCTGTTTGTGCTCGAGGAGAAGCTTCCTATGGAATATAAGGGACGCCGCATCGAGCTTCCGGAGCAGGCAAATGCGCTGGCTCCGGTGTGTGTAGGGGCGCAGCATTTGGACTCGAACCTGCACATGAACAACGGACAGTACGTGAGAGTGGCTTTGGCGGCTCTGCAGGAGGACGGTAAGGTGGGAACCAGCCCGCGTTACAGCCGCTTGCGAGTGGAGTACCGAAAGTCGGCGAAGCGAGGGGACGTGTTGACGCCCTTTGTGACGTACGAGGAAGACAGACACGTAGTAGTGCTGAGGGATGAAACGGACTGCTACGCGGTGATAGCCGCTGAAAGCGGCAGGTGATTGCCGCATATCACTAGCGCCCACAGGGCGCAACAACTATATTTTTAGGAGGTTTCTTATGGAGAAGCAGATGATATTGGCTGGAAAGACCGCACTTGGTATTGAGTTCGGTTCTACGAGAATTAAGGCGGTGCTTGTTGGCGAGGACCATCAGGTGCTGGCGACCGGAAGTCATCAGTGGGAGAATCGTCTTGAGGACGGTATTTGGACGTACTCTTTGGAGGATATCTGGGGAGGCTTGCAGAGCTGCTACAGCGATTTGGCGCAGGATGTGCAGAGCAAGTACGGCGTGGAGCTGACGACGGTAGGCTCCTTTGGTGTATCCGCGATGATGCACGGTTATCTTGCATTTGATAAGGACGACAATTTGTTGGTGCCTTTCCGCACATGGAGAAATACGATTACGGGCGAGGCGGCTGCGAAGCTGACGGAGGCATTGCATTTTAACATTCCTCAGCGCTGGAGCATTTCCCACCTGTACCAGGCGATTTTGAATAAGGAGCCGCACGTTCCGCAGATCGCGTTCTTTACGACGCTTGCGGGCTATGTGCATTGGAAGCTGACCGGCGAGAAGGTGCTCGGTGTCGGCGACGCTTCCGGTATGTTCCCGATCGATTCCGCAACCGGTGATTACAATCAGAAGATGATGGCTACCTTTGACGAGCTGGTGGCAGGCGAGGCGCTTGCATATCCGCTTGGCGAGCTGCTTCCGAAGTCTCTGTCCGCAGGTGCACCCGCAGGTGTTCTCACGGCTGAGGGCGCGAAGCTTTTGGACGTAAGCGGCAAGCTTCAGGCAGGCATTCCGATGTGTCCTCCCGAGGGCGATGCGGGAACCGGTATGGTGGCAACGAACAGCGTAAAGGTTCGCACGGGTAATGTGTCCGCGGGCACGTCCGTATTTGCGATGATCGTTATGGATAAGGAGCCGGAAAATGTACACGAGGAGATCGACATGGTTACGACTCCCGACGGCTACCCGGTAGCAATGGTACACTGCAACAACTGTACGTCCGATATCAACGCGTGGGTTGGCCTTTTCGCGGAATTCGCAAAGAGCTTCGGAATGGATGTGGATATGAACCGCCTGTACACGACGTTGTTCGAAAAGGCATTGGAGGGCGACGCGGATTGCGGCGGCTTGATGGCATACAACTATTTCTCCGGCGAGCCGGTAACCGGCTTTGTAGAGGGACGCCCGTTGTTTGCAAGAGAGGTAACGGCTAACTTCACGCTCGGCAATTTCATGCGCACGCATTTGTATAGCTCCTTGGCAACGTTGAAGGTCGGTCTTGACATCCTTCTTAAGGAGGAGAAGGTTCCGGTAGACTGCATGTACGGTCACGGCGGCTTGTTCAAGACGAAGGGCGTTGGCCAGAGCATCCTGGCAGCAGCTATGAACGCACCGGTGTCTGTAATGGAGACCGCGGGCGAGGGCGGCGCTTGGGGAATCGCCGTATTGGCAGCCTACGCTTTGAATGGTGCGGGCCAGACGCTGGACGTATACCTCAACGATCGCGTATTCAAGGGTGAGACCGGCGAGGAGATGCTCCCGAAGGCAGAGGATGTGGCAGGCTTCGATGCATTTATGCAGAAATATCGCGCAGGACTCGCAATGGAAAAGGCAGCGGTTGAGACGCTGTAGAGCGGATTTTGAGGCCCTTTTGGGGCGTGTCTGATTGAACAAAATGCCTATAAAGGAATATTTTATTGCAAAAATGATGAAAAGCTCTCGTTGCTTCGGCGACGAGGGCTTTTTTTGTGCGAGCATACGACTGGAAAATTTATTTTTTGCTTGCGAATCGGCGAAACTTCGTATACTATTAAAAAGACTGAAAAAATTTTAGAGAGGTTAGATTATGAACGAACAAAAGCAATTCGAGCCGTATGTTCCTGCCGATCGAATTACACCTGAGATTACGGTAACGTCTATCATTATGGGTGTTATTCTCGCAGTAGTATTCGGTGCAGCTAATGCGTATCTTGGCCTTCGTGTTGGTATGACGGTTTCCGCATCCATCCCGGCAGCGGTAATCGCTATGGGCGTGATTCGCGTTATCATGCGTAAGAACTCCATTTTGGAGAGTAATCTTGTACAGACTACCGGTTCTGCCGGTGAGTCCTTGGCAGCCGGCGCAATCTTCACTCTTCCTGCATTGTTCCTGTGGGCAGCAGAGGGTAAGATGGACAAGCCCGGAATTCTCGAGATCACTTTGATCGCACTTCTTGGTGGTTTGCTCGGAGTATTTTTCATGGTTCCTTTGAGAAATGCTTTGATTGTAAGAGAGCACGGTGTGCTTCCTTATCCGGAAGGAACGGCATGTGCCGAGGTTCTTTTGGCCGGTGAGGAAGGCGGAGCAAATGCTTCTACCGTATTTGCAGGTATGGGCTTTGCAGCAGCATTTAAGTTTATCATTGACGGTCTGAAGGCAGTTCCGAGCGAGATTAACTTCCGCGTAAAGAGCTATCCCGGTGAGATCGGAACGCAGATTTATCCTGCGGTAATGAGTGTTGGTTATATCTGCGGACCTCGTATTTCTTCTTACATGTTCGCAGGTGGTGTTATCAGCTGGTTGGTATTGATTCCGCTCATCGTTCTTTTCGGTGAGAACATGATTATGTATCCCGGAACAGAGACTATCGGCGCAATCTTCGCAGCAGAAGGCGCAGGCGGAATCTGGGGTAGCTACATTCGTTACATCGGTGCAGGCGCACTTGCTGCCGGTGGTATCATCAGCTTGATCAAGTCCCTTCCGTTGATCGTTCGCACGTTCCGTGACGCGATCAAGGGTATGCGCGCAGGTGGTGTAGCAGGCAACGAGCGTACCGCTCAGGATATTAGCATGAAGGTCGTGCTTTTCTCTATTTTGGTGCTGACTCTTCTTGTATGGCTTGTTCCGGCAGTTCCGGTAAGCCTCCTCGGTGCATGCATCGTTGTTATCTTCGGCTTCTTCTTCGCAACCGTATCTTCTCGTATGGTTGGTCTTGTAGGAAGCAGTAACAACCCCGTATCCGGTATGGCAATCGCAACTTTGTTGATTGCAACCGTAATCCTTAAGGCAACCGGCTCGACCGGCGCAGACGGAATGCGTAGCGCAATCGCAATCGGTTCTATCATCTGTATCGTAGCAGCTATCGCAGGCGATACTTCTCAGGACCTTAAGACCGGCTACTTGCTCGGTGCAACGCCGAAGAAGCAGCAGTACGGTGAGATTATCGGTGTTGTTGCATCTGCATTTGCAATCGGCGGTACGCTGTATCTCTTGGATAAGGCTTGGGGCTTCGGTACGGAGGAACTCGGTGCTCCTCAGGCTACCTTGATGAAGATGATCATCGAGGGTGTTATGGAGAACAACCTTCCTTGGGCACTTGTATTCATCGGTGTATTCCTTGCTATCGTTGTTGAGGTACTCGGTCTTCCGGTACTTCCGTTCGCAATCGGTGTATATCTTCCGGTTCAGTTGAACGCTTGTATTATGGTCGGTGGACTTGTTCGTCTTGCATTTGACCGTATGAAGAAGGAAGAGGCTGAGAAGCAGAGAATCGTGAACGACGGTATCCTCTTCTCCTCCGGTATGATCGCAGGTGAAGGTCTTGTCGGTATTCTTCTTGCAGTACTCGCTGTATTTGGCGTAGACACTGCACTTGACATCTCCGGCGTATTGAACCTCGGAACCGTTGTAGGAAGCATTGCAGGCTTGGTAGTATTCGCGCTTGTAATTCTTTCTCTTCTGAAGTTCTCTCTTTGGAGACGTGTTAAGAAGGAAGCGTAAGCAATGAAAAAAAAGAATGTGGTCACAAAGAATTATCTGAAGCAGATTCCGATGCGTTCAAAAAAGCTTGGCTGGACGGTAGCGGAGGACACCGGTTTGATTACGCTCAGTGTCGAGAACAAGGGCGCGATGAACCGCATTGCTCAGGTACTCTTTAAGAAACCGAAGGTATCCTATATCCACCTCGACGAGATGGGAAGTTTCCTTTGGCCGCGCATGAACGGCGACAAGGACATTGTCGCGTTGGGCGAGCTGGTGGAGAAGCATTTCGGCGAGAAGGCGCATCCGCTGTATGAGCGATTGGCAAAATACATGCAGATTCTCGACAGCTACGGCTTTGTAGAATGGAAGAAGGAAGCGTAGCTCCGAAGCAGGATACGAACATGATATTTCGAAACGGCAGTAACCGAAGGGTTGCTGCCGTTTTTTCGTTGCGCGAAAATGCCGATATTTTTTTCAAAACACCTCTTGACACGCCTCGAAGATTGTGTATATTATATATATACAATATTAAAATGCTGCATTTGCATTGGAGGGTATATGAACATTGTCGTTACGAACAACTCGGATAGTCCGATTTATGAGCAGATAGAGGAGCAGCTGAAGCTGATGATTATGCGCGGCGAGCTGAAGGAGGGGGACGCCCTTCCGTCTATGCGTCTGCTTGCTAAGGAGCTGCGCATCAGCATCATTACGACGAAGCGAGCGTACGAGGACCTGGAGCGAGAGGGCTTTATCGAGTCGTTCACCGGCAGGGGCAGCTTTGTGAAGGGCATCAATCACAGCCTTATGAGGGAGCGTGTCGCATTTGAGGTGGAGAGCCTTTTGGGACAGGCTGTTGAGAAGGCGCAGGCGGCGAGCATTCCGTATGAGGAGCTGGCTGAGGTGCTGAAGCTGTTGTACGAGGGAAAGGAGAACTGAGATGGACTACGTAATTGAACTGAACAACGTGACGAAGAGATACGACGAATTCGCGCTCGATAATGTGAGCTTTCGCGTGCCGAAGGGCTGCATCTGCGGCTTCATCGGGCAAAATGGCGCCGGCAAAAGCACAACCATCAAACTGATCATGGACATCATTCGTCGAGATGACGGAGACATCCGCGTGTTCGGCGAGGACATGAGAACGAACGGTCCGAAATTAAAGGAGCGAATCGGCATTGTATTTGACGAGATGGGCTTCCACGATTTCTTGACGGCGAAGCAGCTGAGCAAGGTTATGAAGGGCATTTATCAAAAGTGGGACGAGGAGACGTTCTTCCGGTATCTGAAGAGATTTGGGCTGTCGACGAAGAAGCCCTGCGGAACATTTTCCCGAGGCATGCGCATGAAGCTGCAGATTGCCGTGGCAATGTCGCACGGGGCTGAGCTACTGGTGATGGACGAACCGACGAGCGGACTGGATCCGATTGTGCGCAACGAGATTCTGGAGATCTTCCAGGAGTATGTGATGGACGAGTCGCACACGATTTTGCTGTCCTCGCATATCACCGGAGACCTGGAGCGCATCGCGGACGAGGTGGTGTTCATCGACAAGGGCCGTATCGTGCTGGCGGGCAACAAGGACGAGATGCTCGAGAACCATGCTTTGGTCAAATGCGGCAAGGAAGAGGCAACGCAGCTTGTGGGAGGCGATGTGATTGCGAGAAAGGACTACGGCTTCGGCGCGGAGGTGCTTGTGAAGAATCCGCAAGTATGGCGCGAGCGATATCCGGAGCTTGTGATCGAGCCGTCGACGCTGGAGGAGATTATGATATTCTACGTGAGCCGGGCAAATGCGCAGCATTTGGCGGAGCAGAGCGAGGAGTAGGAGGGGCGGAAGAATGTTAGGACTACTCAGAAAGGATTTGTACTGTATGCGAAAG
>JAZRJF010000028.1:0-19408 GCA_045645665.1 Lachnospiraceae bacterium | reverse complement strand
GGTAGTGGACGTTGTGACCTCAAAGGAAGAGCAGGAGCTCTGCCGTGAGATATGCGAATCCGTCGGAGCAACGCTTCGCATTCGCCCTTACGAAAGCTGATCAAGGCCGATTCGTTGAGGTCGACGTGGCCTTGTAAGAGTTGATTCTCGTAGCAACATATTCTCAGAGTAACATATTCTCATAACAACATATAGAGAAACGATTGAAGGATAGGCGCCGCTCGGAGAGTGGCCCCTTTTTTGATTCTTTGACGTATTGGAACGATAAAATGAATGGAAAAGGAATTGTTCTGACAAAATGCATAAATGCAAAAAAAATGGTTGAAAATACAAAAATTTAATGTAATAATATAAATGTAAAAAGTAGAATGACGGAAACAAAACTACAAGTTGCGTCAATCTGCAAGGGTGAAATTACTGTTTGAGAAACAAAGGAGGAGGGTGCTATGAAAGCGAAAAAGGTTATTTTGTTGATGTTGAGTTTGTTATGCCTGTTGGTTATGGTGGCGTGCGGCTGGGATTCCGACAAGCAGCCCGCGGACGACAAAGGCACCACCGGAACACCTACAGGGGAGGTGGAGACTCCGAGAACAACACTGAAAATCGGAGTTGCTATGAGTAAGGAATGGCTGACACCATACATTGAGGGCTTCGAAGAGGCACAATCGACCTATCGGATAGAGCTTGAGACGTTTCCGCACTATTGCAACGAGGATAATGCAAAGGCGTATACATCGAAGGTGTTTTTGGAAACGGTACGTGTAGACGAGGTGGATGCATTTTGTGCCACAAAGGAGATCTATGAAGCGCTGCAGGGCTTGATTCCCGAGATGCCGCAGGATCAGTGGTACGACTATTATCAGAACATGTTCCAACCGGTGGATGGTCGTGACACGAAGTACGAAACCTCTGAGTATGTTACGGTTATGCTGAATGAGTCGAAAAACGCAGAGGGCGTGTGCGCATTTCTGGATTATCTAAGAGAGCATGCCGAATAATAAAATGATTGAATTGCAACGGGCGTCTGCGAAAGCAGGCGTCCGTTTTTGTTTTGTCCAAGGCAAGTCGGTCCTCCCGGATTTCTCTGAGACAGACACACTGGGTGGAAATGCAGAGTTCGACAGAAATTCAGTCATTTGCAACAAGCGAGAAGAGAAAAATAACTGTGAAAGAACTATGATTTTCGTGAAAAGTGCTTGATATTATATTACGAAAATGTTACACTATAAGCTGGAGTGGGCGGTTTATTTGGGAGTCCGACTAATCCGAACCGCTATATGTGGTATACGAGAGAAAGGTATGGTGGCAGCATGATTTCGAACCAGATTCTTCAGAGCACGATTGACGGCATGAAGTCTATCACAAGAGTAGAGCTTTGCATTATGGATACGGAGGGTACTACGTTAGCAACGACGATGGGCGATACGGAGAGCTACGAGCCGCTTATTGCAGCATTTGTACAGTCCCCGGCTGACAGTCAGGTGATCCAGGAGTACCAGTTCTTTAAGGTGTATGACGAGCAGCAGCTTGAGTTCATTTTGCTGGCCAAGGGTGAGTCCGAAGACGTGTACATGGTTGGTAAGCTTGCTACGTTCCAGTTGCAGAGCCTTTTGGTTGCATATAAGGAGCGCTTTGACAAGGACAACTTTATTAAGAACCTCCTTTTGGACAATCTTTTGTTGGTTGACATCTACAACCGTGCAAAGAAGCTGCACATTGAGACGGAAGCGCGTCGTGTCGTATACCTAATTGAGACTAAGATGGAAAAGGATACGAATGCTCTCGAGACGGTGCGTTCTCTGTTCGCGGGAAGACCGAAGGATTTCATTACGGCGGTTGACGAGAAGAATATCATCATCGTGAAGGAGCTGAAGAAGAACGAAGGCTATGACTCGTTGATGAATACGGCTCGTGTCATCGTTGATATGTTGAATACCGAGGCGATGAGCAAGGTTCACGTATCCTACGGTACGATTGTTGAGGAGATTAAGGATATCTCTCGTTCCTACAAGGAAGCAAAGATGGCTTTGGATGTAGGTAAGATATTCTATAGCGATAAGAAGGTAGTGGGCTACAACAACTTGGGTATCGGTCGTTTGATTTACCAGCTGCCTATGCCGCTTTGCAAGATGTTCATTCGCGAGATCTTCGACGGCAAGTCGCCGGATGATTTTGACGAGGAGACGTTGTCGACCATCAATAAGTTCTTTGAGAACAGCTTGAATGTGTCGGAGACCTCCAGACAGCTGTACATCCATCGTAATACGTTGGTTTATCGTCTGGATAAGCTGCAGAAGACTTCCAATCTGGACTTGAGAGTGTTTGAGGATGCGATTACCTTCAAGATTGCCATGATGGTCGTGAAGTACATGAAGTACATGGAGAATATCGAGTACTAAGCGATTGAGATGATGCGTTGTGAGTGTGACGGAAAATGTGTTGAGACGGTTGGAAAGCGGCATGACAAGCATGTCGAGCCGGCTTGATCGGAAAGGGTTAGCATGGGTGATATTTTAGATAACATAGATTTGAATTCGGAAATGGATACACGTTCGAACGAGGATGTGATGATCACGAATTCCAGAGATCTTGATCCGCCGGTTATCGTGCTGGAGCATGTGTCGAAGGAATATGATGGTGCCAGACAGACTCAAGCGTTGGACGACGTGTCCTTCTGCATTCGTAAGGGTGAGTTCGTATTCATCGTAGGCCCGAGTGGTTCGGGTAAGTCGACGATGATTCGACTCTTGATGAAGGAGATTAGTCCTTCTGCCGGAAAGATTTACATCGCGGGAAAGGAACTGGCTACGCTGAAGAAACGTCAGGTATGCAAATACCGTCGTAGCATCGGTATCGTGTTCCAGGATTTCCGCCTTCTTCCCGAGCGTAATGTATACGAGAACATAGCATTTGCACAGCAGGTAGTCGGTGCGCCGAAGCGTAAGATTCCCAGAGAGGTTTCGAAGATGCTGAATCTTGTGGGCCTTTCGAAGAAGTACAAGAATATGCCGCAGGAGCTTTCCGGTGGTGAGCAGCAGCGTGTTGCATTGGCGCGTGCACTTGTGAACAATCCGATGATTTTGTTGGCGGATGAGCCTACCGGTAATTTGGACCCGCAGAATTCGTGGGAGATTATGAGCCTTTTGGATGAGATCAATCGCAGAGGTACTACGGTAGTTGTAGTTACGCATAACCGCGAGATCGTAGACCAGATGCAGAAGAGAGTTATCTCGATGCAGAACGGTGTCATCATCGAGGATAAGAAGGGAGGCTATGGTCGTGGATAGTTTCTTTTACTGTGTCGGACAGGGCTTGAAGAACATTCGAAGAAATAAGCTCTTCTCGATTGCCTCGATTGCTACGATGACGGCATGTCTCTTTTTGTTCGGTATCATGTACTTCGTATTGGTAAATGTACAGTATATGATTCTCGAGGCTGAGAAGAACGTCGGTGTGACGGTTTTCTTTGACGAGGGAACGGATGAGGAGTTCCATAGGGGCACACTTCTTCCGCAGGTTCAGGCGATTCCCGGTGTGAAGAAGGGCGGCGTTGCTTATAAGAGCGCCGAGACCACTTGGGAGGAATATAAGCAGACGCATCTCAATGAGGATGTTGTAGAGTCCTTCGGACAGGACAATCCGCTTGAGGATTCTGCATCGTTCATAGTGTATTTTGATAGTGTAGAGGATCAGAAGGACGCCGTTGAAGCGATATTGCAGCTTGAGGGCGTTCGTAAGGTAAATGACACCGAGGATCTTGTAAATACTCTTTCTAAGATCAATCGTGGCCTTAGTATCGGCTCCGTTGTATTGGTTGTGCTCTTGCTGTCGATTGCGGCATTTTTGATTAGTACGACCGTTACGATGGGTATTTCCGTTCGAAGAAAAGAGATTTCTATCATGCATTTGATCGGTGCGACCGACATCTTTATTCGAGCTCCGTTCTTGGTAGAAGGTGTTACAATCGGCTTGCTCGGCGCATGCATTCCGATATCCGTATTGTATGCGTTGTATTATAAGCTGGTAGAGCTGATTGCATCAAAGTTCTCGAGTGTTATGGCGGTTATGAACTTTGTTCCGGTCAAGGAAGTATTCTTTGTATTGGCGCCGGTTTCGTTGTGCATTGGCGTAGGCATTGGTTTTTTGGGAAGTTATTTTACTCTGAACAAGCAGTTGAGAGAGTTCAGACAGATGTAGTGATTCATTCGCAAGGAGGTATTGAATGAAGAAACATGTAGTACGAAACGTAGTGGTTGCGTTGGTGCTGGCGATTGTCGGTGCGGTTGCGGTTCCTACGATTCAGTTGGCATTGACCCCTCAGAAGCAGAATAAGCTCGTGGCGCATGCTTCTTTGGCATATCGCTTGGACAATTTGTTCGGCGGCCAGGTGCTGAAGAAGACGACGGCAGAGAAGCTGAAGGAAGCGGAAGAGAAGAAAAAAGAGCTGGAAGCGCAGAAGAACAAGTATCAGTCCGAGCTTAACGCGATGAAGACCGAATACGACGATTTGCGTGACTATATTCAGGAGATGGATACCAAGCAGAACGAGATTATGACCGAGATGCTTGAGATCGAAGCCGAGCTCGTGACGTTAAATGCCGAGCTGACCGAAGCAAAGGCGAACCTCGAGGTTGCCGAGCAGGTTCAGGCTAAGCAGTACGAGAGTATGAAGAATCGTCTTCAGTACATTTACGAGAATGGAGATGTAACTTACATTGAGATTCTGTTGAGCTCCAAGAGTCTTTCCGATTTGCTGAATCAGATGGAGTATGTCGAGAAGATTACGGAGTACGACAACAGGCTTCTTACGCAGTATATCGAGGCAAAGCAAAAGGCAGATGACCATCGTGCATTTTTGGAGGCTCAGATTGAGACGGTAGAGCTGACGCAGGAGATGTATGAGACGGACCTTGCGTATATTGATGAGGTTAAGGAGATTAAGGGTGCGGCTGTTACCGAGTACGAAGAGAAGATGGGCGCACATCACGAGATTCTTGAGGAGTACCTTGAGGAGCTGGAAGACCAGAAGCTGACGATCGAAGAAATCGAGAAGCAGATTGCGGAAGAAATCAAGAAACGCGAAGAGGAAGAAAAGAAACAGCAGCAGAACGGTGGCAACAAGAACGATTATTCCAACGTTCCGAATACGGGCTACAACAACGCAGCGAATATTCCGAAGACCGATGAAAAAGATCCTTCTAAGATGATCTGGCCGCTTCCGGGCGACTCCTATGTAGGAGATGGCTTCGGTTACCGTGTACCGCCTTGTCCCGGTGCGAGCACGTACCACAAGGGCGTGGATATCGGTGGTAAGTTGGGTGCACAGATTGTTGCATCGCTTGCCGGAACCGTGTACGAAGCTTCTTGGAATAGTACCGGTGGCTATCACGTATATATTGACCATGGTAATGGGTATATTACTAGATATCTGCACTGTTCTAAGTTGCTAGTATCTAAGGGCGATTATGTTCAGCAGGGCGAGGTCATTGCACTTTGCGGTTCGACGGGTGTATCTACGTCGTCGCATTTGCATTTTAGCGTGTACAAGAACGGCGTGGCTGTTGACCCTATGAAGTACATCAAGTATTAGTCCTTTATACAGCAAGTATGAAATGTTTTGACTTGCAAGTAACGAGTATAGAATTCATGGCCGGTCGCAGATTTCTGCGACCGGTTCTATATAGGAAAGAGGTAGTGAATTGAAGAAGACGTTTTGGTTGGGATTGCTTACGGGAGTGCTGTTCTGCACGCTGATGTTCGGCCTTGCGGCATGCGCATTTGTGCATAAGGATGGTGGCGGAGACTTTCATCAGAGCGAGATTGTAATCACCGGCAATAAGATGGTGGATGCGCTCAATCAGCTCGGATATCAGGACAAGGTGAATTCCTTGGCTGCCATGCTGGATTACTATTATTACGAGGATTTTGACGCGGAGCAGCTTGCAGACGGTATCTATTCCGGGCTTGTATCGAGTCTCGGCGACATCTACACGACGTATTATACGCCGGAGCAGTATAAGGAGTTTATGGAGTCCTCGACGGGCATTTACGCCGGAATCGGTTCTAGCGTGACGCAGGATGCGGAGGGCAACATTACGCTTGTAAAGCCGTTTAAGGGCGGTCCTGCTTATAAGGGTGGTCTGTTGCCGGGAGATATCATCGTGGAGATTAACGATGAGAGTGTATCCGGACTGGACCTCACCGGTGCGGTCAACAAGATTAAGGGCGAACCCGGCTCGACGGTGAAGCTTAAGATCTACCGTGCGGGCGAGCTGGATTATCTGGAGTTTGAGCTGGTGCGTGCGAACATCGAGGTTCCGACGGTGGAATATCAGATGCTCGAGGACGGCATCGGTTATATCTACGTCATGGAGTTTGACGAGGTGACGGAGGAGCAGTTCTTCTTGGCGGTGGATGCGCTGGAGGAGCAGGGCATGAAAGCGCTTGTTGTGGACGTCAGAGACAATCCGGGCGGTATGTTGACGACGGTATGTGCGATGCTGAGCCGCATTCTTCCGAAGGGCGAGCTGTTGCTTTATACGGAGGACAAATACGGACAGAGCGAGAAGTACTATTCGGACAAGAGCGAAACCGTTGAGCTTCCGATCGCAGTCGTAATGAACGGTGCAAGCGCAAGTGCTTCCGAAGTATTTGCAGGTGCTCTTCAGGATCACGACAAGGCGATATTGGTGGGAACGCAGAGCTTCGGTAAGGGCATTGTGCAGTCGCTCGTTCCGATGCGCGACGGCTCGGCCATCAAGGTGACGGTATCGAAGTACTTTACACCGGATGGCGTGAACATTCACGGCAGCGGACTCACACCGGATATCGTCGTAGAGCTGGCGGATGAGCTGCGTGGCCAGGTGAGCATACCGATCGAGGACGACAATCAGATTCAGGCGGCGGTGGACGCATTGAAGGAGCAGTTGAAGTAACGATACGGGCGGGCATCTAAGGGGTGTCCGCCCATTGATTTTGTGGCAAAATGCTTAGCAAAATGCTCTTGCTTTTTTCACGATGCTGTGGTAGAATTCCTTTGTAAACGGACATATGTTTTCCTGAGACAAACAAAACACGTGAGAACGCAAGGAAAGGTGGTGGCGTGTTGCATTCAGAAGAATTGTTTATCGTACATAGAAAAGCACTCCCTGAGGTTCTTCTTAAGGTAGTGGAAGCGAAGCGCAGATTGGCGTGTGACAAGAATCTGACGGTGCAAGAGGTAACGGATGAGGTACAGCTCAGCAGAAGTTCCTTTTACAAGTACAAAGACGACATTACGCCGTTCCACGAGAACTCGCGCGGAAAGACGTTGAATGTCATGCTTCAGGTGGAAGATGAGCCGGGACTTCTTTCGTCCATTTTGATGGAGATTGCAAGATGTCGCGCCAACGTGCTTACGATTCAGCAGAGCATTCCGACCGGTGGAATCGCCTCTGTGGCGCTTGGTTTTGAGATATTACCGGACACGGCGGAGATCAGCGAGCTTTTGGACGGCATTAAGAATATCCGCGGTGTGCATTATTTGAAGATTCTCGGAATCGAATAATTCGACGACGCGAAGAAATATGATAGAAATGAGGTAACAACAATGAAGGTGGCTATTTTGGGATACGGTACGGTAGGTTCCGGTGTCTTTGAAGTAATAAAAGAGAACAGCGAGATCATCGAGAAGAGAGTGGGAAGACCGATCGAGGTGAAGTACGTACTCGATTTGCGTGATTTCCCGGGTGATCCGGTAGAGCCGTATCTCGTGCACGATTACAGCCCGATTATCGAGGATCCCGAGGTGGAGATTATCGCCGAGGTAATGGGCGGAGTGAATCCGGCATACCAGTATGTGAAGGAAGCGCTGTTGAGAGGCAAGAGCGTATGTACCTCCAACAAGGAGCTGGTAGCAAAGCACGGTGCCGAGCTGATTCGCATTGCTGCGGAGAAGAAGTGCAACTTCTTGTTTGAGGCGAGCGTAGGCGGCGGTATTCCGGTTATTCGTCAGTTCATTCGCTCGATTACCGCAGATGAGGTACAGCAGGTAAGCGGTATCCTGAACGGTACGACGAACTATATGATGACGAAGATGCGCGAGGAAGGCCTTTCGTTCGATGAGGTATTGAAGGATGCTCAGGCTCGCGGATATGCAGAGCGCAACCCCGCAGCGGACATCGAAGGACACGATGCGTGCCGTAAGATTGCGATTCTGACCTCGCTTGCATACGCAAAGAACGTGAATTACGAGGATATCTATACCGAAGGTATTACCGGTATTACGTCCGAGGACGTTGCTTATGCGGCAGCACTCGGTCGCGGTATTAAGCTGCTTGGCAGAAGCTATGCGAAGGAAGGCAAGATCTACGCAATGGTTTCTCCGATGATGATTCAGCAGAACAATCCGCTCTATCCGGTAAACGGTGTATTTAACGCAATCTTAGTGCGCGGCAATATGCTCGGTGACGTTATGTGCTACGGTATGGGAGCGGGCAAGTCTCCTACGGCCAGCGCAGTTGTTTCCGACGTAATTGACGTAGCAAAGCATCCCGGTGTGAACATTCCGATTCTTTGGGACGAGGAATCAATCGTGCTTGGCGACAAGGATCAGATGGAGATTCGCTTCTTCGTTCGCGTTCCGATGGAAGAGAAGGAGCGTGCAGAGGCTGAGTTCGCAATTGCCGAGACCGTGGCAATTCCGGAGAAACCCGAGGAGTTCGCATTCGTAACGGAGATGATGACGGAAGGCGATTTCGCACGCGTAAGCAGTGCATTTTCCGTAATCAATCGCATCCGTGTAGAGTAAGGCAAATGCGCCACTGTGTTCACTAGGCGGCGCACATGGAGGTTCGTATGAAATATGTAGTAGTACTGGCAGACGGCATGGCAGATGAGCCGATTGAGGCATTGGGTGGAAAGACCCCGCTGGCAGTTGCCAAGACGCCTGCTATGGATAGATTGGCAGAGAGCGCGGAGATCGGTCTGGCGGCGATGATTCCGAACGGAATGAAGCCGGGAAGCGATACGGCGAATTTGGCGGTGCTCGGATACGACCCGAAGCAGTATTATACCGGTCGTTCCCCGCTTGAGGCGTTGAGCATCGGTGTGAATATGCTCCCGACGGACATTGCATTTCGCTGCAACATTGTGACGCTTTCCGACGATGAGCTGCCGTACGAGGAGAAGACGATCATTGACCACAGCTCTTCCGAGATTTCTACGGAGGATGCTGCAGTTCTCATCGAAGCGGTTCGCAAGGAGCTTGAGTGGGAAGGGTATCATTTTTACGTAGGAACGAGCTATCGCCATCTTTTGATTTGGAATCGTGGCTCGATTGTGGAATTGGTGCCGCCGCACGACATCTTAGGACGTAAGGTGACGGAGTACCTGCCGCTGGATGAAGTGCTTCTTGAGATGCAGAAGAAGAGCTATGAGATATTGAACAATCACCCGATTAACGTGGCGCGCGCCGCGCAGGGACTGAATAAGGCCAATTCGATTTGGTTCTGGGGAGCGGGCACGAGACCGGCTTTGGATGCATTTGCGGACAAGACCGGCAAATGCGGTGCGATGATTTCCGCAGTGGACCTTCTCAAGGGCATTGCAGTAGGCGCAGGAATGCGTAATATCGACGTAGAGGGCGCGAATGGCGGATTGCATACCAATTACCGTGGTAAGGCAATGGCGGCCGTAGAAGCGCTTATAAACGGCGGAGAGGACTTTGTGTACATACACGTGGAGGCTCCGGACGAGATGGGACACCAGGGCAGCGCCGAACGCAAGATTCAGGCGATTGAACTGATTGACCGCGAAATCGTCGCTGTGCTTTGCGAGGAGCTCGAGCGCGAGCAGGTGGCGTATCGTATGCTGATACTTCCCGATCATCCGACTCCGGTGCGAATTCGTACGCACACGAGCGAGCCGGTGCCGTATTTGCTGTATGACAGCGCGAAGCAGCTCGCCGCAGGCCATCCGTATACGGAGGAAGGAGCGAAGGCTTCCGGAATTGTTGTGGAGGAAGGCTACCGCTTGATGGAGCATTTTCTGAAAGCGCAGTAAGAAATACAATTAAGAGATGAAAAATGAGCCACTCCGGGTTTGACAATTCGTCAAGTACTAGAGTGGCTCATATTTGTCTTCGATTTCGTAGGTGCACGACTCGTCAGTGCACGATTTCGTCAGTGCACGGACATCAGGTGCGATTCACCGGTGCACATCCGAGATGGCCCGGCTCAAATGACTGCGATCGACTTACAGCTCCGGATCGGAAGCGTCCATCTCACAGCAAACATCCTCTACCTTTTCCTCTGCAGTTTCCGCAAGTTCTTCAACTGCTTCCTCTGCGTTCTCTACAAAATTCTCAGCACCGAGGGTAACCTCTTCAGCTGCATTCTCAAAAGAATCCTCAACGTCCTCAGCAAGCTCTTCCGCAGCATCCAGCGCGTCCTCGGTCTTCTTGGACATGTAGTCCTTAACCTCGCCTGCCTTCTGTACGATAACCTTAGCGGCCTTCTCAGCCTTCTCAGCTACAGTGTGGGAGAGTGTGCCGGCCTTATCAAGTGCCTTCTTGCCTACCTCGGTAGCCTTTGCCTTCAGCTCATCAAGCTTAACCTTCTTGGAATCCTCTGCGCAGTCATCGCCAATTACCTCGTCGGTAATGTCTTCGATGATAATCTCGTCTGCTTCCTCAAGGTCCTCGATGTCGAACAAATCCTCCTCGTCGAAGATATCCTCTTCCTGCTGCTTGTTCTTGTACGCCTGGTACAGGAAGTAGCCACCTACGGTAGCAGCGGTCAGGAATGCGAATTTCGTGAACTTCTTCATAGCATAAGCTCCTTTCTTAATGCCTTAGTAATTCTTCTACGACGAATCTTCGTAGAAGACGTATAGCCTTATTATAGCCAAAAATGCGGCAAAAGAAAAGTGCATTTTCATAAAATCTTTGTGACCTGATGAAAAAGGGCGCTCGGTTAGGAAAATGCGTCGTATATGCATTTTCCGGTCGAAAATTCGGGACAAAATTTTTTTGAAAAAATGAAAAAAAGTACTTGCAAAGTGAGGTCTGATAGAGTATAATGACAAGCGTGGCTCGGGTCACGTACTCAGCTTCATTCATATTGGGCTATCGCCAAACGGTAAGGCAACGGACTCTGACTCCGTCATCTCAAGGTTCGAATCCTTGTAGCCCAGCTCTTTTCCCGGACAGATTGTCCGGGATTTTTTTGTTTCGGTTAGGGGCAGGATAATATGAGTTGCTTTTGCATGCGCTATCGTTTACAATGATAAAGGAATGGATTAAGAAGATTGCTTGGATGAATATAGAGGAGAAATAGCATGAAGTATCAATATCTTTTAATTGACCTAGATAATACGATTCTGAATTTCGACGCAACGGAGGAGGCCGCGCTTAGAAAAGCATTTGAAGAATTGTTCGGACGCGTGTTGAGCGACGAGGATGTTGCGAAGTATAGCGAGATCAATCTGAGCTACTGGAAGCTGCTTGAGAAGCGAGAGGTGACGAAGCCGGAGCTGAAGGAACGTCGTTTTCGAGATTTTCTGCAGTACTTAGGACTCACGTGGGATGGCGATATGGAGACGATCAACGAAGTGTACATGGGCCATCTGGGCAATATGATATTTTTAATGCCGGGCGCAGAGGAGGCGGTAAGACGTCTTTCGAAGCGGTATCGTATCTCGGTGATTACGAACGGTACGACTTCCGTGCAGGTGTCGCGCATGAAGCTACTGTCGTTCGCGGATTGCTTTGATCACGTGTTCATCTCCGATGAAATCGGCTACAACAAGCCGGCGGTACAGTTCTTTGATGCAATCGTAGCGGCTTACGGTGAATGTGACCCGAGCAAATGCTTGGTAATCGGTGATAGCCCTTCCTCGGATATCGCATTTGGCAAAAACATCGGCGCCGACACGTGTCACTACGTGCCGCGTGGAGCTTCGGTGGAGGTCGGAGCGACGTATACGGCGGTGAGCTGGGGTGAGATCGAAGCGCTGTTGGCGGAGTAGAGTGCGTATAGCATGAAATAGACCGCATGGGCCCGAATACATAGTTCCCATGCATAATAACAAATGAAATGAACAAAATAAGAACGAGTGGACCTTTCAGTCCACTCGTTCTTTATTGTTAGGCTAGCATAGCCTGTGAATCGGATTAGTTCTGTGCGCGCTTAACGAGCTCAGCGTACTTGTCCTTAGCATCCTTAGCAGCCTTCTCGAAGAGAGCCTTAGCTCTTTCCGGATTGGATCTGGAAAGTCTGTTGTAACGAACTTCGCTGTTGATGAACTCTACGTAATCAGCCGTAGGCTCCTTGGAATCGAGAATGAAAGGATTCTTTCCTTCTTCCTTAAGCTCAGGATTGAAGCGGAACAGATGCCAGTAACCTGCCTCAACAGCACGCTTCTCCTCAGCCTGTGCACTCTTCATGCCGCCCTTGATACCATGGTTGATACAAGGAGCGTAAGCGATGATGAGGGACGGACCCGGATAAGCCTCTGCCTCTGCGATTGCCTTGATACACTGATTCGGGTCTGCACCCATAGCGATCTGAGCAACGTAGATATAGCCATAGCTCATAGCGATAGCAGCGATATCCTTCTTCTTTACATCCTTACCAGCAGCAGCGAACTGTGCGATAGCGCCGGTAGGAGTAGCCTTGGAAGCCTGACCACCGGTGTTGGAGTAAACCTCGGTATCGAAGATCATGATGTTAACGTCGCGGTTGGAAGCGAGTACGTGGTCTACACCGCCGTAACCGATATCGTAACCCCAGCCGTCACCACCGAAGATCCACTGAGACTTCTTGGAGAGGAAATCCTTATTGTCAAGGATGTTCTTCTTGTCTGCACAATCGCAATCACAAGCCTCAAGTACTGCAAGGAGGTTCTTAGAAGCGATAGCGTTCAAAGTAGAGGAATCCTTGGTCTCAAGATAAGCCTCACAAGCTGCCTTAACATCTTCCTTATCGGTGTTAGCGAGAATATTCTCTACAGAAGCAATCAAACGATCTCTGAGAGCTACGGTTGCAAGGTGCATACCATAACCGAACTCAGCGTTGTCCTCGAAGAGGGAGTTAGCCCAAGCAGGACCCTTGCCTTCCTTGTTCACCGTGTAAGGAGTAGAAGGAGAGGAACCACCCCAGATGGAGGTACATCCGGTAGCATTTGCAATCAACATTCTGTCACCGAAGAGCTGCGTGATAAGCTTAGCGTAAGGAGTCTCACCACAACCTGCACAAGCTCCGGAGAACTCGAGGAGCGGCTGCTTGAACTGGCTACCCTTAACGGTAGTCTCCTTAAACTTAGCGATTACATCCTTAGGATCCTCGAGCGTTACGCCGTAATCGAACAGCTTCTGAGCCTCAAGGTTGTCATCAAGGCTAACCATAGCGAGTGCGTTACCCTTCTTGTTACCAAGACATACGGTAGCACAAGCGCCACAACCGGTACAGTCAAGTACACTGATTGCGATAGCATACTTCTTGCCTTCGATTCCGGGAGCCTTAAGGTCTACCATGGAAGCGCCTGCCGGAGCAGCTGCAGCCTGATCAGCATCCATAACGATAGGACGGATACAAGCGTGAGGACATACGTATGCACACTGGTTACACTGGATACAGTCAGCAGCGTTCCATACCGGAACATCAATTGCGATACCGCGCTTCTCGTATGCGGAAGTACCGAACGGAACGGTACCGTCTACATAATCGGTAAATGCGGATACAGGGAGGCTGTTACCATCCTGTGCATTGATCTTAGCCTGAACAGTATTTACATACTTAAGAACCTTAGCGTCGCCGTTCGTGAACGTCGTGGTGAGATCCTCAGCAACTGCGTCCTTCCAGGACTCAGGAATTGCGATCTCTACAACACCGTCGATACCACGATCGATAGCTGCATGGTTCATCTTAACGATATCATCACCCTTCTTGGAGTAAGAAGCGGTAGCAGCATCCTTCATATACTTAACAGCGTCATCTACAGGGATGATGTTAGCAAGCTTGAAGAAAGCAGCCTGAAGAATCGTGTTGATACGTCCGCCGAGACCAACTTCCTTACCAATCTGAATACCATCGATGGTGTAGAACTTAATCTTGTGGTCGTACATATACTTCTTAACCTGACCGGGCAAATGCTTCTCGATCTCATCCATATCCCAAGAGCAGTTCAAAAGGAAGCTACCGCCATCCTTAAGATCCTGAACCATGTTGTACTTACGAACGTAAGCAGGCATATGGCAAGCTACGAAATCAGCCTTGTTAATCAAGTAGGTGGACTTAATCGGGTCCTTACCGAAACGAAGGTGAGAAATCGTAACACCACCGGACTTCTTGGAGTCATAATCGAAGTAAGCCTGAGCGTACATGTCGGTATGATCACCGATGATCTTGATGGAGTTCTTGTTCGCACCTACGGTACCGTCAGCACCGAGACCCCAGAACTTACAAGAGGTCGTGCTCTTCGGAGCGGTATCAGGGCAATCTACACGAGGAAGAGAGAGGTTGGTAACGTCATCTACGATACCAAGCGTAAAGAGCTTCTTCTCGGTGTTTGCAAATGTTGCATAGATATCAGCCGGGATCGTGTCCTTAGAACCGAGACCGTAACGACCGCTGAATACAGGAACGTTCGCAAATGCGGAATCCTTAAGAGCGGCAACAACGTCAAGGTACAGAGGCTCACCGATTGCACCGGGCTCCTTCGTTCTGTCAAGAACGGAAATCTGCTTAACGGAAGCGGGAAGTACATTGAGCAAATGCTTAACGGAGAAAGGTCTGTAAAGGCGAACCTTAATCAAACCAACCTTAGCGCCATCAGCTACCATCGTCTCAACGGTTTCTTCAATCGTATCACATACGGAACCCATTGCGATAATAACGTGCTCTGCATCAGCAGCACCAACGTAGTTGAAAGGCTTGTAATCGGTACCGATCTTAGCATTTACCTTATCCATATATGCAGCAGTGATATCAGCTACAGCATCGTAATAAGGGTTGCAAGCTTCTCTTGCCTGGAAGAATACATCGGGGTTCTGAGCAGTACCTCTCTGTACCGGGTGCTCCGGATTGAGGGCACGCTTACGGAACGCATCAACAGCGTCCATATTGGTCATTTCCTTCAAGTCTTCGTAATCCCAAATACCGATCTTCTGAATCTCGTGGGAAGTACGGAAACCATCGAAGAAGTGCAAGAACGGAACGCGGCTCTCGATTGCGGTCAAGTGTGCAACAGCACCCAAGTCCATCGTCTCCTGTACGTTAGAGGAGCAGAGCATTGCGAAACCGGTCTGACGACATGCATAAACGTCGGAGTGATCGCCGAAAATGGAGAGTGCGTGGGAAGCAACGGCACGAGCGGTTACGTTAATAACGCCCGGAAGAAGCTCACCGGCAATCTTGTACATGTTGGGGATCATCAGCAACAAGCCCTGAGATGCGGTGTAGGTGGTAGTTAAAGCACCTGCCTGAAGGGAGCCGTGTACGGCACCTGCAGCACCAGCCTCAGACTGCATCTCGGAGAGAAGAACCTCATGTCCGAAGATGTTCTTTCTTCCCTGTGTAGACCACATATCCGTGCAGTCTGCCATCGGGGAGGAAGGGGTGATCGGGTAAATAGCAGCAACATCGGTAAACGCGTATGACACGTGAGCCGCAGCTGTATTACCATCCATGGTTTTCATTTTTCTTGCCATGATATCATAGCCTCCTTATTTATTGTTTCAGGGCAAATCTAAAATCGCCGTGAAAAACATATTAGATGTGGTATCAAAATACCACTTTGTAGCATAGCACGAATCGACAGAAAAGTAAAGATGGGAATCGAAAAAATGCATACAAAAATGAGTACCATTTATGAAAAAAATTATGCAAAAATGAAAAGTGGGCATAATAATAGGTTGACAAAGAAAAGAGGTGTAGGCTATAATCACCTAATAGCGTTCGATATAAATATTTTTGGAGGTCGGTATAGATGGCACGCAAGAGTACGCAGAAGACGATTATTACGGTACAGGGATTACAGAAGCTCGAGGACGAATTGACTCAGTTGAAGGTTGTCAGCCGTAAAGAAGTGGCTCAGAAGATCAGAGAGGCTAGAGAACAGGGCGATCTTTCGGAGAATGCAGAGTACGATGCAGCAAAGGAAGAGCAGCGTGAGATAGAGGCTCGTATCGAGGAGCTTGAGGAGCTTCTCAAGAACGTTGAGGTCGTAGATGAGGACGATGTCAGCGCAGATTCCGTTAACGTAGGCTGCGAGGTTAAGATTTTGAACGTAACCGCTAATCGCGAGATGACATATCAGCTTGTTGGTACAACCGAGGCGAATGTATTGAAGGGCAAGATTTCGAACGAATCGCCTGTAGGTAGAGCATTGCTCGGCGCTAAGGTAGGCGACGAGGTAACGGTAGAGCTTCCGACCGGAAGCGTTGTATATCGTGTACTCGGTATCCGCAAGGCAGGAAACTAAGAAACTTTAGGAGGACAGCATTTTGGCAGAGCAGAACAATCAGGCTCCGGCTCAGCAGCAGGATTTAGGAGAGCTTCTTCGCGTTCGTAGAGAGAAGCTTGCAAACCTGCAGGAAGCGGGCAAGGACCCTTTTCAGATTACAAAGTATGATGTGACACACCATAGCACAGACGTCAAGAACGATTTCGAGGCACTTGAGGGTAAGTGCGTTCGTATTGCAGGTCGTATGATGTCCAAGCGTATCATGGGCAAGGCATCCTTCTGCAACGTGCAGGATTTGCCGGGCAATATTCAGTGCTATGTTGCACGCGACAGCATCGGTGAGGAGTCCTATGCGGACTTCAAGAAGTACGATGTGGGCGATATTATCGGTGTTGAGGGTGAAGTATTTAAGACGAAGACCGGTGAGATTTCCGTTCATGCGGCAAAGGTTACCCTTCTGTCTAAGAGTCTGCAGATTCTGCCGGAGAAGTACCACGGCTTGACCAATACCGACACGCGTTATCGTCAGCGTTACACCGACTTGATTATGAATGCGGAAGTGAAGGAGACCTTCGTAAAGCGTTCTAAGATTATCAGCTCGATTCGTCGCTATTTGGACGAGAGAGGCTTCATGGAAGTGGAGACCCCTATGCTCGTGGCAAATGCGGGTGGTGCTGCGGCAAGACCGTTTGAGACGCACTACAACGCATTGGATGAGGACGTAAAGCTCCGCATTTCCCTTGAGCTGTATTTGAAGAGATTGATTGTTGGCGGTCTTGAGAGAGTGTATGAGATCGGTCGTGTATTCCGTAATGAGGGTCTGGATACCAGACACAATCCGGAGTTTACGCTGATGGAGCTTTATCAGGCATATACCGATTATTATGGAATGATGGATTTGACGGAGAATATGTTCCGTTATCTCGCGCAGGAGGTATGCGGCACGACCGAGATTCCTTACGGCGAGCATGTGATTGACCTCGGTAAGCCGTTCGAGCGTCTTACGATGAACGAGGCAGTGAAGCGTTACACCGGTATTGATTTCGACGAGATCGCAGATACCGCTGAGGCTAAGCGCATTGCCGATGAGAAGAATGTTCATTACGAGGCACGCCACGAGAAGGGCGACATCTTGAATTTGTTCTTCGAGGAGTTTGTTGAGGAGCATTTGATTCAGCCTACGTTCATTATGGACCATCCGGTTGAGGTATCTCCGCTTACGAAGAGAAAGCCGGACAAGCCTACGCACGTAGAGCGTTTCGAGCTGTTCATCAACACTTGGGAGATGTGTAATGCTTATTCCGAGTTAAATGATCCGATTGACCAGAGAGCACGCTTTAAGGCGCAGGAGGCTGCTTTGGCAGCAGGCGATGAGGAAGCGAATACGACCGACGAGGATTTCATGAATGCACTCGAGATCGGTATGCCTCCTACAGGTGGTATCGGCTACGGTATCGACCGTCTTGTTATGCTGTTGACGAATTCTCCGGCTATCAGAGACGTATTGTTGTTCCCGACCATGAAGAGTCTTGACGGCGGTTCGAAGAAGGAAGCGAAGGCTGCTCCCGAAGCTGCAACCGAAGCTGCTCCCGAGATTGATTTCTCCAAGGTGGCTATTGAGCCTCTCTTTGAAGAGTTCGTTGATTTTGAGACCTTCTCGAAGTCCGATTTCCGTGCCGTAAAGGTATTGGAGTGTGAGGCTGTGAAGAAGTCGAAGAAGCTTCTTAAGTTTACCCTGGATGACGGTACCGGCACGCCGCGTACCATTCTCAGCGGTATCCATGAGTTCTATGAGCCCGAAGAGCTTGTAGGAAAGACGCTCATCGCGATTACGAACCTTCCGCCCCGTCCTATGATGGGCATTGAGTCCTGCGGTATGCTCCTTTCCGCCATTCACAGCGAAGAGGGCGAGGAGAAGCTGAATCTCCTTATGGTAGGTGCTCAGATTCCCGCCGGAGCAAAGTTGTATTAATTATTTGATTTGTTAGATGAATCTGCATTTTAGCCCTGTGTATCTTGGATACACGGGGCTTTTCTTTGTCTTTGGGCAGGCCGCCTCGCGAGCGATGTAAGAATATATTGAACATTGCACTGATTTTTTTGTGTGTCGAATGATTTTGATTGATTCGAAGGCTGTTTGCTGATATTATTAAATTTGTATAAAATAATAACCTTGGAGGAGGTATCTATTATGAAGCGTACACAAAAATGTGTAGCGATCATAATGACGTTGTGTTTGTTGATTGGGTGTATGGCAACGTTATTTGGTCAAGAGATGACGGTGGGCGCAGCTCCCACCACGGTAGAGTACAACTTTAGTCAGATGACCTACGAGGCTCATTGGGGTGTAACCTCGTACAGAGTATCTGACGGCGCGTTGGTTTCTACATTTGAAAAGATGTACGGAGAGGTAAAATACAGATTACCGAAGGCCATCTCCGTATCCGAAATTCAGTCGCTGACGGTTGGTGCGAATACCAACGGACAGAAGACGGCCTTTAAGTTTTATGACGGTAGCGGAAATGAGCTGTTTGTGGCATACGATTGCCAAAGCTCCGGCTATCAGAATTTTTCGATTCCGGTGTCCGGAAGCGGAACGATTCAAGTGATTGGTGTTATGTCGTTGGCAGACAATTCGTATTCGGCGACAACCTACAATGTTACTGTGACCACAAATTCGGGAAGCAACTCGAACAATAACAACCAGGGCGGTAACAACAATAATAATCAGGGCGGCAATCAGGGTGGCAACACCGGTGCGGTAACCGGCGGCACGACCATCCAAGCCGAGAACATGACGAAGAGCGGCCAGTACACCGGCAACGTAAGCTCTCCGTTCAACGGCGTGGCATTGTATGCAAATGACGATGCGGTTTCGACGACGATGAACTTTACGAGTGGAACGAGCAGCTTCACACTTCGCGGTGCGTCGAACAATTCGCAGGCGGCAAAGGTTAGCCTTGTG
>JAZRJF010000027.1:0-1991 GCA_045645665.1 Lachnospiraceae bacterium | reverse complement strand
ACACCGAAATTGCTCATCGGTCCAACCAGCTCGAGACCCGGTCCGATATTGTTGATTGTCGCCGATACCGCCGTAAAATTGGTGACCAAATCCTTGCCTTCAATGGACACGAGCAACACAGATGCAGCGAAGATAACCATGTACGTAATAAAGTACACATTTATCGATCTCACTACCTCATGTTCTACCGGCTTGCCCTCTATCTTAATCTTTTTCACGCTCTTCGGGTGAAGATAAGAATTCATCTCCTTCACCACCGTCTTGAACAGAATGATAAATCGCGAAACCTTAATACCGCCACCGGTACTGCCTGCGCACGCGCCGATGAACATCAACAGCACCAAAATGCATTTGGACAACTGCGGCCACAGGTTAAAGTCCACGCTGGAAAAACCGGTCGTTGTAATGATGGAGCCGACCTGGAACGATGCTTGTGTCAAAGCATCAAATGCTCCGTTACACATATCGTATATGTTGAAAAAGATCACCGCGATTGCCGTTAAAATGATTGCAAAATAGCAACGAACCTCTTCCACCGCCAATGCCTTCTTCACCTTTCCGAGAAGAATCAGGTAAAATGCATTGAAATTTACGCCGAACAAAATCATGAATATCGTCACGTTCCATTGCAAATGCGGTGCGTAGCTGGCAAAGCTGTCATTTTTAAAACCGAATCCACCCGTTCCGGCCGTAGCAAATGCCGTATTCAAGCTATCAAAAAACGACATCCCGCCAATCAGCAAGAGCACTAACTGCAAAACCGTCAGCCCTAGGTAGATAAGGTACAAAATCTTCGCCGTATTTTTCACCTTCGGAACCAATTTGCCAACCGAAGGACCCGGGCTTTCTGCTCTCATTAGATTGATATGCGAACCGCCACTCAACGGTATGATTGCAAGCAAGAACACCAATACACCCATGCCGCCGATCCAATGCGTAAAGCTTCGCCAAATGATCATACATCTCGGAAGCGACTCTACCTCGCTGAGAATGCTCGCGCCCGTTGTTGTAAATCCGGAGATTGTCTCAAACAGCGCATCCACAAAGGACGGAATCGCTCCGCTGATGAAAAAGGGCAAGCAGCCCACAAGACTCATTACAATCCATGTCAGGGACGTTACCACACAGCCTTCCTTCAAGTAGAAGACAAAGCTCTTTGGCTTCCGCCAAACCATAAGGAAACCAACAATTCCGCTGATTCCCGCTACAATCAAGAAGGAAAAACCCTGTATCTCAGAGTAGCAAATCGCAACCAAGCAGGGCAACAGCAATAGTCCCGCTTCTATCAACAGCAAGTAGCCTAATATATATCGTATAATGCCTCGATTCATTACTGCCTCCGCTATTTCAGAATGTCCTGAAGGTCGTTAAATCCGGTATGCGTCGTTACGACCATAACGGTGTCGCCAACCTGAATGCTGTCCTGACCACGAGGAATGATAATGGAACCATTTCGATTGATAAAGGACACGAGCAAATTGTCCTTCAGCTCCAGCTCCATCAAAGGCTTTCCCGTCACCTCCGACTCGGACTTCACTAAGAACTCTATCGCCTCCACTCTGCCATCGTACATGTGGTACAACGTCTCAATATTGCTTCCCATGGAATTCTTCTTAGCACGCACGTACGCAATGATGGACTCCGACGTAATAAATCGCGGGTACACCACGCTGCCCAAATCCAGCTGATTGATTACCTCCGTAAAAGACATGCGGTTGATACTCGTAATCACCTTCGCATTCGAGCTATGCTTCGCAAATAGCGTCAGCATTACATTTTCCTCATCAATGCCGGTCAACGGAACAAAGGACTCCACATTTCCGATGCCCTCTTCCTTTAACAGATCCGATTCCGTTCCGTCACCGCAAATAATCACGGCCTTCGGCAGCAAAATGCTGAGCTCCTCGCAACGCTTTCTGTCACGCTCGATAATCTTCACGTCAATACCCATGGGAATCAACTGCGATGCCAAGTAATAAGCGGCTGTTCCG
>JAZRJF010000026.1:0-24212 GCA_045645665.1 Lachnospiraceae bacterium | reverse complement strand
AGCAGCCGTAAACGGCTCACCCGTGGTATTCTGCGGATAAATGCCCAGACCGTGGTTTACGAAGTATTTATCGAAACCGGAACGCTCAATCTCATCCATCGTGAGGTTCTTCGTCAACTGATAGAGAATCGCGCTGATGATCTCCATGTGTGCGAGTTCCTCAGTACCGATATCGGTCAGCAAGCCACTTACTTCGCGGTACGGCATTGCGTAGCGCTGGCTCAAATAGCGCATGCTGGCTGCCATCTCACCATCGGGACCTCCGAACGGTTTGCTTTGTCGCCATGGAGAATATTTTGGCGTCGCGCGACATAGCCTATAAAAGAAAAGAGCACTGAGAGTATCTATGAACGAACAGGGGACTGTAGCAAAGGAGAAGAGAACACCTACACCACGTGCGGCGGCCTACATTCGAGTTTCCACTGAGGAGCAGACCGAATATTCACCGGAGAGCCAAATGCGCGAAATAAGCCGTTATGCGGCGCGAGAAGGGATGCAACTGCTTTCGGAGCACATTTACCGAGATGTCGGAATCAGCGGGAGACGGGCGTGTAATCGACCGGCATTTGTCGAGATGATACGAGCGGCATCGGAACGACCGAGGCCATTTGACTACATATTGGTGTGGAAGTTCTCGCGTTTTTCGCGTAGTCGAAATGACAGCATTCTGTACAAGGCGAGATTGAGAAAGCATGGCATACGCGTTGTTTCGGTTTCGGAGCCGCTTAAGGAGGATCCGACATCACTTCTCATGGAGGCTATGCTGGAGGCGATGGACGAATATTATTCGATTAACCTCGGGCAGGAGGTACGTCGAGGAATGGAGGAAAAGTTTTTGCGCGGCGGCGTTGTCTCGATTCCGCCGTTCGGATATACGGTGGAAAAGGAGCATTTTACGGCGATTGAGCGCGAGGCTCGGGCGGTTGAGTGGATGTTCGAGGAAGCGTGCAGGGGGACCTCTTTAAGAGCAATTGCGCAAATGCTGAACGAGACCGGAATATGCACGAAACGGGGAGGGCATTTTCATGCCAGAGAGGTCGGCTATATCCTTAGAAATCCGTTTTACATCGGGTATCAACGGCGTGGCGGAAAGCTGGTTCTCGGGACACAAAAGTCACTCGTTACGAAGGAAGTATTCGAGCATGTGCAAGCCCGCTTGCGGCCGCGAAAAGAGGGCGAAGATTACTTCTGAAAAATAAACCTTTGGGGTATTTTTTTCGTCGAGATGACCTCGTATAATCTGGTTATCAAATTCAGAAAGGAGTTCAATCTTATGAACGATTTAGAGGAAATGCCTCTTGTAGAGGTAGAGTATGAGATTACCGCAGAGCGGAGAAATTACGAGGACTACGGTGATGTGGTTGTGTATGGAATTCGCGGAAGAATGACGGATGAGGAGCGCGAAATCCCCGCGGTATCTCCGAATTATCATTTCGTGAAGCGGTTGTGGAAAGCATTGATGCAGCATCAGGTTTCTTTGATACATATGGCCGATGTAATTGCAGATGCACTGTATGAGCGTGAGCTGGCATTTGATTAAGTAGATGAAATAATGTTATAAGATGAAGACAAGGGGGCTTTTCCTTGGGAAAGGCCCCGATAATAGCACAGCGTAGGAAGAGTGGAGTCCGAGAGATTCGGATTTCGCAATATTCCTACGCTGTTTTTGATTGTTGGTCGCCCATCCTACATGGGGATGGGCGATGAAGAAACTCTATGCAATTCCGAATGATCGGTCGGCATTTCGATAAAGAAGATGCAGCAATTCGGAACGTGAGGTTACGTTGTATTTGCGATAGATGTTGCTCGTCAGCTTCTTGACGGTGCCCGGAGCAATAATGAGCTTCTCTGCAATGCGCTTGTAGGAAAGACCGTTGATGAGCATTGGCAAAATCTCTTTCTCGCGGTTGGTCAGGTGAAGCGATGAGGAAAGGTCTGCGTCGGTAGTGGCACAGCAAGCGGTCGGCTTCCTAAGGCGCGGACTCGTGAACTGCGAGTAGCCGGAGGCGAGCTCGAAAAACCTATCCGCAGTCAGTGCGTGTACATTGAGAATCAGCTGCGCCTTTGCGCTATGCAAAGGGTACAGGAAGATAATCAGATGTGTAAAATGCGAGTCCTCGTGGATTACATCAAGGATGTGCGAGAGGTCGCTTCGGTGAAATGCCGCGTCCAACAGCTTGGGGGAGCGTATGAACTGGCTACGCGAAAAGTAAGCGGACATGGAATCGCCACTGTGCATTTGCAAAATCGACTCGAGGTTTTCGTCCATGTTCTCAATGATATAATCGCCGCCTGTGCGCGTCAAAAGCATAGTGCCCGCGTGCGCACCGTAAGACAGGCTTTCGGATTTGGTCGTTCCACCGATTTCTGCGGGAACCTCATAGCGTGTGCCCGCAAAATGCAGCATACGATTCTCGTACGTGATTTCTACGGTCCAAACCGAACCGTCGGGAAACTCACGAAGAATGCTGCAAGGCGTAGAACACTGCTTCATGCGGCGAAAGGTGTTGTAATACATCATGGCCAAATATTCGGGAAAGATCTCGACAATCGGCTTATTGAAATCATCTAATGAATGCTGATGGAGTGCTCGGCTGGCCGGACAGGAGTAATGAAGATAGAGATTCATCTGCTCTCTGTCGGTGGAAAAAATCATTTCATAGGAATCACTCGTAGTCATCGTTTTGTCCTCCACGTTAATAGAAGAGTGCCTCGTTTTCCTGCTCGCAATCTGTCTGAGCAGGTGCCTTTTTGGAGAGGCAAGTCGAAGTATATCACAATGTTTTTCGCTTGAAAAGTAGCCGAGACGCCCAAAATGGTTAAGTTTCGGCAAAGAAAAATGCGAGACGATTGGGGCCACCCAATTGTGCTATAATGTTCATTGCGAGCTGAGGGTTGGTCTCGCGAATCTTTACCGGGTACTGCAGTCTCTTTTCATAACTCCACATACGCTCACACTCCTTCCCACGGCATCGGTCTGCAAATCCACTGCCAAGAATCGATATTGTTATTCGGGCAATAGGAGGTCAGCCCGCCATACAGTTTGTTGTATTCGGCCAGTAGGTCGTGGCGCTTAGCTGCGCACTCGTCAAACATGACAAGGGCCTCGGTACAATCGGGATGTGTGTCTAGGAAGAGGCGCAGCTCATCCAGCTTGAAGGAAACGCACGAGATTGCATAGAGCAGCTCATGCTTCGAAGACTTGTTCTCCATATTAACCTCTCTTTCCGGCAAAGACCAAATCCAGTTGTTGAAATAACGTTCCGCGCTTCCAAGCGACATCTGCCTCGTACAGGTCCTCGAATCTTTGCCAAGTGACGTAGGCCATGGCTAAAGGACGATGTTCATGGTCGCACTCGTAATCGCGACCGCAATCGTGGTCGTGTCTGTGATCATGATCGCAATCGTGGTCGTGTCTGTGGTCGTGATCGCAATCGTGATCATGTCTGTGCTCGTGCATCATGTGGTGTACGTGTTCCATTCGAATCGAATTGTGATTGTCGCAATCCTTGACAGCAGAGCAGGCGCCTGCGTTGTCCGCCATAATCGGACGCATTTTATTGCAGTCGGTCATAACCGGACGGGCATTGTTGCAATCTGGCATGACAGGGCGGACATTTGCACAGGGGCGTGAATTGGGTGTACTGCGATAGTAGTTCATGATGGCTCCCAGCTGCATTTTCTACATCATATGACAGAATGCCTTAAGGGGTTCCATCGTGATGGGGTTTCGTGTCGTAAAGAGGTACATTTGGCGCGCTCTGAAGGAATCCGTTCTTGCATTGAAAAATGCTGTGTGTTATAGTGGAATCACACAAAATGCATTGGAAACGAAGGCGAAGGAGCATGGCGGGTGGGCTGCCATGAATGAGAGATTTCGCTGCAAATGCGTGAACGGAGGAGTCGCAGGATGATAAAAGAATGCTTGACAATTGTTGTGCCCTGTTACAACGAAGAGGCAGTGTTACAGGCTTTCTACGATACGATTGTCGGGATTGCACATCAGCTTCGGGAAAAGGTAGACTGTCAGTTTTTATTTGTGGACGACGGTTCTAAAGATAATACATTGCAGATATTAAAGCGTTTGGCTTCGCAGGACGAGAGAGTGGCATACGTGTCGTTCTCCCGTAACTTCGGTAAGGAGGCCGGTATCTATGCCGGACTGAAAAATGCGAAGGGCGATTATGTAGTCGTTATGGATGCGGATTTGCAGCATCCGCCGGAGTACATTCCGGAGATGCTTGAGCGTATTCAGAGCGGTGAGTACGACAGCGTGGCGATGCGTCGAATTGACCGCAAGGGTGAGGGAAAGATTCGAGCATTTTTCTCGAGACAGTTTTATAAACTCAACAAGAAGATATCCGGTGTGGATATTGTAGAGGGTGCAACGGATTACCGTATGATGAACCGCACGATGGTCGATGCGGTGCTTTCACTCGGAGAGTATAATCGATTTACAAAGGGTATCTTCGCGTGGGTCGGCTTCCGCACACATTGGATCAGCTATCACAATGTGGAGCGAGTGGCGGGCGAGACGAAATGGTCGTTCTGGAGTCTTGTGAAGTATTCGATGAACGGCATTGTCGCATTTTCTACGGTGCCGTTGGCGGTGGCGTCGTTTCTCGGAATGCTGTTCTGCGTGCTGGCATTTTGTATGCTCGTGTGGGTTGTCGTTAAGACGTGCGTATGGGGTGATCCGGTGGCAGGCTATCCGACGCTGATTACCGTCATTTTGTTCATGGGCGGTGTTCAGCTGTTGATGATAGGTACGCTGGGGCAGTATTTTTCGAAGGCGTACATGGAAGTGAAAAAGCGTCCTATCTATATTGCAAAGGAGATGCACGGAATTACGGAAGAGGAAAAGGCCGAGCAGGCGGAATAGATTTGCTTGGGCGGAACGGACAAGGGCGCTTGGACCGGTTAAGAAGACGTAGTGACGTGTGACGATACGATGATTCATTTTATTGTGAACGAGAATGCGCAGGTCGGAAGAAAGCAGAGCATTTGCGAATTTTTGAGAAATGAGCTGGCGGCTTATCCGATCGAATATGAATTGCACCCGACGAAGGAGGCAGGAGATGCGAAGCGCTTGGCAAGAGAGCTGAGTGTGCAGTATGGCGAGAAGGCTGTCTGGGTAGTAGGAGGCGACGGAACGATCAATGAGGTCATGAATGGCTTACATTTTGACGAGTCGCTTACGGTTGCTTACCTTCCTGCGGGTTCGGCGAATGATTATGCCAGAGGCATGGGACTACCGCTCGATTTGAAGGAGTGTCTTGCGCATCTTATGGGGGCCGAGACGACTCGCACATATGATGTCGGAGAGATTGAGGATATGAACGGTCAGAGGCTGTTTCGCTTCGCCGGAAGCAGCGGTATCGGTTACGATGCGAAGGTGTGCGTCGAGGTAGACAGCTCGAGCCTTAAGAAATTTTTGAATAAGTTACATCTCGGAAAGCTTGCGTACATGTTTGTGGCGGTGAAGCAGGTCTTTACAAATCCTCGCTTCCATATGACGATTGTCGCAGACGGCCATTCGAGAAGCTTTTCGGATGTCATCTTTGCTAGCTTTATGAATCAAAAATATGAGGGCGGTGGCCTTTTGATGGCTCCAAATGCCGACCCGTGTGACGGCAAGGTTTCCGTAGTGCTGGCTTACGGAGTGAAGCCGTGGCAGGTGCTGCTCATTTTACCGAAGCTTTTCAAGGGCACACACATAAAACACCCCAACGTGCTGACGATGGAGTGCAACAGCGTTGAGGTGATTACAGACAGTGATCAATATGTACATACAGACGGTGAGGTAATCGGTACCTACCGTCACATACGCATTAGTTGCGGGAAGAATCGGGTTCGCATGCTCCATGCCGACCCCAAAACTCCTCAAGAGTAGCGTGTAGTGTATTGAGGTTGACCGGGACAACCGGCTCCCACTCCTTAGGGAACATGCTACGATAATCGGGCGTTTGAAAACGCTCATCCAACAGAAGAATTGCACCAACGTCCTCCGTCGTGCGGATTACACGTCCTGCCGACTGGAGGACTTTGTTCATTCCGGGGTACTGATACGCGTAGGCAAAGCCCTGACGGTTGAATTGGTCGTAATGACTGCGAAACAGCTCGCGCTCGTTGCACACCATCGGAAGTCCCGTGCCGACAATGATAGCACCGATCAGCCGCTCGCCGCGGAGGTCAATGCCCTCGCTGAAAATTCCGCCCATGACGCATAGGCCGAGCAGCGTCTTCTCGCCTTCGCAGGAAAATGCATTCAGGAACTCCTCACGCTCCGCCTCGTTCATCTTCGATTCTTGCGTATGCAGTGTCAGCTCGTCATCGTCCGCAAGCCACTGTGCAACAGCCGAAAGGTACTGGTAGGACGGGAAAAACGCGATGTAGTTTCCGCGCTTTGCGTGGCAGAAGGTACGAATGTACTCGGCAATCTTTCGGTATTCCAGCTCATTTCGCCTTGTGTAGCGCGTACTGACATCGGCCGCGCAGGCAATCAAGCGATTGTCCGGCGAGAAGGGCGACGGAGCATAGACTGCATAGTCCTCGTCGGTTCCGCCGAGCTGCTCACGGTAATAGCGAATCGGCAGAAGCGTTGCGGAGAAAAAGATGCCGCAGCGACAGGTCTGAAGTCGTCTCGACAACGACGGTGCCGGATTCATGCACTGGAGGCGAACGAGAAAATGCCCATCCGCAGTGTAGTCGCAGTAGATGCGGTAGTGCTCGTCAAATAGCTCATGCATCGCAAGAAAATGCCGAATCGCCAGATAGAGCGTCAGCACCTCCTTCGGAAGCTCCACGTGTCGGTCTGCCAGCAAGTCCTCTAACGCACCCATCGTGCGCATAAGGGCAAGTGCGAAGCTGTCGATTTCCTCAAGCACGGCAAAATGCTCGTGTTCCCTTCGAATCGCCAGCATGGCCTTGTTGGCGGCCTCTAGCGCCTTGACTGCCTTTGCGTGCTGAGCAAGCAAGCGTTTGCATGCAAGGAAATCCTCCTTTACCAAAGTGGCACTGTACATCTCCCTGGCGCGCTCAACCAGATTGTGCGCCTCGTCGATGAGCAGTACATAGTCTCTTCGCTGCTCTCCGGAAAAGAAACGGCGGAAATACACGTTCGGGTCGAATACATAATTATAATCGCAGATGACCGCATCGGCGAAGAGAGCCACGTCGAGACTCATTTCATACGGACATACCTGATATTCCTCGGCAAATTGCAAAAGCAGCTGTCGGTCAAATAGTCCGCCTTCGTGTGAAGCACAGTCGCTACTATGTTCTACAACGGTAGAAAGAAGCGCAAACACGGCGTCGTTCACGCGATCGAAATGCCCTCTGGCCCTCGGGCAGGCGAGCGGATTGCAATCGGGTGTCTCGAGAACACACACCTTTTCCTTAGCGGTTATCGTAATAGGCAGAAACACAAGACCGTGCTCAATCAGAGTTCGAAAGGCGTCTTCGGCGACGGTTCTCGTAATGGTCTTTGCGGTAAGATAGAACAGCTTTTCCGTCAGTCCCTGTCCCATGGAAAGCACGGACGGGTATACGGTCGAGAGCGTCTTTCCGACTCCGGTGGGAGCCTCGAGGAACAGCTGCTTTCTCCGTAAAATCGTGCGATATACGCCGGTGATCAAGTCCTTCTGTCCCGGGCGGTAATCGAACGGAAATGCAAGCCCTTGCATGGAAGCTGTGCGTGCGGCTACGTGGTCATGCTGCCATTTGGCCCATTTGCAATAGGAATGGCAGAGGCTTCTGTACCAATCGGCCAGCTCCTCAGCTTGATAAAATTCGGTGAAATAGCGCACGCGCTCGGTCTCCATGTGGCAATAGGTCAGCTGGACGCCGATCGTGGATAGCCCTTGCTCGAGTGCGTAAAAATGCGCGTAGCATTTTGCTTGTGCGAGATGCTCCGGCACGGGCTCGTCGATGGAGGAGATGTCACGCAGGACACATTTGATCTCGTCGATGACGTACGGAACGTCGGAGAATACGAGTGCCTCGTTGTCCTCGTGAAGACGGAATTCCGCGGAAGTCAGGTCGAGAATGCCGTCGGCTCGACCTTCGATTTCAAAGGAGAACGTATCTCCCTCATATTCCAAGGCGGTCGTGTTCGACAAGGTCACCTCGGGGGTGTAATTACTGCCCTTGCGCTTTTGAAGCTTGCGGTGCAATCTGGAGCCCTCGTGCATGGCGTCAGGGTCTCTGTGCCCGGAGCGATTGTCGATGTCGCCACTGCGCGTAACGAATTCCACAAGGTCACGGACGGACATGGAAATCCGAATCAGAGCCGTATCATCCGCATGGATTGTCGTATCATTGCCCATAGTGACCTCCTTAATAATATGAAAATGCATTGTGCACGGCGTCGGCACGCACTGTAAGTATAGCATATGCCATGGGTGGTGACAATGTATTTTGTGCTTGCACTTTGGGTAAGAATACGTTAAAATGAGAGCGCATTTTCAGGGCTTCTGTCGTAGGGAGATGCCTGTGCATGCATATCAAATTATCCTTGGAGGGAATGACTATGGCTGATTACAAAGAGAATATAGACCACGATCAGGTGACCTTATACCTGGATGACGATCGGGAATTGGTTTGCGACGTTATCGCAGTTTTTCCGGTAGATGAGAACAGAGAGTACATTGCACTGCTTCCCAGAATGGAAGGCGAAGAGCCTCCCGTATATCTCTACCGCTTTATCCAGGGTGAGACGGACGACGATATTAAGCTTGAGAACATCGAGACGGACGAGGAGTTCGAGGAGGCTTCCATCGCATTTGACGAGTTCATGGACGAAGAGGACTTGGACGAGTTGTACGATGACGAGATCTAAGTGATAGACCGGGCGACTTAAGGTGCCGGCGATAAGAGTTGACTTTCGATGCAGTGCCTAAGCGACAGTGTCTTTGGCAGCAGGTGGCGATCGAGGCGAAGCTGCAGGCGATCTCCGTCGCGATGCACGATGGTACCGACTCCGAATTGCTTGTGGACGACTCTTGCCCCGGGAATCAGGGCAGACACAGGCAGCTGAATCTCACCGAGAAATCTGGAGGGCTCCATGGCCCGCCCGAATCTCTTTTTCACTCGGCACAGGACAAGGCGTTCCTTTGCACGAGTCATAGCAACATAGAACAGACGGCGCTCTTCCGCGATATGCTCCGGAAGCAGCGCCTTTTTGTGTGGCGTCAGCAGCTCGTTGCAATCGCAAATATAGACGTAGGAGAACTCCAGTCCCTTGCAGCTGTGGAAGGTCGTCAGTACGATGCCCTCCTCGGCGACCTGCTTTCGCACGGTCGTCTGCTCGCGGTATGATTCGTAGTACTCCTGAATATAGTCCAAAAAGTCGCCGATGTTAGTGAAGTGCCGTGCATTTTCCATAAGCTCATCGAGCGTTTCGAAGATTTCCTCCGAATTGTCGCAGGTGTCCATAAGGTATTCGTTCAAGCCGATGACGTGGCGTATGTAGTGGATGGCTGCGTACGGATTCATGCGACTCAGCTTGGCAAGCTGTACGGACAGAAGACGTAGGCGGTCGGCCACATAGCGTTTGCCACAGGCCTCATAGGAGGCAATCAACGCATCCACGTCAATCTCCGTGCTTCGAAGCATCGAGCGCTCGACGTATCGATTCGGCTTGTTGAGCATCGGAAGAAGGTCCGCGCGCTTTCGGCTACCGAGAGCGACTCGCAGATAGGAGAGAACGATAAGTACGTAGGGATTTTCGTATAAACAGGGGAGGACGCCGTGAACAGAGAAGGGAATGCCGTGCCGCAGAAGCTGCTCGCCTAAGCTTCGAAGCTGAAGGTTGGTTCGGTACAAGACGGCGATTTCGGAAGGGGGAACCGCGGAGCGCAGAAGCTCGGTGATGCCGCCGACGACGTACTCATTTTCCTCGAGCACGGATTCAAAGACCGGAAAATGCACCGGCTCTCCGGCGGGCTTTGCCGCGTGTATTGTCTTGGCAAATCGATCGGTGTTGGTGCGTATCAGATTGCCCGCAGCCTCCACGATGGCCGGCCGACAGCGGTAATTGACGTCGAGAAGCACGCGCTTGCAGTCCGGGTAATCGTCGGGGAAATGCAGCATCAGCTTCGAGCTTGCGCCACGAAAGCCGTAGATGGACTGGTCGTCATCGCCGACAACAAAGAGATTGCGATGCTTTGCGGTCAGCAGCTGCACAATTCGATATTGCAGCTCGTTGATGTCTTGGAACTCGTCAATCAAAAGATAGCGGTAGCGTTCCTGCCAAAATGCAAGAATGTCCGGGCGCTGTGACAGAAGCTCATAGGTGAGATAGAGCATGTCCTCGAAATCGACTCGACCTCGTGTACGTAGCTCCTTTTCATAAGCACGATATGCGCCGAAGAAGGTGTCGCGGTCGCAGGAAACCGGTGTGAAGGCAGCACGCTCCTCCTCGGAACAGAGCGTGTAGCTTCCTTTATAGCGCATGAATTCCTGTAGCACATTTCGCACAAGATCGCGTTCGGCGGCATAGTCCGGCCGTATTCGCGCAAAAATGTCCGTAAGGATAGCAAGAGCCTCGTGGTCCCTGAGAATGTGTGAAGCGTTATATTGATATGCGAGTTTCAGTATGTGAAAAAAGCAGGCGTGAAAAGTGCCGAAGTGGACTCCGCTGTACGCGTGTCCCGTAAGAGAATCGAAGCGCTCCCTCATCTCGAGAGCGGCTGATTTAGAAAATGTGATGACAAGAATCTGCTCGGGATGGACTCCGTAATGCTCGATAAGGTGCCGCACCCGGCCGGTAATGACCGTAGTCTTACCGGAGCCGGGGCCTGCAAGAACCAGCATCGGTCCGTCTCCATGACAGATTGCTTCTGTCTGGGCGGGGTTGCGGTTCATATTCCTTCTACTGAGAGAGCTTATCGATGCCGACGCGAATACGTCTCAAGCTCTCGTCCTTTCCTAAGATGTTCATAATCTCGTATGCACCACCGGGCGTCATCTGCTTGCCGGATACTGCGGTACGAAGAGGCCATAAGCAAAGGCCGTTCTTGATTTCCTTTTCTGCAACGTATGCCATGCAAGTCTCTTCAATGGCTGCGATTGAGAAATCGTCCATTGCCTCAATGCGAGGAAGCATGTCGCGAAGCACCTGGAGAGAATTCTCCGAGTTGGTCTTCATCTTCTTGTGCGTGTACATCTCGATGCTGTAATCCGGAAGCTCCTCGAAGAAGTCGATCTTCTCGCAAATGTCCGGAAGCACCTCGATACGAGTCTTCACGAGATCCGCAATCTTCGTCAAATCGTAATCCTTATGGATGACTTCCTTGATATACGGCATAGCCAGCTCGTAGTACTCGTCGTTGTCCATGCGCTTTAAGTACTCGCTGTTCATCCAACGAAGCTTCGTCATATCGAATACGGCCGGCGACTTGCTGATGTGTCGGTAGTCGAACTTCTCAATCAGCTCCTCGAGAGAGAAGATTTCCTCATTCTCCGTCGGGCTCCAACCGAGCAGCGCGATGAAGTTCACGATGGCATCGGTCACAAAGCCTTGCTCAAGCAAATCCTCAAAGGAAGAATGTCCGCTACGCTTAGACAGCTTCTTGTGCGTCTCATCGGTAATGAGCGGGCAGTGTACGTAGATGGGCTCCTCCCAGCCAAATGCCTGATAGAGGCGGGTGTACTTCGGAGTAGAGGAAAGATACTCGTTGCCGCGAACTACGTGTGAAATCTGCATCAAGTGATCATCGATTACGTTCGCAAAATTGTACGTCGGATAACCGTCGCTCTTAATGAGAATCATGTCGTCGAGCTCGCTGTTCTCTACCGTAATCTCACCGTAGATGGCATCCGTAAACGACGTCGTTCCCGTAGCCGGGGTGTTCTGGCGAATTACGAACGGCTCTCCCGCAGCGAGACGTGCATCGATCTCTTCTTTACTAAGAGAGAGACAGTGCTTGTCGTACTTAACAATCTCCTTGTTCTCATCGCTCTCGGAAACGGCGCTCTTTAAGGACTCAAGACGCTCCTTCGTACAGAAGCAGTAGTAAGCCTCGCCTTTCTCAACGAGCTGCTTGGCGTATTCCATATAGACACCGGTTGCCATACGCTCACTCTGAATGTAGGGACCGAAACCCTTATCCTTGTCCGGACCTTCGTCGTGATACAAGCCGGCCTTCGCCATCGTGCGGTAAATGATATCCACAGCACCCTCTACATAGCGTTCTTGATCGGTATCCTCTATTCTTAAAATGAAATCGCCACCCTCATGCTTCGCAATCAAATACTCATAGAGAGCGGTTCGCAGATTGCCGACGTGCATACGACCCGTCGGACTTGGTGCATATCTTGTGCGAGTTTTCATAAGTAACCTCTCTTTCCGTCGCAGCGGCTGCGACATATGAATGAAAATGCCCTTGCTTACGCGGGCTTATGAGTAACTATAATTCAAGGAAAAACATTTGTCAAGAATGCAATGGCGCTATGCAGAATTCCGGTTTCCGAAAGGGGTGTCGAAAAAAGCGTGCAAATGCGGTCAATTAGTGTTTGACATTGCGGGAATAACAGTGCTATAATCCGTTTCGGTGCGCATTTTGATGAAACATTGTTCACTAGGAGGATGCTTTGAATTTATTGTTTTTACTTACACCGAAAAGCGAGGTTGCCTCGATTACGAATGAATATACTCTTCGACAGGTGTTGGAGAAGATGGAATACCACCGATATGCATCGATTCCGATGCTGGACAAGCATGGTCACTACGTTGGTACGATTAGCGAGGGTGACTTGCTGTGGGCGATTAAGAATGAAGCGAATATGAATTTGAAGGAAGCGGAGAATATTCCGGTTACGCGTATTTCGCGAAAGATACATTACCAAGCGGTGAATGTCGGCGCGAAGGTAGAGGAACTGGTCAAGATGGCCAAGACGCAGAATTTCGTTCCGGTAACGGATGACAACGATATTTTCATCGGAATCATCAAGCGTAGTGATATTCTTCAGTATTTCTGCGATAAGTTTATCACAAAATAAAAAGCGAGAAGCTGTCGCATATACGGAGCGGCGCGGGAATCGCACTATCAATCAGTCTTATAGCACGTGGAGGCTTATATATATGAGTGGAAAGATGGAATCGTTTGAGGCAAAGCTTGAGGACCTCGTAAAGCTTGGCGAGAGCAACAAGGGAGTGCTGGAGCCGGAGCAGGTAGAAGAGGCGATGAAGGGCATTTGCACTACAGAGGCTCAGCTCGAAAAGGTACGTCAGTATCTTGAGACGAGAGGCGTTATGGTTGTGGTCAAGATGGAAGAAGAGCCGGAAACCGAGCCGGATGAAAGTGCTCTGTTCTCGATGGAAGAGGAGATGAACTTCGCTATTGAAGCGGAGAGCATGGTGGAAATCGAGAATTTGGCAGAGGTGGCGGATGCTTTGTCGGATGACCCGGTAAAGCAGTATCTTCGTGAGATCGGTGGCTATGAGCTGTTGACTATGGATGAGGAGATTGAGCTCGCTGAGAAGATTGCTTCCGGCGATGAGCGCGCGAAGAAGAAGCTCACAGAGGCAAACCTCCGTCTGGTAGTTAGCATTGCCAAAAGATATGTCGGACGCGGACTTTCTTTTTTGGATTTGATTCAGGAGGGAAATCTCGGACTGATTAAGGCGGTTGATAAGTTCGACCATACAAAGGGCTATAAGTTCAGTACGTACGCAACCTGGTGGATTCGTCAGGCAATCACGCGTTCCATCGCGGATCAGTCCAGAACGATTCGTATTCCGGTGCATATGTCTGAGGTGATTAATAAGACGTACCGAGTAGGTCGTACCCTGTTGCAGGAGTTGGGTCGTGAACCTACCGAGACTGAGCTGGCAGAGGCAATGAACATGCCGGTGGAAAAGGTACGTGAGGTGCTGAAGGTCAGCGCGGATCCGATTTCCTTGGATACGCCGATCGGCGAAGAGGATGACAGTCATTTGGGCGATTTCATTAAGGACGAGCAAATGATGGGTCCGGAGGAAGCTACCTCTTATATGATGCTTCAGGAGCAGATTGAAAAGCTGCTGGATACGCTGACGGACCGTGAGAGACGCGTGCTCAAGTTGAGATTCGGTTTGATTGACGGCAGATGCCGTACGCTCGAAGAGGTTGGACGCGAGTTTCAGGTTACGAGAGAGCGTATTCGTCAGATCGAAGCAAAGGCGCTGCGAAAGCTTCGCCACCCCAGTCGCTCTAAGCTTTTGAAGGGCTACGAGATCGAATAAAAAAGTTATATAAGCCGTATATTTTGCTCTTGACATTGCAAAATAGGCTTTGTATAATAAAAGATGCGCTTTGAGGCGTTGTTTTTGTTGCGCCCATTTGTCGCATGATTTTGCAGTTTATTCTGCAACCGGCAACCACAGTTTTTACAATAAAACAGGAGGTGAAAGAATGCCTACATTTAACCAGTTAGTAAAGAAGGGTCGTCAGACTGCTGAGAAGAAGTCCACCGCTCCTGCATTGCAGAAGAGCTTGAACTCCCTCAGAAAGAAGTCTGTAGAAGCATCTGCTCCTCAGAAGAGAGGTGTTTGTACCGCTGTTCGTACTACAACTCCTAAGAAGCCGAATTCCGCTCTTAGAAAGATTGCCAGAGTACGTTTGTCTAACGGTATTGAGGTAACAAGCTACATTCCCGGCGAAGGTCACAACCTTCAGGAGCATAGTGTAGTACTTATCCGTGGCGGTCGTGTTAAGGACCTTCCGGGTACTCGTTACCACATCATTCGTGGTACGTTGGATACCGCAGGTGTTGCTAAGAGACGCCAGGCTAGATCCAAGTACGGCGCTAAGAGACCGAAAGACGCTAAGAAGTAATTCCGTTCTCGGGATGAAGCATTTGCTTCGAACAGAGAGTGCTTGATAGGTAGCGATTTCAAACCTATCAGTTAATGTAACAGGAAATTTCCATTACTATATAAGATGCTAGGCAGATTTCACTTGACGATGATTCGTCAGACAGTCGCAGAGTTTGTGGTTGCGGGTGCGAGCTGAGATAGATTTTCCGAGCATGAACACAGTAATGTGAGTACCGTAGAATTAATGGCCGGTGACAACCGGTACTAGTTAAGGAGGGAAGTAACGTGCCACGTAAAGGACATATTCAGAAAAGAGACGTTCTGGCAGATCCGCTTTACAACAGCAAGATTGTTACCAAGTTGATTAACAACATCATGCTGGATGGTAAGAAGGGAACCGCACAGAAGATCGTTTACGGTGCATTTGAGCAGATTGCTGCAAAGAGCGGTAAGGACGCTATGGAAGTATTTGAGGCTGCCATGAACAACCTTATGCCCGTTCTTGAGGTAAAGGCTCGCCGTATCGGTGGTGCCACATATCAGGTACCCGTAGAAGTAAGACCGGAAAGAAGACAGGCTTTGGCTCTTCGTTGGCTTACTATGTTCTCACGTAAGAGAAGCGAGAAGACCATGGTTGACAGACTTGCAAACGAGATTATCGATGCATCCAACAACACTGGTAATTCCGTAAAGAGAAAAGAAGATATGCATAAGATGGCTGAAGCAAACAAGGCATTTGCTCACTATCGTTGGTAATGCGCATTGAAGGGCATGCGCATGAGTAATTGATCCTGCGTAATCCTCGGATCAATTACGCTCCGCGAGGTTATAAGTAACTTTAGCCGGTAGCGTGCGCGGCGTTTGGCATAGCGTATAACCACAATAATTAATATAGGAGGTAACAATCCTTGGCTGGAAGAGAATATCCGCTTGAGAGAACCAGAAATATCGGTATCATGGCTCATATCGATGCCGGTAAGACGACTCTCACAGAGCGTATCCTGTATTATACAGGCGTAAACTATAAGATCGGAGATACTCACGAAGGTACTGCAACCATGGACTGGATGGAGCAGGAGCAGGAGAGAGGTATCACCATTACGTCTGCCGCAACTACTTGTCATTGGACGCTTCAGGAAAGCAACAAGCAGAAGGCAGGAGAGCCGGAGCACAGAATTAACATTATCGATACTCCCGGACACGTAGACTTCACCGTAGAGGTTGAGCGTTCCTTGCGAGTACTTGATAGCGCTGTAGGCGTTTTCTGTGCAAAGGGTGGTGTTGAGCCGCAGTCCGAGACTGTATGGCGTCAGGCAGATAAGTACAACGTACCGAGAATGGCATTTGTCAACAAGATGGACATCTCCGGTGCTAATTTCTACAACGTAATCAGCATGATTCGTACCAGACTTGGTAAGAATCCCGTTGCATTGCAGTTGCCGATCGGTAAGGAAGACTTCTTCGAAGGTATTATCGACCTTATGGAGATGAAGGCTTACTACTATACCGATTCTAAGGGTGACAACATTGAGATTCGCGACATCCCCGCAGATATGCAGGATGAAGCGGAGGAATACAGAGAGAAGATGGTAGAGGCTATTTGTGAGACCGACGATGAGTTGATCGAGAAGTACCTTGAGGGCGAGATTCCTTCGGTACCCGAGCTCAAGAAGGCACTCCGTGCAGCTACGATTTCTACTGAGATTATCCCCGTACTCTGCGGTTCCGCATACAGAAACCGTGGTGTTCAGAAGCTTTTGGATGCAGTTATCGAGTACCTTCCCGCTCCGACCGATATCCCGGATATCAAGGGTGTTGACGAGGACGGCAACGAGGTAACGAGAAAGTCTTCCGATGACGAGCCTTTCGCAGCTTTGGCATTCAAGATTATGACCGACCCGTTCGTTGGTAAGCTTGCTTTCTTCCGTGTATATTCCGGTACGATGAACTCCGGTTCTTATATCCTGAATGCAACGAAGAACAAGAAGGAGCGTGTAGGACGTATTCTTCAGATGCATGCTAACAAGAGACAGGAGCTTGACAAGGTTTACTCCGGTGATATCGCTGCAGCTGTTGGTTTCAAGATCACGACGACCGGTGATACCATTTGTGACGAGAAGTTCCCTGTAATTCTTGAGTCCATGGAGTTCCCGGAACCCGTTATCGACGTAGCTATCGAGCCTAAGACCAAGGCAGGTCAGGATAAGATGGGCGAGGCACTTGCTAAGCTTGCAGAAGAGGATCCGACGTTCCGCGTTTCTACGAATGAAGAGACCGGTCAGACCATCATCGCAGGTATGGGTGAGCTTCACCTTGAGATTATCGTTGATCGTCTTCTCCGTGAGTTTAAGGTAGAGGCTAACGTAGGTGCTCCTCAGGTAGCATACAAGGAGACCATTACGAAGGAAGTTAACATCGACAGCAAGTACAAGAAGCAGTCCGGTGGTAGCGGTCAGTATGGTCACTGTAAGGTTATCTTCACACCTATGGATGCAAATGCTGAGAAGGTATACGAATTCGAGAATACGACCGTCGGCGGTTCCATTCCGAAGGAATATATCCCCGCAGTTGATGCAGGTATTCAGGACGCTATGAAGGCTGGTATCCTCGGCGGATATCCGGTACTCGGTGTTCACGCAAACTGCTACGATGGTTCTTACCATGAAGTAGACTCGAACGAAATGGCATTCAAGATTGCCGGTTCCATGGCATTTAAGGATGCAATGCGTAAGGCAGAGCCTGTACTCCTTGAGCCTATCATGAGAGTAGAGGTTACGGTTCCCGAAGATTACATGGGTGACGTTATGGGTGATGTAAGCTCCCGTCGTGGCCAGATCGAAGGAACTGAGGATGTTAACGGAACGAAGTTGATCCGTGCACACGTGCCGCTTAGCGAGATGTTCGGTTATGCAACCACCCTTCGTTCTAAGACTCAGGGTCGTGGTGCTTACTCTATGTTCTTCCACTCTTATGAGCGTGTTCCGAAGAGCGTACAGGAGAAGCTCCTTACTGCAAAGACCGGAAAATAATTATGTTACGAAACGTTTCTGAAGGGAGATGTGCATTTTCCTTCAGAAACGATATAGTAATAAAAAATATGCTTGAAAATATTTCGGCGATGAAATATAATAGGTGCATATGGTATTTTAAACTTAAAAACTATTCCAAAATTTTAAGGAGGATTTCAAAATGGCAAAGGCTAAATTTGAAAGAAACAAACCGCATTGTAATATCGGTACCATCGGTCACGTAGACCATGGTAAGACTACCTTGACCGCTGCTATTACTAAGACTCTTCATGAGAGACTTGGTACCGGTGAGGCAGTTGCATTTGAGAACATTGACAAGGCTCCCGAAGAGAGAGAAAGAGGTATTACCATTTCTACCGCTCACGTTGAGTACGAGTCCAAGGCTCGTCACTACGCACACGTTGACTGCCCTGGTCATGCTGACTACGTTAAGAACATGATCACCGGTGCTGCTCAGATGGACGGCGCTATCCTTGTAGTTGCTGCTACTGACGGTGTTATGGCTCAGACCAAGGAGCACATCCTTCTTTCCCGTCAGGTAGGTGTACCTTACATTGTTGTATTCATGAACAAGTGTGATATGGTTGATGATCCTGAGCTTCTTGAGCTCGTTGATATGGAGATCAGAGAGCTCCTTAACGAGTACGAGTTCCCGGGCGATGACACCCCGATTATCCAGGGTTCCGCTCTTAAGGCTCTTGAAGATCCGAACGGCGAGTGGGGCGACAAGATTCTTGAGCTCTTCGACGCAGTTGATAGCTGGATTCCGGATCCTCAGCGTGAGACCGACAAGCCTTTCCTTATGCCTGTAGAGGACGTATTCACCATTACCGGTCGTGGTACTGTAGCAACCGGTAGAGTAGAGCGTGGTACCCTTCACTTGAACGAGGAAGTTGAAATCGTTGGTATTAAGGAAGAGACCAGAAAGACCGTTGTAACCGGTATCGAGATGTTCCGTAAGATGCTTGACGAGGCTCAGGCTGGTGATAACATCGGTGCACTCCTTCGTGGTGTTCAGAGAACTGATATCGAGAGAGGTCAGGTTCTTGCTAAGCCCGGTTCTGTAAAGTGTCATAAGAAGTTTACCGCTCAGGTATACGTATTGACCAAGGACGAGGGTGGTCGTCATACTCCTTTCTTCAACAACTATCGTCCTCAGTTCTACTTCAGAACTACCGACGTAACCGGTATCTGTGAGCTTCCTGCTGGTACTGTGATGTGCATGCCTGGTGATAACGTAGAGATGACTATCGATCTTATTCATCCTATCGCTATGGAGCAGGGTCTTGGCTTCGCTATCCGTGAGGGTGGCCGTACCGTAGGTTCCGGTAAGGTTGCTAAGATCATTGAGTAATCAAGCCCACTAAGTAACAACAAATATAGCGACCCGAGAATTCCTTCTCGGCTCGCTTTTGTTTGTTGTTACGAACGGGGGCGCAGCCCCCGTTCAAACGAGCAACAAGCCACGGAGTGGCGGTTGCGAGTGTGAGTGGGCTTGATTATTTGAAAGGGCGAACGCCCACCGTACGAGCAACAAGGTTCGAAGAACCGGTTGCGAGTATGAGTGAGCGAACGTACCGTCTCGGGTCGCTTTTGTTTGTTGTTACGAACGGGGGCGCAGCCCTTTTAGCATTTTCCTAACAGTTGACGAATAGGCCTAAACATAATACAATAATAGTTGCAGTCATGCGAAGTGATTGCAACTATTATTTTGTACTTTGGAGGGTTAGATATGATACGGTTTGGAATCATGGGTGCAGGTAGAATTTCGCATAGCTTTGCAGGCGGTGCGCGTGATGCAAAGGGGGCAGAACTCGTTGCGGTAGCAGCTAAGGATCTCGCACGTGCGGAAGCATGGGCAAAAAGTGAGGGCGTACCGAAGTTCTACGGTTCATATGAAGAGCTTTTGGCAGACCCTGAGATTGATGCAATATACATTGGTACGACGACAAATTATCATTATGAGAATATTAAGGCGTGCTTGAATGCCGGAAAGCACGTGCTTTGTGAAAAGGCAATGGTTGAGACGGAGGAACGCGCGAAAGAGGTATTTGACCTTGCGAAGGAAAAGGGCTTGTTCCTCATGGAAGCAATGTGGTCCCGTTTCATGCCGAAGACGGAAAAGGTACGTGAGTGGATTGCGCAGGGTCGCATCGGCGAGGTTAAGCTCGTTCATGCAACCATCGGCAATCTGACTGACAGAGATATGACGAACCGCTTCTACAACCCGGATTTGGGCGGTGGAGCATTTTACGATCTCGGCGTCTATCTGATCGATATGATTCCGTACCTCGTGAACCAGCGCATCTTGGATACGCAGGCGTGGATTGACTGGGCACCTACGGGCGTGGACGAGAGCATTCAGCTCTGCATGAAGCTGGAGACCTGTATGGCGGCAACGCATGCGACATTTACGGCAAAGGTGCCGGAGGATGTGTACATTTACGGTGAGAAGGGTTACATTCGAGTGCCGAAATTCCACTGGGGTCACGAGGCGATTATGTTCAATCGCGACGAAGAAGTGGTAGAGCATTTCAAATGCCCGGTTGATTTCGCATTTATGTACGAAATCGAAGAGGTTGTTCGCTGCATAGAGGCGGGTCGCCTGACGAGCGAGATTGCAAGTCCGGAGATGACGCTTGAGAGCAATCGAATCTTTGATAAGTATTTGTTGAAGAAGTAATTGTGACAAAATTTCTAAAAACAGTTGACAAAACAAAAAAATGAAATAGAATTTATTGTATAGACAGACAATACGGTTTTGATCTTTTGTAAAGGGAGGAGAAAGTATGGTACCGTATACAAAATGTTTTTCTGTGAAAAGGTATGCAATGATTCTATTGCTGCTCAGTTGCCTGTGCCTAGTTGCTTGTGGTGAGGATAAGCCTTCCAAAGAGCCGACGAAGGCAGCAACTCCGACGTTGACTCCGATGCCGGAGCCGACGAAGGTTCCTGTCGATGATGTGCCGGAGTATTTGAAGCCGGAAAATGCACGAGAGGGACAGGTCAGCGTAACGAATTCAGAGGAATTTACGCCCACATGGGAACGCACTCTGAACGAGCAGGAAGCTGCGATTGGCCGAGGAGAGCTTGTGCGTATCGAGAGCGGCAGTGAGTTGTATCTCGATGCAGACGGTGTTCGAGAGACGGTGGCACTGCAGTACGATTATGAAGGGGAAGCTACCACATTTGCTCTTACGTGCGGAAATGTCACGATAACCGGTGGACAAGCAGATTCCTGTGATATCGTAGGTTTGACGTGTGAGGCGGTGACGGACATCTATGCGGTCAAGTTGCAAGGTACAAAGAGCAATGGCTTTGCGGATTATGTGCAGCTTTTGATTCCTTTGAGTGAGACGAACAACGGGAATGCATGGACAAATTTCATGGTCTTTGCCTATGATCGCGTCTATGGTAATGAGACACTTACGTATCTCGGCACGATGGCATTGTACGGTGAAATCGAAGATTTGGTGATTCTGGAGGATGGTTATTCGTTGACGAAGCAGATTCCGTTTGCGGGAACCGAGGCATCGGTATTTGTTCGACAGAAGATGACCTTGTGCAGTGGCATGACCGAAGAAGAGCAGAGATTGACGTATGTGTGCTGCGAAGTGCCGAATGGCAAGTATGCTTTGCAGAGCATTTGCACTACGGATAAAGACATCTACGTGTATGCGTATGGAAATAGCGATGAACAGGCAATTCTCCCGGCAGGAAGTGCTATTGCATGTGCTGCGACGGACGGAGAAGGATGGTTTTATTTCGAACTCTGCGATGCTTATGAGTCCGGTTGGTTTTGCGTAGAGGAAGTGGACGGAGTCGCATATGTCAGTGCGCCGGAAGAAGTAACAGTCGCAGAGGCAGGGCTCTTTTGGGACAATCCTTGATACCGCTTGCGAGTGGTAGATTATAACCGTGTTTCCACGGAAGCGTGACAATTTCATCTTGCGAAAATGAGCATCTTATGCTATGCTCTAGCAGTAGGACAACCTATTCAGCGGTCGAACAACTCGGCCGCTGTTTTTCGCAAAGAGGCGTATTCTCCGGTGGATACGGACTTGCTGAAGCGAGGCTGTGCCGAAACGGAGAATAGGAGGTGAACCACATGGACAAAGACGAGGATATCCGTCAGCTGAAGAATCGCTTTCGCGACCTTGCGGAGCGGGCGAGCCGTCAGAATGTATATACCTTTACGGGCTTTCTCGGGCTGGGCGAGCAGGACGTCTTTCATATGGTTCACAAGGAGATGGCGACGAGATACTGCGCATTTGGCGGGTATGAGCACGCGGATCGAAAGGTGATCCGGTTCGGCAATGCCGACGAACTCGGTTATGAAGAGGAATTTCCGATTGTGTGCCTGAAGGTGCTTCCGGTGCAGGAGAAGTTCTCGGACGCGCTGACGCATCGGGACTATCTCGGTGCGCTCATGAATCTCGGCATTGACCGTAGCAAGGTGGGCGACATCTTAGTGGGCGATAAGCAGGCGTATGTGTTCTGCCTAGAAGGAATTGCGGAGTACATTTGCGAGCAGCTGGAGCAGATTCGTCATACGCGAGTGCGCGTGGCGGTAGCCGAGCACGCGGACGACATACCGAAGAGTGAGCCGGTGGAGGAAGAGCTGCTTGTTGCATCCGGGCGAATCGATGCGTGCATAGCGAAGCTGTGGAATCTGTCGCGTAGCGATTGCGTCGAGCTGTTTCGCGCCGGAAAGGTGTATGTGAACGGGCATCTGTGTGAGAACAATGCACACGCTTTGAAGCCGGGTGAGACGGTAAATGCCAGAGGCTTCGGCAAATTCATCTACGTCGGAGAGCCCAGAGAGTCTCGGAAGGGCAAATGGTACGTGAAGGTGCGGGTGTTCCGCTAAGGGCCTGCGATGATTATGTTGGGAGGATGAGCTATGAGATATCCGAAGCATTTGAAGGAGAACGGAACGATTGGCTTTGTGGCGCCGTCGTTTGGTTGCTCTATTGAACCGTATAAAAGTGCATTTGACAATGCACAGAAGATATTGAAGGAAAAGGGACACGGAATCGTGCTCGGACCGAACTGCTATGAGAGCTCGGGCATCGGCATCTCTAATACGCCGGAGCTGTGCGCAAAGGAGCTGACGGAGGCGTATGTCAGCGGCGAGAGCGATGCGCTGATTTCCTGCGGTGGTGGTGAGCTGATGTGCGAGATTCTGCCTCACGTGGATTGGGAAGCGATTCGCGCGGCAGAGCCCAAATGGTATATGGGCTACTCGGACAACACGAATGCGACCTTTTTGTTGGCGACGCTGTGCGATGTTGCGAGCATCTACGGACCGTGTGCCGCTGCACTCGGAATGGAGCCGTGGAATCCCGGCATTACGCACGCATACGAGCTGATGAGAGGCGCGCGAAAGGAAGTTCATGAGTTCCCGCTTTGGGAGAAGGAGTCGTTGAAGGATGCGGAGAATCCGCTGGTACCTTACAACTGTACCGAGCCGACGAAGCTTCGTCTGTTCGCGCCGGTTTCCGAGGCAAATGCACTGCACGAGGTCGACTCCGTAGCAATGGAGGGCCGCCTTCTCGGAGGCTGTCTCGATTGTCTCATCAATCTCGCGGGAACCCGATTTGATAAGGTTTCTACTTTTGTAGAACGATACAAAAAAGACGGTGTGGTTTGGTTCCTTGAAGCCTGTGATTTGCACGTGGTAAGCATTCGCCGCGCGATGTGGCAGCTGAAGCATGCGGGCTGGTTCGAGAACGCTAAGGGCTTCTTGATCGGACGTCCTTTGGCAAATGGTCAGGAGCATATGGGACTCGATCAGTACAGCGCAGTGCTTGAGGTTGTGAAGGACCTTGGCGTGCCGGTTGTGATGGATGCGAACATCGGGCATTTGCCTCCGATGATGCCGCTTGTGTGCGGAAGCTATGCAACGGTACGTGCGAAGGGCAATTCCTTGTCCGTAGTGATGGAAGAGAAATAGTAGAAGAGTAATAGTAGAGGAGTTACGGTACGATGTCAGATTTTTTGCCGATTAGCAAACAGGAGATGCTCGATAGGGGCTGGACAGAGGTGGACTTTGTCTATGTCCTCGGCGATGCGTATGTGGATCATCCGTCCTTCGGACCGGCGATTATCAGCCGAGTGCTGGAGTCTCACGGGTTCAAGATCGGTATCATTGCGCAGCCGGATTGGAAGCGTGACGACAGCATTGACGTGTTCGGAAAGCCGCGTCTCGGATTTCTTGTGAGTGGTGGCAATATGGATTCCATGGTGAATCATTATTCCGTATCCAAGAAGCGTCGTAGCATGGATGCCTACACGCCCGGTGGTGTGATCGGAAAGCGTCCCGACCATGCGACGGTAGTCTATTGTAACCTGATTCGCAGGACGTACCATACGGTTCCGAT
>JAZRJF010000025.1:0-16523 GCA_045645665.1 Lachnospiraceae bacterium | reverse complement strand
CATTCAAAACCACCCTCGGGTCCGGGAGCCGCGGCGCAAGGTCCCCCGCACCTGACGATAATGCTCACATAAAAAAGGTCTTCTGCGATTTCTCATCACAGAAGACCTAAATAACACATGCTCAGAAAACTTGTACCGCCGCCTTTGGGCGGCTAACACCTCGCCCTTCGGGCGATAACACCGGCGAGCTCTGCTCGCCTAACACTGCAGCGCTCCGCACTGCTATCACTGCCGGCTCCGCGCTGCTATCACTTCGCGCCTCGCGCGACTTTCTTCCTCTGGTATCCGCCTACCACCTTTGCCACCAAACCTCTGCCGGCGAAGCGACTAAAGAACAGGCCGGTGCGAATCATAGCGCTCGGTACGATGAGGACCTTCTTGCGCTTCATTTTCTTCATCGCGTATTCCACGCATTTTTCCGCAGTGATGCCGCTCGTCCACTCCGTGCCGCCTGCGACCTGCGTGAACTCGGTGTGAACCGGTCCCGGGCACAGCGCGCCGACGTAAATGTCGCTCTTCGCATCCTTCAGCTCATACGCAAGACCCTGCGTGTAGCTTGCCACGTAAGCCTTCGTCGCATAATATGTGGAAAGGTACGGTCCGTTCGGCAGAAGTCCCGCGCAAGAGGCTACGTTGAGAATCGCTCCCGTGCCTTCCTCCTTGCGGCGCTCGAGAAATGCCTTTGTCAAAATGTGCAGCGACCGAATGTTGAGATCGATCATTTGCAGCTCCTTCTCCGTGTCGAGCTCAGTGCTCGCGCCGAGAAGTCCGAAGCCCGCACAGTTGATCAACACCTCGACACCCTGCGCGCTCGTAATCTCCAGCACCGTCTTGCAGCCCTCTTCCGTCGAAAGATCTGCGGCAATCACCTCACACGGCACCGAAAGCTCCGCAGCGAGAGCATGCAATCTCTCCGCTCTTCTCGCCACAAGAATCAGATGGCAGTTCAGCCCGGCAAATGCCTTGGCAAATTCCTTTCCGATTCCCGAGCTCGCCCCGGTAATCAATACCGTCTTATTGCTCAAATCCAACATAACAATCCTCCATATTCATTTTCCAAGCCTCGCGACCTCGCGGAGCTTCACCGCTCGCTCTGCGAGCTAACACCGCCGCTTTCAGCGGCTATCACTCCACCGCGCGCCCCTCAAACACCGGTATCTCCGCAAGCGGCGCAGCTACCGTAATCGTCTGTCCGCCCTCGTAGCATTTGCCGTCTCTAATGTCAACCCACGACGCTCCCGCGGGGAGATATACGCATTTGCTCGTCGCACCCGCCTCGATGACCGGCGCTACCAAAAGCTCGGAGCCAAGCATGTACTGCGTAGCCTCCAGCTGCCAGCATTGCGCATCCTCGGGGAAATCAAAGAACATCGGTCGCATAACCGGCTCGCCGGTATTGTGCGCAGCCTCCATGCATTTGCGCAGGTACGGTCTCAGCTTCTCTCTCAGATGCAGGTATTTGGTCAGGATTTCGTAGTTGTCCTCACCAAAGCTCCATACCTCGTTATCCTGGCCGGAGGAGAACTGCTTTATACCGTCGCGGTACTTCTCGTTCATCGGGTAGAACGGCTGGCGCTCTCCGTGCAGACGGAATACCGGGCAAAATGCTCCCCACTCGAACCAACGCACCAAAAGCTCTCGGAAGCTCTCATCGTAGATGTCGCCGCCGATAAAGCCGCCGATGTCGGTTGTCCACCACGGAATGCCCGCGATGCCCATATTTAAGCCACACTGCAGCTGAACCTGCAGCGCTTTAAATGACGAATGGATGTCGCCCGACCACGCTAGCGCACCGTAGCGCTGCGATCCGGCCCAGCAGCAACGCACCAGATTCAGCACATCCATCTGTCCCTCCGCCGTCATGCCGTCGTAAAATGCCTTCGAATACATCGTCGGATAGATGTTGGTGCACTGCAGTGCAGAGCCCGCATAGTAGCGATAGTTGTCATAATCGTAAGGGCCGTACTCCGGCTCCGCTTCATCGAGCCAAAAGATGCGAACGCCCTTGTCGTAATAATTCTTCTTACATACGTCCCAAATGTACTGTCTCGCGCCCGGGTGCGTGGCATCGAAAAATACCGTCTCGCCCATCCAATTCATATGAATCGGCACACCACGATCACACGTTGCCAAGTAGCCACGCTCGCTCATCGGACCGTAGTTCTCGGATCTGGAGTCTACCGTCGGCCACACGGAAACCATCAGCTGAATGCCCATGTCGCGCAGCTCCTCGATCATCGCCTCGGGATCCGGCCAATCCACCGGATCGAACTTGAAGTCGCCCTGCTTCGTCCAATGGAAGAAATCAATCACGATTACGTCCAGCGGTAAGCCTCTGCGCTTATGCTCTCTCGCCACCTTCAGAAGCTCCTCCTGGTTGCGATAACGCAGCTTGCACTGCCAAAAGCCCATGCCGTACTCGGGCATCATCGGCACACGACCGGTCACCGAAGTGTACTGCTCCAGAAGCTGCGCCGGCGTATCTCCCGCCGTAATGTAATAGTCGAGCTTCTTCGTGCTCTCCGCCGTCCATACCGTCTTGTTCGTGCCAAATGTCGCCGTTCCGATCGCCGGGTTGTTCCACAAAAATCCGTAGCCACGGCTCGAGATGAGGAACGGAACCGTCATCTGCGAATTGCGCTGCGCCAGCTCCAGCACAGCCCCCTTGCGGTTGAGCTGGTGATCCTGGTACTGTCCCATACCGTAGATGCGCTCATCCTCGTAGGCCTCAAAATTCACGGTCAGCTTATAGTCCCCCGTTCCCGGAATCGGCTTCAGCTCTCTGCCGGGCACTCTCGTCGGAACGCAATAACGCTCCATGCGCTCGCGATTTCGCCAGCACTCTGAAAGCAGCTCCTTGCCCTCCTCGTTGTAGAAGGACAACCAGCCCTCGCAATTCACCTTTGCCGTCAGCTTACCATTCGTAATCGTTGCCTCGGTCAAATACTCCGTATTCTCGGCAATCTCCTTCTCCGTACGGAACCAACTCGGGCAAAATTCCCGCTCCGTAATTGTAATCTCCGCCTGAGTCGGGCTCGGCGTCTCCGTCAGTGCCCAATCCTGCTCGTCGCAATGCGCACCTTGAAACACCCGCACACGAAGGGCATTCTCGCCCCATGGGTCAATCCACATCGTCTGCGTTCCGAAGCCAACACTCAGTCGATTCGCTGTCTTCGTAAATATCATACTTCCTCCAACTGTCCCAAACGTCCCTTCTCCGAACGTTTCTCTTCCAAAACGGAAGCCCCAATGCTTCCTCAATTATACACGCGCCGGCACGCGAAGCCTCGCGCACCACTTTCATTATAGCAAACTCCGAGTCAAATGATATCTCGGAAGCTTGTTTTCAGGCTTTGTCTTATTTTTTTCGCATTTTCCTCAGCGAAAATGCAAGATTTCATTCCATGTTACTTCTTTTTTTCACGATCGATCTTATCAAACACGATGTTCTCCGGCGGAGTCATAAGCTTCTCCGGGTGCATGATGTACTGACGAATCTTACGGAAGCCCAGTGCGTAGATGTATCCGTCCGTCGCGCGCTCGTCTACTACGAACTGAAGCTTGATGCGAACGCCTCTCTTCACGCTACCATCTGCCTGCAATTCGTAGTACGGCTCCTTGCGGCCGATTCCGCCGAATACGGACAGCGTTCCGAGCTCGTACACGTGATGATATACCGCATCCAAACCGATGGAGCCCATGTTCGTCAAGAAAAAGCTCGAGTGGAACGGGCTGACACGATTCAACCACTTCGGCAACCAACCGCGCTTATCGAGAAAACGAATCATGCGAACCGCAAAGGTCAGCAGCCAGCTCGGAAGCAACGAAAGCGCAACCTCCGTCACGTCAAACTTTGTCTTGTTCTGATCCTCGTATACCTTTACGTTCTTGTCAATCTCGCCGGCCATCGCCTCAATGCGCGCCACAACGTCCTTCAGTGTATCCTCGCATTCAAAGCACGGTGTAATCATAGAACGCTCGCTGTCGCGCTTCATGCCCTTCATAATAACCATCGCGCCCTTAATCTCCGAACGGGAATACACCTTGCTTCCCTGCACGAAACGGTTGATCTCCGGAACGTCCACGAGCGCACGCACAATCGCCGCAAAGATAACATGGTAAAGCGTCAAATTCGGAATCTCACTCTGTCGCATCTCGCGGATAAACTGCTCTGCATGCGTAATGTCAATCTTGTCCTCGAACAGCACCCAGCTATCGACCTTTTGGGGCATAATATAAGGGATAACCTTTCCCATCGGATCCAGGTTGCGAACCTTAAATCCGTCGTAACGGTCTCCCCATCTTCTCTTTCTTCCTTCATGCGGTTTCATTTTCTTTTCTCCTCTGCGCAACGTCTTTGTAGTAGGACCAAATGACTTTATAATATTTTTATAATTTCATTGTACAGGATATTCGACATCTTGTCAAATGAAACCGCCCAAAAGCCCCATCGTACCGACGGTTTTGTTTGACACACGCGAGGCAAATGCGGTACAATATCCGCAAGAAAGGGGTGCCCTATGAACAGAAGATATTGTAGCATCATATTTATCGCAGCTTTGCTGCTTCTCGCTCTGTGCTCTTGCGGAAAGGATTCTGCCCGCAGCATCGCATTTGACGGCGATACAATCCACATCTCCGGAAACGGATGTACGCAGAAGGACGGTATCGTAACGATTACCGAGCCGGGAAGCTATGAGCTTTCGGGAACCCTTACCGACGGGCAGCTCGTTGTGAACGTGCCCGACACAAAGGCAGTGTATCTGACGTTGAACGGCGTGAACATTTCCTGCAGCTTCGATTCCCCGATTCTCGTAGAGGCAGCCCCCCTCGTTGTGATTCGACTCGCCGAGGGCACGACCAACGTCATTACGGACAACCACACCTACGACGCACTTGGCGACAGTGCGGTCGGTGGCGAGGACCAGGACCTCTTTACCGAGGCACCGGATTCGGCCATTTACTCTCGCGCACCGCTTTTGCTGGAGGGCGAGGGCGCTTTGACGGTCGGTGGCAAATGCTACAACGGCATCTGCTCCAACGACACTTTGACGATTCGCTCGGGTGACATCACCGTGGCCGCGGCACATCACGGAATCAAAGGCCGCGATTACATCGTAGTCTCGGGCGGAAAGCTCAACATTACGTCCGGCAACGACGGTCTTTCCTCGACCAACCTCGACAGCGCACATATGGGCTACATCCACATCACCGGAGGCGACATTCGCATCCAAGCCGGTGACGAGGGTCTCTATGCTCCTCACGATATCAAGATGGAGGGCGGTACTGTGTCCCTCAATTCCACCAATGCCGGTCTCAAGTCGGAAGGCACCATCTCGCTGCTCGGCGGCACGATGGAGATCTATGCCGGCGACGAGGCACTCCTGTGCAGCAAGAAAGTCATCGGCGAAGCAGCAACCGTAACCGCCGGCGGCAGACCCCTACGCTAGTTCTTTCAGCTCTGCAAACGTTTCCACCCGCAGACACGGCTCCTTTACCGTTCCGAAGCCATACGCGGCGTGAATGAATTCCGCACCTGCTGCCACCGCCGAATCGTGGTCACCCTGCGTGTCCCCGACGTAGTAGGCGTGCTCCAGAGCATTTCTCTCAATCACTAAGCGAATATTATCGCATTTGGGCAGACCTGTACGGCCTGCCATTTCTATGTCCGTAAAGTATTCTCCCAGCCCATGGTACTCGAGAAACACCTGAATATAGCCGTCCTGCGAGTTGCTGACAATCATCAGCTCGTACTTTTCTTTTAGCGCCGCAAGCGTCTCTCGCAGCTCCGGATACAAGATGCCGCCGTAGAGCTTCAGTCGCTCTTCCTCAATCACGCAGCCCTCATCCAAAATCGCCGCTGCCTCCTCGGGCGCCAAATGCGGCATCACCTGCCTCGCAATCTCCGGAAGCGTCGTCCCCATGTAGCCGCGCACCTGCGGCAGTGTCAGCTGAATGCCATTTGCCTCGGGGTGCCTAGCCATCGCCTCATTCCATGCGAGCATAATCTGTTCGGTCGCATCCCACAACGTACCGTCGAGGTCGAAGAGAATTCCCCTCTTCTTTGCCCCCTCGCCACCGCTGCAACTCTCGGTTCTCATGTTGTCCATATGCATTGCCTCCTCATAACAAAGGCTTTTGCAAAACTGCCATGCAATCTCACAAAAGCCTTATACTCTGTCCTATTCGCTCGAAGCGCCGTTCATTCCTATCTCTGCGCCAGCGTATACAAAATCTCTACGCACTCATCAATGCCAAATGTACTGCTGTTGAGCGTAATGTCGTAATTCTGCGTCTTGCCCCACTCACTATCCGTATAATACTTGTAGTGGTTCGCACGCGCCTTATCTCTCTTGCGAAGCGCCTTCTCAACGTCCGCGGGATCGAACTGATACTCCTTCACCGCACGCTCTGCCTTGTGCTCAACATCTCCGCACACAAATACGTGCAAGGAATCCTCGTAATCCTTCAGCACATAATCCGCACAGCGTCCTACGATGACACAGTTCTCCTTCGCGGCAATGTCCTTAATGATATCCGACTGTACCATAAACAGCTGGTCCTGAAGCGGGAGCATATGTCCGCCGAATACCTGTCCGGCATATGTCATATTGCTGGCGATATTGAACAGCAAGCTGCCTGTGATGTGCTCTCCCTGCTCCTCGATAAACTCCTTCGCAAGACCGCTCTCTTTTGCCACGCGGTCAATCAGCTCTTTGTCGTAAAATGCATAACCGAGCTTCTCCGCAAGCTTTCTTCCGATGGCTCTACCGCCACTTCCGCACTCTCTACTGATGGTAATAATCTTCTTCATAAGAACCTCCCAAACACTGTGCTACCCACGCCGCACCGGGCGACGTCCTCTTGCGTTGATTATACCACATATTCGGGCGCATGAAAAGGAGCATTTTTCGGTTGCCATTTTCGCCTTGAGCGGATATACTATAACAGAGTATCGCGATGGAGTTACATTTTCACGAGGAAACGATACATAGGGACATGACATAAAGGAGATCGATTCGATGATTTATGATAACATTTTGGCGGCTATGGGGCACACCCCGATCATTCGCCTGAACCACATGGTGGATGCGGACAGCGCGACTGTGCTGGTGAAGTTCGAGGGATTGAACGTGGGCGGTTCCATTAAGACGCGTACCGCTTACAATATGATAGTTGCGGCAGAGCAGGAGGGGCGCATTCACAAGGATACGATTATCGTAGAGCCCACAAGCGGCAATCAGGGTATCGGCCTTGCATTGATCGGCGCGGTTCGCGGCTATCGCACCGTGATTATTATGCCCGATTCCGTTAGCGAGGAGCGCAGAAAGCTGGTGCGCCACTACGGTGCAGAGGTGATTTTGGTGCACGACGACGGCGACATCGGCGCATGCATTGCGGAATGTCTGGCTACGGCGCTTCGGATGCAAGCAGAGGATCCGAACGTGTTCGTTCCGCAGCAGTTCACGAATCCGAACAACCCGCTTGTGCACAAGCATCATACCGGCGTTGAGATTCTCGAGCAGGTGGCCGGCCCGATTCACGGCTTTTGCTCCGGCATCGGCACGGGCGGAACCATTTCCGGTATTGGCGAGGTGCTGAAGGCGCAGAATCCGGACATCACCATTTGGGCAGTTGAGCCGGAAAATGCTGCGATTCTCTCCGGCGGCTCCATCGGCACACATTTGCAAATGGGCATCGGCGACGGACTGATTCCCGACAACTTGAATCAGAACATTTATTCCGACATCTTTATCGTCACCGACGAGGTGGCTTTGCAGACCTCTCGCGACCTGGCTCGCAAGGAAGGCATTCTCTGCGGTATCTCGAGTGGCACCAACGTGGCTGCGGCTCTGGCTCTCGCCAAGAAGCTCGGCCCCGGCAAGACCGTTGTAACGGTGCTTCCCGACACAGCAGAGCGGTATTTTTCGACGCCGCTGTTTGAGGAATAGCGGGCGAAGCCCGCTGGTGATAGTGGCCGAAGGCCACGGTGGTAGCAGCGCGATGCGCTGCGGTGTTAGCGCAGCGGGGCTGCGCGGTGTTAGTCGGCATAGCCGACAGTGACGCTCCGCGAAGGTAGCGCAGCAAGCAACGCGAGCGTAACTGAGCCGGTGGCAACTAAGGATAACATGTAGCGGAGGTACTTATGAGTAATACAATCGATTCTCGTTGCGGCCTGCATTGTACCGGCTGCGAATATATTGAAACCTGCAATTGTGGCGGTTGCATCGAGACCAATGGTCATCCATTTCACGGCGAATGTCCTGTTGCGACTTGCTGTCAGAGCAAAGGCTTTGTCCATTGCGGCGAGTGCCCCGACATCCCGTGTGCGCTGCTGACACAGTATTCTTGCGACCCCGAGCACGGAGACACCCCGAGTGGCGCGCGCATCGAGCAATGTAAGCGTTGGGCCGCGAACAACTAACATTTCAGTTACAAAAAACAAGAGAGAGTCCTGTGATGGGAACTCTCTCTTTCTTATTCTCTTGCGATATTCAATTCAGCAACAAACCCAAGGCCAATCAGCTTCGCGGAGCCATCCCCGCTCGCTCCGCGAGCTATCACTGGCGCCTCCGGCGCCACTCACCTCAACTCCACGCTCTTCAGCATTTTCTCAATATCCGCTCTGTGCGCCTGGTCCGTGCACGTCGTTATCATGAGCTCTCGCTCCGGCATGTAGTAGTACTTGACCTCCACCGGAACGATGCCGGTCTTGTCCGTATATGAGATGAGCGTCGCGCGATAATCGCCCGAGCCAAATGTCACATTCTCCGTCACCTCGAACGTGTAGTCTCCGTCCTTTTGGAACGCCTCGAGCGCATCCTCCATGCTCTCGTCCGGGTCAGCATACAAAAAGCTAATATAGATCTCCTCGCTCACGTCCTTCGCTACATAGCGCTCCATGAACGTCTCGTTGCCGTCAGACATACCGAGCTTTATTCTCTGAAATTCATAATCGCCCGTGTAATACACCATACTATACGGGTAAATGCTTGAGTTCAGCTTTTGATTTCTTCCGATCACCTCGCCCATAAACAGCAGCACAAATACCATCAGTACACAGACGCAGGAAAGCGTCACTATTATAATCTTATTGGTCGACCAACGACTCTTTTCCTTCTTATCCATTCGTCTCCTCAGTTCTCATTCATACAGCTCGGGCAAATGCCCGATTTCTTCGATACTCTCCAATCTTACTACATTCCCACTCACAATGCAACGAGCATTTTCAAATGCGATTTTGTACTGTTTTACTAATGGAACTTTTGCGCCACATTTGCTATACTACAAGCGAGTATGTAGACTCGTATATGAGCCGAAACCTATTTTCGATGAGATACAAGGATATGAGAAGATGAAAAAGCACGAAATGGATATGTGCAGCGGACCGCTGCCGAAAAAGATGCTATTGTATGCACTGCCCCTGATTCTTTCGGGTGTTCTGCAGCTTTTGTTCAATGCCGTAGACCTTGCCGTGGTCGGCAACTTTGTCAGTGACACGGCTCTCGGTGCTGTCGGCGCTACCAATTCGCTCATCAACCTACTGACCAACCTTTTCATCGGTCTGTCGGTCGGAACGAACGTCCTCATTGCACGCTATGTCGGCGCAGGTGCCGACCGCGATGTGCACGAGACCGTACACACCTCCATCTTGATTAGCTTTATCAGCGGAGTCATTCTCGCTGTCATCGGCGTTCTTTTTGCTCGACCGCTGCTGCAGCTTATGTCCACTCCGACCAATGTTTTGGACCAGTCTGCGCTGTATATGCGCATTTACTTCCTCGGTATGCCGATTATGATGGTCTACAACTTCGGTAGTGCCATCCTGCGCGCCATCGGCGACACGAAGCGCCCGCTGTATTATCTGACCGTGGCCGGCGTGGCAAATGTATTGATGAACCTCTTCTTCGTATTTGTGCTGCACCGCGGTGTAGACGGTGTTGCTTATGCAACGGTTTTGTCGCAGCTCATCGCCGTTATCCTACTGCTTCGTTGCCTTACGAAGATGGATGGCCCCTGTCGTCTGGATCCTAAGCAGCTGCGCATTTACCGCCGTAAGCTGATTGCGGTTACGCGCATCGGCCTTCCCGCCGGTCTGCAGGGCTGCGTCTTCTCGCTTTCTAACGTAGTCATTCAGTCCTCCATCAACTCTTTCGGTGAGCTGGCGGTTGCCGGCAACTCCGCGGCAAGCAGTCTCGAGGGCTTCATCTACGTGGCAATGAACGCGTTCCACCAGACGACGCTCAGCTTTACAAGTCAGAATTACGGTGCCGGACAGTATCGCCGCATCGGCAAGATTCTCGGTCTGGCCATTCTGTACGTCGTTGTCATCGGCTGTACCCTCGGCGGACTCGCGCTTTTGTTCGGCGAAACGCTCGTCGGACTGTACACGAACGGAGAAGAAGCGATTTCTTATGGCTACTTGCGTGTGTGCTGCATTTGCGCATTCCACTTTACGTGCGGCATCATGGACGTCGTGGTCGGCTCGCTTCGCGGTATCGGCTATTCGTTGATTCCGATGTTCGTATCGCTGCTCGGCGTATGCGGCATTCGTATGGTATGGATATTTACCGTCTTCAAGAGCCATCATACCCTTGAGACGCTGTATGCCTCCTACCCGGTCAGCTGGATTCTGACGACGATGTGCCACCTGCTCGTCTTCCTGCTTTGGTTCCGCAAGATGCGAGCAAATGGCTTCGTAAGAGGCGAAAAGCTTTCTTAATTCTGCCGCGACATCGTTGCTTTTTTGTGGCAAATGTGATACATAATATAGAGAAGGATGCTTACTTTGCCGGCGCATTTTCCGCCGGGACACTTCGCATCTGGATTGGAGAGAGAGATGACAAAGCTAAGACAATGGGCAACCACTCTGTGGAGCAAGCTCCGCGGAATCTGCTCAAAGATCAATCAAATCACCTTGCTTCACTACAGCATAGTACAGATTCTTGTGCTTTCCTTGGTTATGAATATAGTGATTGAGGCATTTTCGCGATTTTCCTTGTGGAAGGCTCTCGTGTATACCTTTACAAGACCGGCGGTGTTTTTGACGAACACCTTGATCATCGCCGTAGTTCTCACGCCGGCCATCCTGTTTCGCCGCCGAGGCTTCTTTTATTTCTTCGGCTGTATGCTTTGGTTTGCGGTCGGTGTGATCAACTTTATACTGCTCCACAATCGTGTCACCCCCTTTAATGCAAATGACTTCAAGATGGTCGGGGATGGCATCAAGGTCGCACTCCATTATTATAATATCTTTCAGTTGATTTTGCTGGTGCTGGCTATCTTGCTGGCCATCAGCTTGCTCGTATATGCGTTCTTGCATTTTCCGAAGACCGCTGAGCCCATCCGCTATATCGTGCGCGTCCCGTTCTGCCTTGCGATTATGGTCGGATGCCTTTTGCTCATCTCGGCCAGCTCCTCTTCGGGCATTATGGCGAAGTCCCTTCCCAACCTGGCAAAGGGCTATCACGAATACGGACTTCCCTACTGCTTCATCAGCAGTATCGTGGACGTAGGTATCGACAAACCGTCGGAGTACAGTCCGGAGAACATTGAGGATGTACTGGACCCTCTCCTCTCCGCCACGCCGTCCGTCACCGTTCCGGTACAACCCGAGGACGAGGATGCACCGAACGTAATCTTCATACAGCTGGAATCCTTCTTTGACCCGCAGCGAATCAGCGGCATCGAGTTTACAGAGGACCCGATCCCGACCTTCCGCCGCCTTATGAAGGAATACTCCTCCGGTCTTCTTACCGTACCGAGCATCAGCGCAGGCACGGCAAATACGGAATTTGAGATTCTGACCGGCATGAATATGGCGGACTTCGGAACAGGCGAGTATCCGTTTAAGACCATTTTGAAGCGCACTACGACCGAAAGCATCGCTTACAACCTGAGCAAGCTCGGCTATCGTACGCACGCAATTCACAACAATACGGCGACCTTCTATTCTCGCCATATCGTATATTCGAACCTGGGCTTCGAGGTATTTACGCCGATCGAGCTTATGACCAATGTGGAGATGAACGAGCTGAACTGGGCAAAGGACGCCGTTCTCTACGACGAGATTTTGACCTCCCTTGACAGCACGGAAGGCGCGGACCTTGTCTTTACCGTGTCCGTTCAGGGTCACGGCAGCTATCCGGACGAGGACATTCTCTCGGAGAGCATCGAGCTGGTCGACATCTTCGATGCCTACGACGACTCTACCATTTACGGTCTCAAATACTACATTTCGCAGCTGAACGAGATGGATTCCTTCATCAACCACCTCGTAAATCACCTCTCCGTTCGCGATGAGCGTACCGTGCTTGTGCTGTACGGAGACCATTTGCCCGGCTTTGACTTCGACGAGGAGGACCTCAAGAAGGGTGGCCTGCTGCAGACCGAGTATGTAATCTGGAGCAACTTCGATATGGAAGTGGAGAAGCAGGACCTCTACTCCTATCAGCTTAGCGCAAAGGTTATGGAGCTTCTGGGCTACAACGAGGGCCTAATCACAAAGCTTCATCAGAATTACAACGGCAACGACACCGCGAACTACCTGTCCGAGCTCAACCTGCTTTCCTACGATATGCTGTACGGTGAGCAGTACTGCTGGAACGGTGTCAATCCGTACGCTCCCACCGACATCGTATACGGCAACCGCGATCTCGTAGTAAACGAGATTCATACGATTTACGACGCGGAGAAGAAGTCGTTCTACATTCAAGCATTTGGTGAGAATTTTACCCCTTACTGCGAGATTACCATCAACGGTGAGCGCATGAAGGACACCATCTATGTTTCGGAAAATGAGCTGTTTCTCGCAGACGCCTCGCTTGCCGAAGCCTACAAGATTGCGGTCGCGGCACCTGCCAACGACTCTCTCATCCTACGCACCTCCGAGGAATATATCTTTCACGTGCCCGTAGACATTCGGGCGACCGAGTAAGGAAAGAGCATGACAACGAGGGGGACTTCTATGAAGACGGAATTCAATCAGGCTCTTACGGGAGCCGGCGCAGCACCGGGTGGCCCGGATCCCGATAACCACAGTACGGCGCCGGCAGACATCACAATTCGTCCCGAGCTCCCGGCGGAGTTGCAGGACATCACGATTCGTCCCGAGCTCCCGGCGGATGCCGAAGCGCTGGACGCCCTCGTCGGCGAAGCGTTCCGGACAGCACACTATACAGACGGTTCCGAGGTTGCGTGGGTTCGAAGCGTACGCCGCTCACCGTCCTATGTGCCGGAGCTGTCCTTCGTGCTTCTTTCGCACGGCGAACCGCTTGGATACATTCTTTGCTCCCGCTGTCGATACGAGACCGACCTCGGTGCTCGCGATGCCCTCGTGATTGCACCGCTTGCCATTGCCCCGAAGGCGCAGGGACGCCGGCTCGGTGGACTTCTTTTGCGGCACACCATGAAGGCGGCGGCTGACAAAGGCTTCTCCATCGCACTGCTCGAGGGCTATTACGCCTATTACTCCCGCATCGGCTTCGAACGCGCCGCCGACTACGGCCTGCAGGCACTCGACCCAACTCCCGGTGGCAACGAGCTACTCATACACACCACAGACGACTCCCCACTTACGGGCATTTGCCCGGGCGTGGTTGACATCTACAACGAACGAAAAAACTACTAACACGAAAGCGAGGAATACGGACCATGTCTAGCAAGCTTGCAACGACACAGCCCTCTGCAAATGAGGCCGAATTTTCAAAGCCCACCATCTCCACCATTGTGTTCATGGCATTTTCCATTGCCTTCGGCGCCCTCTTGATTCTGTTCGGAATCAGCAGCGCAAAGGCAGACGAGGACTGGCTGCTGTCCACGATGATGTTTCTGATTCCGGGCGCCCTGTACGCGCTGGATTCCCTAATCTATCTGCGCAGACATACGTATCGCACTTCGGCCGGCTTTGTGTTCGGCAATGCCTTCTTGTACCTGCTCCTGTGCTTCCTGTGCGAGTGCATCTACTTCCAGTTCATCTACTTCGGAATCAACGAGCCGCAGTACAAGATGGCCATTCCCGCACTGATGATCGCCGCCGTCTACGCAATCGTCAGCTGCATCTTAACGTCCCTGTACAACGTCTTCCGCAGAAAGTAGGCCGGACGACGTGCTTAGGGGAACACGGGCTAGGCAACACACCTCGAACGGACCGAGCAGCGCGCTGTGAGGAACACGGGCTAGGCAAGATAAGATCCGCTCGCCCATCGGTTCTCACCGATTCTCCACCAGCCGTTTTGGGACTTCTCGAAGCCCTGTACGCTGTCACCGGCATGAAGCACACGAACGACCGGATATTGCATACCGGGCCCCGAGCGCACATTTAGCGCATAACAACGAACAACCTTCAACAGCTTGGCGCGACTGCTGGTATCAGCGGTTGCGCCTTTATAAGTTATCCACGGCAGATAGCCCACCTTCTTCCACGGCTGCTTGCTCACCGCTCGCTTTACAACTCTTCCGGTCTTCGGCGACGTCTCATATACGACATCTTTCCCTGCTACGATTCCAACGTGACCGGACATCCAAATGCACATCCCCTCTTCCATCTCATTTAGGTCGGCAGTGACATCCGTGCATCGCTCAAACAACCCGTTGGCCGTTACATCCGGAACGGAATTGCTCTTGTAAGTCCCGCAGCGACCGGGGCGCGAGCCCCACAAAATGCCCTTGATCAAGCATACGCAATCAAATCCCTGATACCCGAGCTTCGTCATCAAATATTCGTAGTTCGTCTTGCTCTTGTCCTGCACGGACTGTGCGTCATACCAAGCTTTCATCGACGGGCTTTGGTTTCTTTTTGACTGCAGCAGCGTCTTCGTCAACGTCTGCCCGTAGCAGCCTTTGGCGTATACGTCCTTCCCCGCCTTCTCTATCTCTTCTAAGATTGTCAACAGTTCTTTTGCGGTCATTGTATCTCCCTCCTTTCTTCCTTCGAGGCATTTTCTTCTGCGGCTTCCCCTACAGCTTTCCTCTGCCGCTTTCCTCTGCGGCTTTCCTCTGCCGCTTTCCTCTGCCGCCCGCCTCTACTTCTTATTCTTTTTTGAGCCGATTTGATCGGCATACACCCCGGCACCGGCAAGCAACACACCTTGCGTAATTGCAAGAAATGCGGCAGCCAACCAGTCTTGCACGCTCCGGATATCCGCTGTGGCCAACACCCATATTGCCGCAAGAAGCACTCCCGCGCCTCCCAGAATCAACGGGATCCGGCGTTCCGCCACCTTGCTCTTCCTAAGCCCGATGCCCAGCAAATACAATACCGGGATCAAAACCAGCAGCTCAGATTTTATGTACTCTTGATAATTCATCTATTTCTCCTCCTTTCTTACTCCGCGTCTCCTCCCTTCTTACTCCTCATCGCCTCTTTTCTCAGCCCCTTACGTCCTTCTATGCCAGCCCTCGTCCGTCCGGCCCTCGCCTCGTGTACCCCATCATACCCCCTATCTAGGACAAAACCTGTCCCAGTTAATCGCACAAGAACATAAACCTGCCGCACTTCCATGCGACAGGTTCTGACCAAAGTATTCGATTGTATTGCTTGATGGAAAAAGAGGTATCATACCACTTCTCAAAGGTGATTTGGCCAAAGCGGTTGTAGGTTAATAGAATTCGATTGCCTCCCGTGTATACACTGTGCGTTCGACGAAGATAAGGTTATTCAAAAATCTAGTCTGATACCCAAGCATTTTCCCCACTGTCCAGCAAGTACCCCAAAACATACTTGCACCTTTTGGTGTATACGATGGTTCCGGAATACTGTCCGGCTTCCAAAAAAGTCGTAGAAGTATTCATCAATCGGGTGTTTTTCACGTCGCTTAAAAATATAAATTCTCTTCCGGAGTCCTTTTCAAACTCACCTACATATTCAATATGGTCTTCATTTTTTATATCCGCATAATGCATTGCTATCGTACCAATGTTATAACCAGCCAGGCAGATAGAAAAAACAACAAACATGATAACCATCCAATTGTCAATATTATCACTGCCTATTATCTTATTGAAAACAAGCCAAATAGCCAGAATAACGAAGCCGAACACAATCATTACTATGCACTTCCGCAACATCGACGATTTAATAAATTCAGCATACAAATAATCTGATTTTAGTTGACAGACTGCCGCCAACAGAACAATACTGACGATGTAGAAGACCAATACCACTGCAAGCAAGACAGGGTATGCTTTCGATTTAACAAGCGGTCGTCTCATGTTTCGCACCTCACTAACATCCTTCATTAAGTGGCTGAATTATCGTCGCGTCACTTCTGATCCGACCACTTTCCTACGAATAATGATACTCTTTTCCCAGAAGAATGTCAACGGAACGAATGACATTTCCCGCATCGTCATTTAGCTCTCGCTATAAGGAACATGCGCCGTGACATTGGTGTCACGACGCTCGTCTTTGACTAGTTTTGTTTGTACAATACGATCTTGTCGTAGCCGAGATCGTAACCCTTCTGATATTCAATCGCATAGAGTGTTATCTTCTCATCATTCCAAACAGTCTTCCAAATCCC
>JAZRJF010000024.1:0-1920 GCA_045645665.1 Lachnospiraceae bacterium | reverse complement strand
GCAAATGAGCAGCCTTTTTGCGCATAAGTTTGAGCGCTTTGTATGAATGGTCTTGCGAGAATAGGGAAGACTTTTAATGGAGGAATACATCAAATGGACATTTTTTCGGCAATTACTTTGTTGGGAGGCTTGGCATTTTTCCTGTATGGTATGAATGTCATGTCCCAGGGCTTGGAGAAGCTTGCGGGCAGCAAGCTGGAGGGCATTTTGAAGCAAATGACCTCCAACCGCTTTAAGTGCCTTTTGCTCGGTATCGGCGTTACGGCGGTCATTCAGTCGTCGTCCGCAGTGACGGTCATGCTCGTCGGATTGGTTAACTCGGGTATTATGCAGATCGGCCAGACAATTGGTGTCATCATGGGCGCCAACATCGGTACGACCGTAACCGCGTGGTTGCTTTCGATGATCGGTATTGAGAGCGGAAATGTGTGGATTAAGCTTTTGAAGCCGGAGAACTTCTCTCTTCTCTTCGCATTTGTCGGCATCGGTATGCTGATGATGGCGAAGAGCCAGAAAAAGAAGGACATCGGTGGCATTATGATCGGCTTCGCTGTGCTGATGTACGGTATGAAGCTCATGAGTAACGCGGTTGAGCCGCTCAAAGACATGCCGGAGTTCGCGAATATTTTGACTGCATTTGAGAACCCGCTGTTCGGTATTTTGGCCGGTGCGGTTCTGACCGGTATCATTCAGTCGTCCTCGGCTTCGGTTGGTATCTTGCAGGCGCTGACTTTGACCGGCACGATTAGCTACGGCGTTGCGCTTCCGATCATCATGGGTCAGAACATCGGTACCTGTGTGACGGCGTTGATCTCCAGTATCGGCGTTAACCGCAATGCAAGAAAGGTCGGCGTTGTACACATCAGCTTCAACTTGATCGGTACGGCAGTATTTTTGGTTGCATATTATGTGGTAAATGCTACAATCGGACTTCCGATTCTTCAGGAAATGATCGACCCGGCCGGCGTTGCTATCGTGCATTCCATCTTTAACATCGCTACGACCATTCTTCTGCTCCCGTTCGTTGGCATGCTCGAGAAGATTGCAAATACCGTGATTCGCGACAACGATGCACCGGTTACGACAGAGCTCCTCGACGAGCGTCTGCTTGCAACTCCTTCGATTGCCGTTGCAGAGTGTAACAACCGTACGCAGGAGATGGCACTTGTAGCAAAGGATGCGATTACGGCTGCTATGACTCTTCCGAATGTATACGATGAGAAGCTTGTGAGTGAGATTCTCGAGAAAGAGGATATGCTCGATCGTTACGAGGATAAGCTCGGCACGTATCTGGTTGCCATCGGAAGTAAGGGCATTTCCGAACGCGACAGTAGCCAGAAGAGCAAAATGCTCTACTGCATCGGCGAGCTTGAGCGTCTCGGCGATCACGCTGTGAACATCGTGAAGACGGCACAGGAGATTCGCGACAAGGAAATCAAATTCTCCGAGGAAGCGAACAAAGAGCTTGCAATCTTGTGTGCAGCACTTACAGAGATTCTGGACATTACGATGGACGCTTACGTGAACGAGGATACGGAGGCTGCCAAGCGCGTAGAGCCTCTTGAGCAGGTTATCGACCGCCTTACGTCAGAGATTCGCAACAACCACATCAAGCGTCTGGAGACCGGCAATTGTACGATTCAGCTTGGCTTCGTGCTTTCCGACCTCTTGAACAACTACGAGCGAGTATCCGACCACTGCTCCAACATCGCAGTAGCGCTCATTGAGGCAGAGAACGGCGAATTCGACAGCCACGAGTACTTGAACCACGTAAAGGATTTCAGCAACGTGAGATTCAACGAAACGTATGACGAGTACCGTATGAAGTATAAGATTAAGTAAATATCCGATTGGGGGTATGCGGCGAACTGAGGACATCTTGGTTCGCCGCTTTTTTTGTGCGCCGGTGCCGGAAAATGC
>JAZRJF010000023.1:0-2046 GCA_045645665.1 Lachnospiraceae bacterium | reverse complement strand
TGGACGGCGTGCAAGGCATTGTAATCAATCCGGGCGCGTACACGCACTATAGCTATGCGATTCACGATGCACTGAAGGCATTTTTTGAGCCGAAGATTGAGGTGCATATTTCGGACATCCACGCAAGAGAAGAGTTTCGCCGCATTAGTGTGACAGCACCGGCGTGTGATGAGCAGATTTGCGGTAAAGGCTTTGACGGATATGTTATGGCGATGGACCGCATTCTTGCGCTTCGTAAGCAGCGCGAGGAGTGATAGCGGCGCAAAGAGCTGCAGTGATGGAGGTTTTGATGAGTAAGGAGTTGTTTGCGAGGGCGCTTTCACTTGTAAAAGAGAGCGTCGGTGCACAAGGAGTGCTGGTGACGGATATGGCAAATGTGCGATACCTGTCCGGATATACGAACGATACGGGGTGCTTGCTGCTGTTGCCGGAGCGCGCCTACTTGCTTACGGACTTTCGCTTTCTGTTTCAGGCGAAGCAGGAGGCGACCGAGTGCGAGGTGCTGGACGTTGCGGGAGTCGGCTATGCGAAGCTGCTGGGACAGCTTGTGCGAGAGAGTGGAATTGAGAGCCTTGCATTTGAGCAAGAATCGGTCACCTATGCGACCTACTCCGCTTATCGGGAAGCAATCGAGTGCGAGCTAAAGCCGATTGAAAATGCGTTGGCAACGCTTCGGCAGGTGAAGACGGAGAGCGAGCTGGTGTATCTGCGCAAGGCAGAGAAGATCGGAGATATGGCATTTTCGCAGATTCTCGGAGAGCTGAAGCCCGGTGTGACGGAGCTTGAGATTGCGGCGAGACTGACGTACGCAATGCAAATGCTCGGCGCGGAGGGCAATTCCTTTCCGCCGATTGTGGCTTCGGGCATCCATTCGTCGATGCCGCATGCGATGCCGTCGGAGAAGAAGCTGGAGTACGGAGATTTTGTGACGCTTGATTTCGGCTGTCGCTACAAAGGCTATTGCTCGGATATGACGAGAACCGTCGTGATCGGCAAAGCAAGTGAGAAGCAAAAGCACATTTACCATACGGTACTGCGTGCGCAGGAGGCGGCGCTTCGGAGCGTACGTGCGGGTATGCCGGGACGCGAGCTGGACGCGGTTGCACGCGAGATCATTGACGCTGCGGGCTATGAAGGGTGCTTCGGACATAGTCTGGGACACAGCATCGGCTTAGAGGTGCACGAGACACCGTCGGCCGGTCCGCGTAGCACTCATACGCTGGAGGATGGTATGCTCATCACGATTGAGCCGGGCATCTACGTGCAGGATTTCGGCGGCGTTCGAATCGAGGATTTGGTCGTTGTGAGAAAGGACGGCTGCGAGAATCTGACACACTCGACAAAGGAGCTTCTTGAGCTTTAAGGTCGGTCGAAGAGAGGTTCGACAGCGGATTGCGAAAGATTCTTTTAGAAAAGCAAAAAAATAGTTGAAAATGCGCAGTAGATAGTATAAACTATGCGTAGTGAATTTGAAGGAGGACTCCCTTATGGTATCAGCAGGCGAATTTAGAAACGGCCTTACGCTTGAGATGGATGGAAACGTATATCAGGTTATCGAGTTCCAGCATGTTAAGCCCGGAAAAGGTGCAGCATTTGTTCGTACTAAGTTAAAAGACATTAAGAATGGTGGTGTGGTTGAGAAGACCTTCCGCCCCACTGAGAAATATCCGCAGGCGCATATCGAGAGAAGTGATATGCAGTATCTCTACAGCGATGGTGATTTCTACTACTTCATGAACGTAGAGACCTATGACCAGATCGCTATGACCGAGGATCAGATCGGTGATTCTTTGAAGTTCGTTAAGGAGAACGATATGGTTAAGATGCTCTCCCATGCAGGAGCGGTATTCGCAATCGAGCCTCCGTTGTTCGTAGAGCTTCAGATTACCGCTACCGAGCCCGGCTTCAAGGGTGACACGGCTACCGGTGCTTCCAAGCCCGCAACCGTAGAGACCGGTGCTACCGTTCAGGTACCTTTGTTCGTAAACGAAGGTGAGACGATTCAGATCGACACCAGAACCGGCGAGTACATGAAGAGAGTATAAT
>JAZRJF010000022.1:0-2026 GCA_045645665.1 Lachnospiraceae bacterium | reverse complement strand
ATATATCGGTTGTCGCCGGGAGTGGAACCGAGCTTCTTGCGTATATTCGCCATATTCACTTGCAAACGTTTGATGCTACCCATATCGGTGTTGCCCCAGATTTTTTTGATGATGGCGGAGTAGGTCATCACTTTACCCGATTGCTCGGAAAGCAGAGCGACAATGTTGTACTCGGTCTGCGTAAGCTTTACAGGAACGCCGGCAATCGTAATTTGCCGTTTGTCGTAGTCGATGACCAAATCCTCAACGCAAAAGCGAGAAGCGGTAGCGGGGCCGGATGAGGAGTTTCGAGCATTTCGCAGTGTGGCGCGCACTCTGGCCATGAGCTCTCCGGTGCCAAATGGCTTGACGATGTAGTCATTTGCCCCGAGATCGAGAGAAAGCACCTTGTCGGTCTCGGCGGTTCTGGCGGAAAGGACGATAATCGGAGTCTTACTGTCCTCGCGTACGGTGCGGATAAAGTCTAAGCCGTCGCCGTCCGGGAGACCGAGGTCGAGGATGACGAGGTCCGGCACGTAGGAGGAGAACATCATTAGGCCGCGTTGAAGCGAAGCTGCCGTGATGACTTGGTAGCCGTTTGCTTCAAGAATGGTCTGTACAAAACTAAGGATGTTGTTCTCGTCTTCAATGACGAGTAGTTTGAATTTGTTGCCCATTTTCTTATACTCGTGTGAAGAATCACACGGCCTCCGTTTCCAGTGTAAAATAAAAGCTTGCGCCGCCCAGGTCGTTGTTTTTCGCGTGGAGGCGGCTTCCATGTGCGCCTACAATGGAGGAGCACACCGAGAGTCCGATTCCCATGCTACGGCGGGTGCTGTCGGCCGAGGCTTGCTTGCGATCGAGATATCCGGTGAATAGCTTCGGAAGCTGACTCGACGGAATTCCGCAACCGTCGTCGGAAACCGTAAAGGTCGCTTTGTCACCGGAAAGTGTCACAGAAAGCGTGAGTGTGGTCATGCCCTCTGCGTGGTGCACGGCATTTTCCAAAAGGTTGATGAGCACCTGCTTTATGAGAAATGCATCCATCGGAATCGAAACAAAATCGTCCGGGATGTTCAGAGTAATCTCTTGGTCAGGGTAGTATTTGCGAAACTTGAGGAGTGTTGCGTCCAGAAGCTCGTCCAGTACGGTCGGAGTTTTTGAAATCTCCACGTTAGTGCCTTGAATCTTCGTAATAGAGAGAAGGTTCTCTACCATTCGAATCAGCCACACGGAATCCTCTTGCATCTCACCGAGCAGCTTGATTTTCTGTTCTTTGTCGAGAGAATCGTAATTCTCGATGATGGCGGAACAGGAGCCGTAGATGGTTGTCAAGGGCGTTCTTAGATCGTGTGAAACGGCGCGCAGAAGATTTGCGTGCATGTGCTCGCGCTCCGAATCGATCAGTAGGTCGACCTGTCGCTTGCTAAGCGTAGTAATGACTGCTATAAGGATGGCGACTAAGCCGATAAGTAAGGACGATACAAGCGTCGAGGAGGAGATGAAATCAAAGCCTCCGATCGGGTCTGTAAAAAAGTAATTCACGGCTAGCGTGCTGACAACAGAAGCAAGCACGCTCCAAAGAAAATGCTTTGTCCGCAAGGCAATTATGAATACGCCGAGAACAAATACAATCGGTGTATGTATGTGAGCATCAAACAGATTGTAGCAGATAAGATTGATCGTAAATGTAACAGCCAAAACGGCGAGCATGAATAGTGCATCGAGTAGTACGGTTCGTTTGTCCTTCATTGATTTCCTCCATTGTGAGGGTAGCATACAGTATGCTTAAAATAGTATAGAACTCCGGCAAGCCACGGTCAAGAAGGCGACGGAAATCTTTGCTGTATCTTAACCACGGAAAAGAGCGGCTTGTCCCAATAACAAACCGCTCGAGCAATCAAAATAGTGCTATATTCGTCTTCTGCGACGATTTTTCTTGAGCTGTCTGTACGGAATAACAACGTAAATGACCGTAAGGCAGACAAGGAACGAGAGTACGAACAGGACGATTGATACAATGAGTGCAGTACGATTGGAAGTGTCT
>JAZRJF010000021.1:0-36610 GCA_045645665.1 Lachnospiraceae bacterium | reverse complement strand
CCCCCCTCACGCCCCCACTTTTCTTGCCGATAGTCCCCTCCTCCCCCACCTTGACTTTCCCCACATTCTATACTACAATAATCCCAACACCACCGGTGTTACTCTCAACCCGAAAGGAGATATACGATGAAATACTTAATTGTTGTAGACATGCAGAACGATTTCATAGACGGTGCACTCGGAAGTGCAGAGGCCGTAGCCATCGTGCCGTACGTAGAGACGTTGATCCGCGAATTCGACGGCAAGGTATTGTTCACAAGAGATACGCATTTTGATAACTATATGGACACGCAGGAGGGCCACAAGCTGCCCGTGCCGCACTGCATCAAGGATACGGAAGGCTGGCAGATTCGCGCCGAGCTGGACGCGCTGAGAACGACCGAGGCGGTGGACAAGCTCACATTTGGCTCCAAGGAGCTCGTAGAGCTGTTGGCGGGTGAGACCGACATCGAAAGCATCACATTTGTCGGCCTGTGCACAGACATCTGTGTCATCTCCAATGTCATGCTCGTAAAGGCATACTACCCCGAGCTGCCGCTCATCGTAGACGCCAAGGGCTGCGCCGGCGTAACACCGGAAAGCCACAACAATGCACTGGCGGCGATGAAAGCCATCCAGGTAGAGATCATCAACGAGTAAACAAAAACGGACTATCCGCTACGAACGGATAGTCCGATATTTTTTTGTGAAACCGACGAAGTCTATTCGTAATCGTCGTTCTGCAGCGCCGCCATAATGCCCGGAATCAGCTGCTTCTTTCTAGACACAAGTCCTTTGACAAATGCTCCGTTGCTGCGAACCTCCATGTCAAATGCATAGCGAAGCAGACGCTCCACGCCCTCGCCCTTCCACAGCAGCTGGGACGTCTCAGCCTGAATGTTCGTCAGCAAAAAGATAACCATGTCCGTGTCATCGAGGGAGCTGGTCTGGTCAAGGAAGGTCTGCACCTTTCTCGCAATGTTCTCAAGCTCCGTCTCGCTCATCGAGCTGATCTGGCCGACGCCGACCGTTCTGTCTCCGACACTGAACTTCTTATAATCCTGATAGAAAATCTCCTCAGCGGATTTGCCCTTCATGTCGCTTCCCGCCTCGAACATCTTCGCAGCGAGCTCCTCAATCGTCAATTCCGCGATCTTAGCAAGGTCATTTGCCGCAGCCTCGTCCATCGGCGTACACGTCGGTGAACGGAACATCAGCGTATCCGAGATGATCGCCGAACACAAGATGCCCGCAATGTGCTTCGGAACGTCTACGCGATTCTCACGGTACATATTGAAGACAATCGTCGCCGTACAGCCAACCGGCTGGTTACGGAACAATACCGGCGACATCGTGCTGATGCTGCCGAGACGATGGTGGTCGATGATCTCGAGAATCTCTGCCTCTTCGATGCCGTCAACCGCCTGAGAGCGCTCGTTGTGGTCCACCAAGATGACCTGCTTGCGTCTCATGCCCATGAGATTACGTCTGGAAATCGTACCGCGATAATTGCCCTTGTGGTCCAGAATCGGGAAGTCACGGTTTCTGCGCTTCGCCATAATGTCGCGAATGCTATCGATGTAATCGTCCGTGCGGAACGTAATCAAATTCTCGGACGTCATGAAATAACTGATCGGCATACTCAGATTGATGAGACGTGCCACGGTAAATGCGTCGTGAGGCGACTGGATGATCGTGCAGCCATTTGTCTCGGCGAGACGCTTAATCGTCTTCGAAACCTGCGCACCCTCACATACTACGATGCACGCCGCGCCCATCTCAATAGCGCACAGCTGCGACTCGTAGCGGTTACCGAGGATGACAAGGTCGTCCTTCTCAATGTATTCCTCCATCAAATCCGGGTTCGCTGCCGCAATGAGCACCTTACCGCGCTCGTAGGCACGCTCTCCGATCTCACCTACGATGAGCACACCGTCGAGCGTATCCAATATGTTCTTATACGGAGTCTTCGCCGTCGACAAAATGTCGCTGTCCGAAAGCTCCATCGCAGCATTTGCAATATCACTGACCGTAATGAGTCCGTCGAGGTGCTCATCGGTCGTAACCGCCAGCGTAACAACCTGCGTCTCTCGCATCAGCTCCCACGCGCGGTTCAAAGACATCTCCGGAGACACACCGGGATTTTCGCGAATCTCGATGTCCTTCACCTGCGTACCGACGTCGTCCAAGTAGCGCGGCGAATCCACGCCGAATCTCGTAAGCACATAGCTCGTCTCCGCATTGACCTCGCCACAGCAGCACGCCACGTGCTTCGTCTTCGTCACCTGCTCCTTCAGCCACGCATAGGCAATCGCAGAGCAGATAGAGTCCGTATCCGGGTTCTTGTGTCCGATTACAAATACCTTCTTCTCATGTGTTGTCATCTCTTGCTTCCACCTTCCCGACAAAGCTCCTCGCGCCAAATGCCCGAGCCCCCGCTCTGTCCTAGTACAGATTCTTCACCTTGAATTCCTTCTCAGCCTCTCTTCGCATATCCTTCTTGGCTATGCTGTCTCTCTTATCGTAAAGCTTCTTGCCTCGTGCCACGCCGACCTTAATCTTCACGAGATTGCCCTTCAGATACACCTGCAAAGGCGTCAGCGTATAGCCCTTCTCCTGCATCTTACCGCCGAGACGATTCAGCTCATAGCGATTCAGCAAAAGCTTCCGCACGCGAAGCGGATCCTTGTTGAAGATATTCCCCTTCTCGTACGGGCTGATGTGCATGCCATAGATAAATGCCTCGCCGTGCTCGATGCGGATATACGACTCCTTAATGGAGCAACGACCCATACGAATCGACTTGACCTCCGTACCGTGCAGGGCAATACCGGCTTCATAATCCTCTTCGATAAAGTAGTCAAAGTAGGCTTTTTTGTTGTTGGCTATCAGCCGTATACTGTCTTTTCCCATGGCTACTTTCCTTTCCTGCTTTCTAGCCTATTTTACTCCACTACCGGAATAAAATCAATGGTTCTCGTCAACTTATCTGCCGCAACGAGCTGCACACGCATACGCTGTCCGAGCGAATAGCGCTTCTTCGTATGGTCGCCGATCATGCTCTGCGACGCTTCGTCGTAGCGATAATAATCTCCGTGAAGATCGGACGCACGAATCATACCCTCCACCGTATTCGGCAGCTCGACGTACAAGCCCCAGCTTGTCACGCCAGAGATGACTCCCTCGAACTCCTCTCCGAGGAATCGGTGCATATATTCGACCTTCTTCAGCTTGTCCACCTCGCGCTCGGCCTCCTCGGCACGACGCTCCAGCTCACTCGACGTCTTTGCTCTCTGCGGCAAGATCGCCAGATAGTGATTGATGCGCTGCTCATCGAGCGTGCCTCTCGCATATTCCTTGATGATTCGGTGAATCTGGAGGTCCGGATATCTTCGTATCGGCGAAGTAAAATGGCAGTAATACTTCGAAGCCAGGCCAAAATGCCCCGTACAATCCGTCGTATACCGCGCCTGCTTCATCGAGCGAAGCGTCAAACGGCTGATCAAAGCCTCCTCCGGCGTTCCCTGTATGCGATTGAGAAGCTTCTGAAGCTCCTTTGCATGAATCTCGTCACCCGTCAGATGAATCGAGTAACCGAAGTTGTTAATGAAGATGTTGAGCGTCTTCATCTTCTCATTATCGGGGTTTTCGTGCGAGCGGTATACAAACGGTAGCTCGAGCCAGAAAAATTGCTCTGCGACCGTCTCATTCGCTATCAGCATGAAATCCTCTATGAGCTTCGTCGCTACATTTCGCGAATACGGCTCAATCGACACCACTCTTCCTCTCTCGTCGAGGTGAAGCTTGCTCTCCGGAAAATCAAAATCGATCGCGCCACGCTCCTGTCTACGGCTTCTGATCTTCTCCGACAGCTCCGCCATCAGTCGAAGCATCGGCACAAAGCCGTCGTATTCGGCCATTGCCTCCGGCTCCTCGTCCTCGAGCACCGCACGAACCTTATTGTAGGACATACGCTTATCCACGCGAATGACCGTCTCCGCAATCTGATGACTCACAACGACACCACGCTCGTCAATGTCCATAATACAGCTCAGCGCCAGTCGGTCCTCTCCCGCATTTAGCGAGCAAATGCCGTTCGAAAGCGCATGCGGCAGCATCGGAATTACGCGGTCTGCAAGATACACACTCGTGCCTCTTCGAATCGCCTCCTCGTCCAGTGCCGAATGCTCTCGTACGTACTGCGACACATCCGCAATATGAACACCCAGCGTATAGCACGTACCGTCGTAAGACAGACTGATCGCGTCGTCGAGGTCCTTTGCGTCGTCGCCGTCAATCGTCACCGTCTGCAAATCGCGCAGGTCCAAACGATTCGTAAGCTCCTCCGCACACACCTCCTGTGCGGTCTTCGCCACCTCGTCCATAACCTCGCGCGGAAATTCCACGTCCATGCCGTACGCCTTCACAACCGAAAGAATGTCGACGCCCGGATCGTTCACATGTCCGAGAATCTGCGTAATGCGTCCCTCCGGGTTGTGCTTCGAGTCGCCGTAGTCCGTAATCGTCGCTACGACCTTCTGACCGCTTACTGCACCCTTCGTGTGCTCCTTCGCAATGTATAGGTCCATCTCAAGCTTCAGATTGTCCGGAATGACAAAGCCGAAGTTCTTATTCTTGCGAAACATACCGACAATCTCTTTCGTGCCGCGTTCCACAATTCTTCTTACGATTCCTTCGCGTCGCAAATGCTTTCCGTGCTGCACACCGCCCTCACTGACGATCAGCACCTCTACACGGTCACGATGCAACGCAGACAGCTCCTTACCGGCCGGAATGAAGATGTCCTCCTCATCGCCCTCGAGGCGCACGAAACCAAAGCCCTTTCCGGACGCCAGATATTCACCGACCAACACGTCCGAACGCTTCGGTACGTAGCAGCCACTCGCATCTACGGAAATGCTCCCTTCTCTCATAAGCTCATCCAACACTGCCGACAGCTCTCCGCGTTCACTTCTCGGAACCTGCAGAATCCCAGCCATCTCGCGCAGCTTCATCGGGCGAAAATGCTTGTCCTGTATCAACGCAAGCACAAGCTCTTTTTTTCTATTCCCTTCTTCCAATCCTATCTCCTCTCGCACTAAAAAACAAAAGGCACCCTGAGTTATCAGAGTGCCTACGTTTCAATAACTAATTACCAAAACTTCATGCTAAGCAAGATGGAAATCACGATAAATGCTACTGCAAGTACTCTTGTCAGTACCACCAACTTTCCTTCCATGGAACGTCCCTTGTTCTTGCCCCAGTAAGAATCGGTAGCTCCGCTAATTGCTCCGGAGAGACCTGCGTTCTTACCTTCCTGCATCAATACAATCAGCGTAAGCGCTATGCACACAATAATATATATAGCTATTACAATTCCCTTCAACACTGCCATGAGATTAACCTCCAACAACTCTAATGTACTTTCGAATTTCGTTCACGGGCACAAAAATGCCACAACATGTATACTACCATACCTTACGATACAATGCAAGAACTTTTTTCGGTAATCTATAAAAATGTACTTCGCCCCGGCGGACGCTGTCTGTATTACTTGATTAACAGAGACTTTCCTGTCATCTCAGCCGGCTGCTCCATTCCCATCATCTCGATCAAGGTCGGAACGATGTCTGCAAGACAGCCACCCTCACGAAGCTTGTAAGCCGGATCGGCATTTACAAGAATAAAAGGCACCGGATTTACCGTATGAGCCGTGAACGGGTTGCCGGTCTCGTAATCTACGAGCTGCTCAGCATTTCCGTGGTCAGCGCAAATGAACATCTGGCCGTCAACCGACATCAATGCCTCATATGCCTTACCGACACATTCATCTACTGCTTCGATTGCTGCGATTGCCGCAGCCGGAATACCGGTATGACCTACCATATCGGGATTTGCGAAGTTGATTACGATAACATCGTACTTCAAGGACTTGATTGCCTCTACAAGCTTGTCAGCTACCTGGTATGCGCTCATCTCGGGCATCATATCGAACGTTGCAATCTTCGGGGAGTCAACAAGGATACGATCCTCACCCTCGAACTGCTTCTCCTCACCACCGTTGAAGAAGAACGTAACGTGAGCGTACTTCTGAGTCTCGGCGAGACGAAGCTGCGTCTTGCCGTTCTTTGCGAGGAACTCACCGAACGTCATCGTAAGCTCTTCGGGCGGAAATGCAACCTTTACATTCGGCATCTCTGCATCGTACTGAGCCATACATACGAACGTTACAGGGAAGCAACCGTTCGCACGCTCAAAGCCGGTGAACGCGGGATCAACAAAGGCTCTCGTGATCTGTCTCGCACGGTCGGGACGGAAGTTGAAGAATACAACGCTGTCATTTGCCTCGATCTTGCCGCCATCCTGAATAACGGTAGGAAGCATGAACTCATCCGTTACACCATTTGCATAAGAATTCTTGATTGCCTGTACCGGATCGGTCTCCTGAACGCCCTCACCGAATACAAGTGCGTGGTATGCCTTCTCGACACGATCCCACATGTTATCACGGTCCATTGCATAGAAACGGCCGGAAATCGTAGCAATCTTACCAAGGCCGATCTCGCCAAGACGTGCTACTGCATCCTCCATATACTCAGCTGCGGAGGACGGCGGAACATCACGTCCGTCAAGGAAGCAATGTACGTATACCTTGTCAATGCCGTTCTTCTTAGCCATCTCAACCAAACCGTACATATGCTCGGTATGGCTGTGAACACCACCGGGAGACAAAAGTCCCATCAAATGAAGAGCGGAATCGTTCTTCTTGCAGTTGTCCATTGCAGCTACAAGTGCGGGATTCTCGAAGAAATCGCCGTCCTTAATGGACTTAGAAATCTTAACGAGCATCTGATATACAATACGACCTGCGCCGATGTTCGTATGACCAACCTCGGAGTTACCCATCTGTCCGTCCGGAAGACCTACGGAAAGTCCGCTTGCATCACCGGTCACGGTAGGATACTTAGAAGTCAGCATGTCCATGTTGGGCTTCTTCGCATTTGCAATTGCGTTGCCCTCTTCTCTATTGCTAACACCATAGCCATCTAAAATCATCAATACGGTAGGCTTCTTACTCATCATTACATCCTCCTAGTTCTATTCTATCCAAATACACTAAAAATATATTGCCGTGCAAATTGACACGCAAATGCCACAGCAAATAGAACAAGCTCGCCTTCACTCGACCTCTCCGTCTGGCATTACTCGCGGGCACCTTCTATTTGTTGCGGCGTATTTCCGCAGGAAAACGATTCACCATGCGGTGAATCGTCTCTCTGCAAATTATCATTTAGGATTACTTATAGTTAACGATCTTACCGAAGTCAGCCTTCAAGCTTGCGCCACCTACAAGGCCACCGTCGATATCAGCCTGAGCGAAAAGCTCCGGAGCGGAGGAAGCAGATACACTTCCGCCGTACTGAATACGGATCGCCTCAGCCGTCTCTGCATCGTAAATCTCAGCGATGCAAGCACGGATTGCCGCACATACCTCTTCAGCCTGCTCAGTCGTAGCAACCTTACCGGTACCGATAGCCCAGATAGGCTCGTAAGCGATAACAGCGGTCTTAGCCTGCTCAGCAGTTACACCGAGGAATGCAATCTTGATCTGCATACGGATCCAGTCAATCGTAATACCCTGCTCTCTCTGCTTAAGGGACTCGCCACAGCAGATGATCGGAGTAATACCATGCTCAAATGCCTTCAAAACCTTCTTGTTAACGGTCTCGTCAGTCTCTGCAAAGTACTCTCTTCTCTCGGAATGTCCGATGATTACATACTTGATACCGAGGTCGGTAAGCATATTCGGAGCGATCTCGCCGGTATATGCACCGCTCTCCTCAAAGTACATATTCTCAGCACCGATCTGAATGTTCGTACCCTTCGTAGCCTCTACAGCGTCCTTAAGGTCAATTGCCGGTACACAGAATACTACGTCTACCTCATCGTTCTGTACAAGAGGCTTCAACTCATCAATCAAAGCAACTGCCTCGCTGGGAGTCTTGTTCATCTTCCAGTTGCCTGCGATAATCTTCTTACGCATAATTGATTCTCCTTTATTAAAATGCTAGATAAATTACTTGTCGTTAGCTGCTGCAACGCCCGGAAGCTCCTTACCCTCAAGGAACTCAAGGGAAGCGCCACCACCGGTGGAGATGTGAGTCATCTTGTCACCGAAACCAAGCTGATTTACAGCTGCAGCGGAGTCACCACCACCGATAATGGTAGTTCCTTCGATCTCAGCCAATGCCTTAGCTACTGCAATCGTACCCTTAGCAAAGTTGGACATCTCGAATACGCCCATAGGTCCGTTCCAAACAACGGTCTTAGCGCTCTTGATAGCGTCAGCGTAAAGTGCACAGGTAGCCTCACCGATATCCAAGCCCTCCTCGTCAGCAGCGATCTCGCCACGGCCAACGGTATGGAAAGGAACGTCGTTAGAGAACTCCTTAGCAACAACGGTATCGATCGGGATGAGGAGGTTAACGCCCTTAGCCTTAGCCTTATCCATCATCTCCTTAGCGTACTCAAGGTAGTCCTCCTCAAGAAGGGAGTTACCAACCTCTTCGCCGAGAGCCTTCATGAAGGTGTAAGCCATACCACCACCGATGATGAGGGTATCTACCTTGTCAAGAAGGTTGTTAATTACGGAAATCTTGGAGGAAACCTTAGAACCACCGAGGATAGCAACAAACGGACGAACCGGATTGTTAACTGCATTTCCGAGGAAGTCGATCTCCTTCTGCATCAAGTAACCAACTACGGAAGTGTCTACGTACTGAGTAACACCTACGTTAGAGCAGTGTGCTCTGTGAGCGGTACCGAATGCATCATTTACAAATACATCTGCAAGGCTTGCAAGCTCCTTGGAAAATGCTTCGCCGTTCTTCGTCTCCTCTGCACGATATCTGGTGTTCTCAAGAAGAACAACCTCGCCATCCTGCATAGCCTCTACTGCTGCCTTAGCGTTAGGACCAACTACCTCAGGATCAGCTGCGAACTTAACTTCCTGACCGAGAAGCTCGGTAAGAGCTACTGCAACGGGTGCCAAAGACATCTCCGGCTTCGGCTCGCCCTTCGGCTTGCCAAGGTGGGAGCAAAGGATTACCTTGCCGCCATCGTTGATGAGCTTCTTGATAGTAGGAAGAGCTGCAACAAGACGGGTGTTGTCGGTAATCTCACCATTCTGCAACGGAACGTTGAAATCGCAACGAACAAGGACCTTCAGGCCCTTTACATTGATATCATCTACAGACTTCTTATTCAACATAATGTATAGTTCCTTTCTAATGAATGAAATAGTGTAACATTGAAAAAACGGGCCCGGCCGGAAAGCCGGACCCGTAATGGATCAATAAATCCGGAATACTTATGCCAACTCAGCGAAGTACTTAATCGTACGAACCATCTGGCTTACATAAGAGTTCTCGTTGTCATACCAGGAAACAACCTGAACGAGGTTATCAGCACCAACCATGGTCTGGGTAGCATCGAAGATAGAACCGAAAGTAGAACCAACGATATCGCTGGATACGATCTCATCCTCGTTGTAACCGAAGGACTCGGTAGCAGCAGCCTTCATAGCAGCGTTGATCTCTTCCTTCGTTACAGCCTTCTCTACGGTAGCAACCAAGATAGTGGTGGAACCGGTAGGAGTAGGAACACGCTGAGCGGAGCCGATGAGCTTGCCGTTCAACTCAGGAATAACAAGGCCGATAGCCTTTGCAGCACCGGTGCTGTTCGGAACGATGTTTACAGCGCCTGCGCGAGATCTTCTAAGGTCACCCTTTCTCTGAGGACCGTCAAGGATCATCTGGTCACCGGTGTAAGCATGAATCGTGCTCATGATACCGGACTTGTTACCAGCGAGGTCGTTAAGAGCCTTAGCCATAGGTGCCAAGCAGTTCGTAGTACAAGAAGCTGCGGAAATGATATTATCTTCAGCAGTAAGGGTCTCATGGTTTACATTGTAAACGATGGTAGGAAGATCGTTACCAGCCGGAGCGGAAATAACAACCTTCTTAGCGCCTGCTACGATATGAGCAGAAGCCTTATCCTTAGAGGTGTAGAAACCGGTACACTCAAGTACAACGTCTACATCAAGCTCGCCCCAAGGAAGTTCCTTAGCGTCAGCCTTAGCGTAAATCTTGATGGTCTTTCCGTCAACCGTAATGGAATCATCACCAGCGGAAACCTTATCTGCAAGAGCATACTTACCCTGAGCAGAATCATACTTCAACAGATGAGCAAGCATCTTAGGGCTTGTCAAATCGTTGATTGCTACTACTTCGTAGCCCTCTGCACCAAACATCTGTCTGAATGCAAGACGTCCAATACGTCCAAAACCATTAATTGCAACTTTTACTGCCATGATTTTGTTCCTCCTAAATGAAAATGATAAGTTACTTTTTGTGATTCTTAAAATCCTCTATCATTGTACTGAAAGCCAAGGCAAATTTCAAGTACAACTTTAATAAAAAAAGCGAAATATACGTTTTCCATAATTCCGACTGCGTTTTTCCGTCATTCTTCGTTGTTTTACCGATACTTCGTTGAAAAACCGTACTCGAAGGGGCATTTTCATGAGCCAAATGCCCGAAAAAAACGGACGAACCACTCGGTCCATCCGCATATCAATCTACAATTCAATTATCGGAGCGTTCCGAAGTCCGCCATGGGAATCAAACGGAAGATCAGTCTTCCGATCATCTCGGACTTGTGCACTACACCTATGTCAAGCTTGCGACTGTCGTGGCTGTTGTTTCGGTTATCGCCGAGTACATAGTACTCGTCCTCTCCGAGTATCGCCGGATTCGTCTTCGTGCCGAACTGAATCAAATCCGCTCGCGCAATCGTCTCCTTAACGTACGGCTCCTCCAAAATGCGATCCCCGATGTACTCTCCGTTCTCGTAGGCATCGGCAATGTGAACAAGCCCATCCTCATCGATATAGACAACCTCACCCGGCAATCCGATGATACGCTTTGCGTACACCTCATTGAATCCTTCATACGGAAGAAATACAACGATATCGTGACGCTTCGGTCCACCGATTCGATAAAACAGCTTCTCCATCAGTACGACCTGGTCGTCATGAAGCGTATCCGCCATAGACTCGCCCTCGATGACAATCGGCTGAAGGACATAGCGTTTGATCAGCATTGCCAACAGGATGACAACAAACACAAAGAGCAAAATGCGCAATAGCTCCTTACGGCGCTGTATGCCCTTGTTCCACATGTCCTCGAGTATCGCCATCTCGGTCTCGTGCACGAGCTCCTCTTCGCTCGTCTCGTTACCACCAAAGGACATCGATTATTCCTCTACCTCGTCGATTACAGCGTCTGCAATCTCTTCGATAATATCGTCTACAAGGTCAAGCTCATCGAGTTCGAACTCCTCAGGCTGTACTTCCTCTACAACCGCATCGGCGGGAAGAATCTTAACCTTACCCTCATAAACCTCCTGAACGGCTACGGACAGCGGCTTAAGACAATTGTTCTCTACCTGAGGCTTTGCACCATCGGTAAGCTGTCTTGCTCTCTTAGCCGTAGCAAGCACTACGGAATAACGGCTGCTTACGAGAGGCTCATTGCCTTCCTCAACTCCACTGTTGATAACCTGCATCAAATCTGTATAAGACGGATGAATCATAATACTATCTCCTTTTCATTATTCAATATTCTGAATCTGCTCACGAATCTTCTCAATCTCGGTCTTCAGCTCAATGGCGATATTGGATACCTCCAAATCATTGGCCTTAGACAAAATCGTGTTGGCCTCGCGGTTCATCTCCTGCGCAATGAAATCGAGCTTACGTCCGATGTTCACCGCTACCGTAAGAGTGTCCTTCATCGACTGAATGTGTGCGCGCAGACGCACCGTCTCTTCGTCGGTACAAATCTTATCCGCGAAAATGACCAGCTCGGTTGCCAGCACCTGAGGACTGATCTGATTGTCCGCCAGCACCTCCTGAATCTTAGCCATCAGCTTCGCTCTGTACTCCTCGAGAATCTGCGGAGAACGCTTCTCTACCGCTTCCACTCCGGCAAGCATACCGTCGAGCTTCGCAAAGATATCCTCGCGCAAATGCTCGCCCTCTGCCAGTCTCGTTGCCACGAAGCGATCGCATGCACCGATTACGGCACGCTCAAGCAGCTCCCACGTTCTGTCCTCATCCATCGCAAGCTCGTCTGTTGTAAGAACGTCCTGCATACGAGCAAGGCTTGTCACGGAAATCTCCGAAGGCAAATCAAAATCCTCGGACATCTGCTTCATGTACTGAACGTACTCTGCTGCCACATCGCGATTGTAACGAACGCACTGTGCGCCCTCGTTCTCATCCTCGTATGTAACGAACACATCGATCTTACCGCGATTCGCATACTTACGAATAAGGGTACGAATACCGGTCTCGAAGTAATTCAGCTTCTTCGGCATACGAACAGAGATTTCACAGTAACGATGGTTAACTGACTTCATCTCGACTATAATCTTCTTCCCATCCTCGTTCAGCTCATAACGACCGAACCCTGTCATGCTCTTAAGCATCTCGACCCCCATTTCCGTGCAGTGCACTGATGAGTATTACGCGACAACCGGACATAGTTTCGCACTATCTTTTAATTATATCGGTGAAAATGCTATTTGTCAAGCGTATACTTCGCGTGGAAACATACAATGTAGTGTGAATCTATACTGTGCATTTGCCTCAAAGCGCCCGTTTGGAATTGAAATCAACCTCGCAATATGCTATAGTATAGCCAACATCTATAAAGGAGATTGTGTATGGGACTCGAATTCATTGAGATGCTGAAGGTCATTCTTCTCGGCATCGTAGAAGGCATTACCGAATGGCTGCCCGTCAGTAGCACCGGACATATGCTTTTGGTGGACGAATTTGTACAGCTGAACGCCGGCGAAGCATTTAAGGAGATGTTCTTTATCGTCATTCAGCTCGGAGCGATTTTGGCGGTAATCGTCCTCTTCTTCCGAAAGATGCTCCCGTTCCAGTGGGAGGACAAATCAAAGCCGTTCGTTATTAAGGAAACCTTCTCTACTTGGTTCAAGGTAGTCGTTGCGTGTATCCCCGGAATGATCGTCACGCTTTTGTTCGACGATTACATCGAAGCGCATTTGCATACCCCTTACGTCATCGCTGCTACACTGATTCTCTACGGTATTGCATTTATCGTCGTGGAGAACTGGAACCGCGGCCGTACCCCGAAGGTAAAGACACTCGAGGATATCACTTATAAGACCGCATTTTTGATCGGTTTGTTCCAGGTGCTCTCCATCATCCCCGGAACGTCTCGCTCCGGCTCTACAATCATCGGAGGCTTGCTCATCGGCATGTCCAGAACAGCCGCAGCGGAATTCACGTTCTTCCTCGCCGTCCCGGTTATGATCGGCATGAGTGCACTGAAGCTTCTTAAGTTCGGCCTCGCCTTCACCGCGGCGGAAGCGATTACTCTCCTGCTCGGTATGGTCGTGTCCTTCGTTGTATCGCTCATCGTCATTCGCTTCTTAATGGGCTACATCAAGAAGAAGGACTTCAAGCTGTTCGGCTGGTACCGCATCGTGCTCGGCGCACTGGTAATTGCGTATTTCGCGGCATTTGCATAAGCCGCCTTGCTCGGACCGATCGGCATAAGAAACCATATGCTTGAACAAAACAACCCTCCGGAAACGGCAACGCTCCGGAGGGTATTTTATTGCTTACTTGTAGGAAAATGCTCTTCGGCCGATACTCCCCGACCGACTCGCTCCGCGCCTAGCAGTACGTCTTGCTTACGCGCATGGAGATGTCGCATACGAATTCGTAATTGAAACGGCCCGACAGCTTCGATACTTCGTCTACCGTCAGCTCCTGCTCGCCGTCCTTGCCGATTAGCGTAACGACATCCTCGGGCTGTACGTTCGGAATGTGGCTGACATCGACCATCATCTGATCCATACATACGCGGCCGAGAATCGGTGCGTACTCCCCATGGATCAGCACTCTGCCCTTGCCGGACAGTGTTCTCGGATAACCGTCGCCGTAGCCTACCGAAACCGTAGCGATCTTCATCGGTCGCTCCGTTACATACGTTGCGCCGTAGCTGATACCACAGCCCGCAGGAAGCTCCTTCACGTGAATGACGTGTGCCTTCCATTCCATAACCGGCTGCAGGTCCATATTGTCCTTGCATACCTCATCCGACGGGAACATTCCGTAAGTAACGATTCCCGCACGAACCATATCATAGCGGCAATCCTCAAGATCGCCGATTCCCGCACTGTTGCATGCGTGTCTTACCGGAATCTCCACACCGCGCTGCCGAAGCATCTCGGTAAATGCATCGAACTTTCCGGCCTGCTCCATCGTGTATTCCTTACACGTCTCATCCGCCTTCGCAAAATGCGTGAACATACCCTCTAAGATAATTCCCGGCATCTTTGCAATCTCGGCAACGATGTCTGCGGATTCCTCCGTCGGCAGGAAGCCGATGCGCCCCATACCGGTATCTACGGCAATGTGGATGACCGCCTTTGTGCCGAGCATCAACGCGATATCGGACAATTTTCTTGCCGCATCGTATGTGTACACCGTCGGGATGATATTGCATGCCAAAAGCTCGCCGTACTCCTTCGGAGAAGTGTAACCGAGAATCAAAATGGGCTTACGAACGCCGCCCTGGCGAAGCTCCGTAGCCTCATTCAGACAGGCAACCGCAAAATAGTCCACCTGGTCCTCTACGTAGCGGCTAATCGGCACCGCACCATGTCCGTACGCGTCGGTCTTCACAACCGCCATCAGCATGGCATCTCCCACGCGCTTCTTGCACTCCTCTAAATTATGTCGTACCGCAGGCAGACTCACCGTCAAAAAACTACGATAATATTTCTCCATAAACGCTCTCCCTTCGTCACTTCTACGATAATAGCAAACAAAACGGAAAATAACAAGCTATTTGTAATACGGCTCCAAGCTGCGGAACGCCTGCAAAAGCATCGTCTGATTCTGCAAGCCCTTCACTCCGTTGGTAAGCTTGCCGACAAAGCCCTCAAGCTTCTGCATGTACTCCTGCTCACCTATCGTGCCTTCCGCCACATACGTAAGGCCCTTCTCCCAGCTCGCCGTCAGCTCTGCGTTAAGCAACGATCGAATCGAGGAATTGACAACCTCATATACCATCTCACCGAGCTTCATCGGTGTAATAATCTGATTCTTCTTGTTGAGCTTGAGATATTCGATCTTCACAAGCTTATTGAGAATCTCGGCACGCGTCGCACTCGTACCGATACCGCTACCCTTAATCTGCGCGCGCAGCTCCTCGTCCTCGATAAGCTGTCCCGCATTTTCCATCGCCAAAATGAGCGAACCGGAGTTGTAGCGCTTCGGAGGCGTCGTCTCGCCCTCCTTAATCTCATAACCCTGCACCGGCAGCTCCATGCCCTTTTTCAGCGCCTTTACCTTCTCAAACAGCTCCTCGGACAGCTCCTCACCCTCGTTGTCACCGGACTTCTCGCCCTCGGCACCTTCCGCGCCCTCCTCGGCATGCTTATCGGCCTTAGGCGGGTACAATACGAGGTAGCCTTGCTTCTCAAGCACCTTGAAGGTCGTGAAAAAATGCTCTGTATCCACGGCCAACTCAAGCGTTACCCTCTGATACTCCGCAGGCGGATAGAAAATGGCCAAGAAACGGCGCACAATGCGATCATACACCTTCTGTGCCACGCCACTGACGGACGAAAGAGCGGAAAAGCCCTGGCCCGTGGGAATGATGGCATAGTGGTCCGTAATCTGCTTGTCATCCGTGTAGCGACTCTTAGCAATCGTCGCATAATGACCGAGCTCCTTGATTTCCTTCACATAATCCAAATACGCGCCCTGCGTTGCCAAGCCGCCGAGATTCTTCGTAATCTCCTTTGCCACGGCACTCGAAAGCACTCTGGCATCCGTTCTGGGGTACGTTACAAGCTTCTTCTCATACAGCTCCTGCGCAATTCGCAGCGTCTCATCCGGACTGATCTTAAAGAGCTTTGCGCATTCGTTCTGCAGCTCCGCCAGGTTGAACAAAAGCGGCGGATTTTTTCTTTCCTTCTTCTTTTCAAGCTTCTGAATGACGCCGGTAGCCGCCCCGCCTTGCAGCATGGCAATGCACTCCTCTGCGTCCTCGCGCTTTCGGAAACCATTTTCCTTATACAGCAGCGGCGACTCAAAATACTTCGAGCCCTCTACCGCCTTCCACTCCGCGCGAATGCCCGCATCTCCGATGCCGAAGCCTCCGAAGATACGATAAAACGGCGTCTTGACAAATGCTCTGATCTCGCGCTCTCTGCGCACAACCATACCGAGCACACACGTCATAACACGACCCACGGAAATCGCTCCGCGTCGGTCGCTCTTTAGATAATCTCTCAGCGTGTTGCCGTACTTCAGCGTCAGCACTCGCGAGAAATTGATACCCATCAGATAGTCTTCCTTCGCACGCAAATACGCAGCCGACGACAGATTGTCGTACGCACTCAGCGGCTTTGCCTCCTTGATTCCCCTCAGAATCTCTTCCTCGGTCTGAGAGTCAATCCACACGCGCTTACGCTCCTTCTGCTTCGGTACACCCGCCATCTGATCAACCAGACGATAGATGTACTCTCCTTCTCGTCCGGAGTCGGTGCACACATAAATGCAATCGATATCCGACCGATTCAGAAGTCCCTTCACGATTCGAAACTGCTTCTCCACGGACGGAATGACCTCGTATCGGTATTCCGTCGGCAAAAACGGAATGGTGTCGAGGCTCCAACGCTTCAATGCCGCATCGTAAGCCTCCGGATAGCTCATCGTAACCAAATGTCCCACACACCACGTCACGACGCTATTGCTTCCCTCGAGATATCCGTCCTTGCGGGAAAGGGATTCATTCAGCGCCTTGGCAAATTCCTGCGCCACACTCGGTTTTTCTGCAATAAATAAGTTCTTTCCCATAAATACGACCTCTTATGAATTGTATCACGACATATCCGTCATTTGCGCCGCCACACCGTATATCATATCACGTTTTGCTTGCTTTGTGAATTGCTTTTCGCTAGAATATATACAACATCAAATCACAGCAAAGGAGATGTCACCTATGCACGAAGCAATCAAGAAAAACTACGAGAATCTCGCGGATACAATCATAGAGCGTTGCAACCGCAGAAACATTGAAGCATACTACTGCGAAGACAAGGAGGAGGCCCTCGCTATGGCGAAGCGCTTTCTCACCCCCGGCTGCAGCATTTCCTTCGGCGGCTCCGTTACCCTTTCCGAAATCGGCTTAATCGATTTCATTAAGAATTCCGATTACACCGTTTATGACCGCGCCACAGCCCATACGCCCGAGGAGCAGCGCGAGCTGTACGGACGTATCGCAACGAGCGATGTGTTTTTCACAAGTACAAATGCTCTGACGATGGACGGCGAGCTCGTCAATATCGACGGTCTCGGAAATCGCGTAGCTTGCATAATTGCCGGCCCCGCTTCGGTTGTCGTTGTCGCAGGCATGAACAAGGTCGTTCGCGATGTCGATTCCGCCATCAAGCGTGTTCGCAACATTGCCGCTCCGCCCAACAGCGTTCGCCTCGGCATGTCCACTCCTTGCGCAGAGCTCGGCATTTGCGGCAACTGCCTTGCAGACGATTGCATCTGCTGCCAGGTTGTCGTTACGAGAAAATCTCGCATCCCGAATCGCATCAAGCTCATTCTTGTGGGCGAGAACCTCGGCTTCTAAAGCAATCCATACAATAAATCAGCGGCATACCTGTTTAGGCATGCCGCTTTCTTTTTGTAAATTTGAAACCGTTCTCAATAACAAAACGGTACATTTCCACCGGATTAATTAGTCCTCATACAAAGGATACTTGTCTGTGAGAGACTTAACAAGTGCCACAGCCTTTTCCTTGCCGTCTTCCGGATTCTTAATTGCAAGGCTGATTGCCTCAGCAATAACATCCATATCCTCCTCGTTCATACCGCGAGTCGTAACAGCTGCCGTACCGAGACGAATACCGCTCGTAACGAACGGAGACTTCGGATCGTTCGGGATCGCATTCTTGTTACAGGTGATGTGAACGGAATCCAAAAGCTTCTCAGCATCCTTGCCCGTAATGTCCATGTTCTGAAGATCAACGAGCATCAAATGATTGTCCGTACCACCGGAAACCAAATTGAAGCCGCGCTTCACAAGTCCATTTGCCAAAGCCTGTGCATTCTTAATTACGTTCTGTGCATACTCCTTAAAGGAAGGATCCAATGCTTCCTTAAAGCTTACTGCCTTTGCAGCGATTACGTGCATAAGCGGGCCACCCTGGATACCCGGGAATACAGCCTTGTTGAGCTTGTGCTCATCTGCAAATGCCTGGCTGGAAAGAATCATACCACCACGAGGTCCACGAAGAGTCTTGTGCGTGGTCGTTGTAACAACGTGTGCGTAAGGCACCGGATTCTCATGGCAACCACCTGCAACCAAACCTGCAATGTGAGCCATGTCTACCATAAGGTATGCGCCTACCATATCAGCGATCTCACGGAAACGCTTGAAATCAATTGCTCTTGCATATGCGCTTGCACCTGCAATGATCATCTTCGGATTGCATTCCTTTGCAATGCGCTCTACTTCGTCGTAATCGATGAAACCGTCATCATTTACGCCGTAAGGTACGATATTGAAATACGTACCGGAGAAGTTAACCGGGCTACCATGCGTCAAATGTCCGCCGTGTGCAAGGTTCATACCCATAACGGTATCACCCTTCTCAAGAAGTGCAAACTGCACTGCCATGTTAGCCTGTGCGCCGGAGTGAGGCTGTACGTTAACGTACTCACATCCAAACAACTCTTTTGCTCTCGCGATAGCCAAATCCTCAGCAATATCAACATACTCGCAACCGCCGTAGTAACGCTTTCCCGAATAGCCCTCAGCATACTTATTGGTCAACGGGCTTCCCATTGCTGCCATAACTGCCTTGCTCACAAGGTTCTCAGAAGCGATCAACTCAATGTTGTCACGCTGTCTGCCAAGCTCAAGTGTGATACTCTGCGCGAGTTCCGGATCAAATGCTTTTACATCCTCAAATGAATACATAGTGTTCCCTTTCTTCCTTATCCTTTTCTACCCTTCGGACGGAGTTCCGTCGGGCATATTCAAATGCATTCGAACGTGCATTTAAACTAACCGCATATGATATTAGCACATAAAATACGAAAATGGAACACCAAACTTCAACTTTTTTATGTTTTCCTGTTGCAAGGGGCAGACAGACTTGCTAAAATGACTATAGTGCTTGCAAAATCGCAGGCAATTATCACTACGACAAGAGAGGTTTACGTTACGATGAAGAGAACAGACTATTTATCTTGGGACGAATATTTTATGGGTATCGCAATGCTGTCCGCTAAGCGCAGCAAGGACCCGAACACCTCCGTAGGTGCCTGCATTGTCAGCCAGGAGAACCGCATTCTTTCCGTGGGCTACAACGGCATGCCGAAGGGCTGCTCCGACGACGAGTATCCTTGGGAGCGCGAGGGCGATGATTTGGAGACGAAGTACTTCTACGTATGCCACGCCGAGCTCAATGCGATCTTGAACTACACCGGCACGAATATGCGCGGTGCTAAGGTATACACCACTCTGTTCCCTTGCAACGAATGTACGAAGGCGCTGATCCAGGCCGGCATCAGCGAGGTCATTTACTTCAGCGATAAGTACAGCGGCACAAAAGCCAACATCGCCGCTAAGCGTATGTTCGCATCGGCGGGTGTCGCTTGCAGATGCCTCAAGCCGACCGGCAAATCCATTTCCTTTGAATTATAATCACATAAAGATGAAGGGCGCCGCAGCCAACGTTGCGACGCCCGTTTTTTATGCATTTTACTCCGCCACCAGCGAGCGAACCCAGATGCCCTTCTTAACGAGGATATAGCCGATTACCACCTTGATGATATCGAGACTCTGTACAACCGTGTATACCACCAGCAAATGCAATGCGGTCGTATGGATCAAAAGCATCGCACTCGGAATGCAAATCACCCACATAAATGCACTGTCGAACAGGAACGTAATAAACGTCTTACCGCCCGAACGAAGCGTGAAATACATGCTGTGAATCAACGCATGCACCGGCAGGAACAGCGAATTGATCAAAATGAGCGACGTAGCCAACGACGCCACCGAGTCCTCTGCCTTGTACAGCTTCGGAAACAGACCGGAGAACAACGCCATCAACGCACCGATTGCAATACATACCGCAACGTTGAATGCCATAAGCTTTGCCACGGTGTCCTTTGCTTCCTCCAGCTTGCCGGCACCGAGCTGCTGTCCGATGATGATCGACAACGCCGAGCCGAGAGCGATAAATGCAATGTTCGAAAGGTTGTATATATTCGAGTTGATGTTCAGCGCCGCTACTGCGTCCAAGCTGCGAAGCGAGTAACACTGATTCAACTTCGTAACACCGCTGGACCAAAGTGCTTCATTCACAAACAGCGGCAACGTCTTCACGAAGATCATCAGCACCACCTCGCGCGGAATGCGCATTGTGCGGTACAAGCCTTCGAGAAAGGCAAACTTCTTCGCATGCGTATAGATTACAACTATCAAGCACTCAATCACTCTGGCGATTACGGTTGCAAGTGCACCACCCTGCACTCCCATCTTAGGCATGCCGAGATTACCGAAGATCAATACCCAGTTCAAAAACAAATTCACTACGACGGAAGCAATACCCGCAAGCATCGGCAATACAGCTCTTCCCGTCTCTCGAAGCGAGCTCGCATACACCTGCACAATGACAAATGGCAGCAGTGTCCACAAAATCACCTTCAGATAATCCTTCGCATAGCCGAGCGTAAGCAGGACATTTCCCTGCTGCTCCTCGGTACCGCCCTTCAAAAAGCTTCGAATGAGCACATCATCGAACGTCAAAAAGATGCCGATTGCGGCTACGAGAATGACCGCACTGATATATATCTTAAAGCGAACCGTGTGACGAAAGCCCTCGTAGTCTCCGTTTCCGTAATACTGTGCACCGAAGATGCTCGAACCGGAGGTCGCACCGAAGATGCACAAATTGAATACGAAAATGAGCTGATTCACAATAGACACACCGGACATCTGCTCGGTTCCGAGTCTTCCGATCATCACATTGTCCAACAGGTTGACGATGTTCGTAATACCGTTTTGCAGCATAATCGGTATCGCAATCATCAACACCATACGATAGAATTTCTTGTTTCCAATCAGCTTTTTCATCTTCTGTTCCTCAATCCACGCAAATTTGTTGTCTATCATAGCAAAATCTTTTTGCATTTTCAACCCACTGATTTTTCGTCCTGTTAAAAAAATATGAAATCGATTATGTACACTTGAATTTTTAATGGGCAATGCTATAATATGTTGATACGTGCCCACCGACTATCACGGCTGGCGCAAAGGCATAGATTATGTATGCATCTCATGGAGGAAAAAGTATGCTCACATTAAAAAACATCACAAAAGACTATCCTGTTGGTGATGATGTTGTTCATGCGCTCCAAGGGGCTTCCGTTACATTTCGCGAAAGCGAATTTGTAGCTGTACTCGGTCCCTCCGGTTGCGGTAAGACAACTCTTTTGAACATTGTCGGCGGTCTTGATCAGTACACAGACGGCGACCTTATCATCAACGGACGTTCCACGAAAGAATATTCCGCACACGATTGGGATACGTACCGTAACCACAGTGTCGGTTTCGTATTTCAGTCCTACAATCTGATTCCTCATCAGACAGTATTGCAGAACGTTGAACTTGCCTTAACGCTGTCCGGCGTTTCCAAGGCAGAGCGCAGACGTCGTGCTACTGAGGTTCTCGAGAAGGTTGGTCTCGGCGATCAGCTGAACAAGCGCCCGAATCAGATGTCCGGCGGACAGATGCAGCGTGTTGCTATCGCTCGTGCTATGGTAAACAATCCGGACATTTTGCTTGCCGACGAGCCGACCGGTGCTCTCGATACCGCAACGAGTGTTCAGATTATGGAGCTCTTGAAGGAGATTTCCAAGGATAAGCTCGTTGTTATGGTAACGCACAATCCGGATTTGGCTGATGAGTACGCATCTCGTACGATTCGCCTCTTGGACGGTAAGATTACCGACGATTCCGACCCGGTTATGGATGCTTCGGAAGAGATCGTGACGACGAAGAATACCGACCATACGTCGATGTCCTTCTTCACCGCCCTTGCACTTTCCTTGAACAACCTTATGACGAAGAAGGCAAGAACGTTCCTGACCTCCTTTGCAGGTAGTATCGGTATTATCGGTATCGCTTTGATTCTTTCCTTAAGTAACGGTGTAAGCGAATACATTGACCGTGTTCAGGAAGAGACGCTCTCGACCTACCCGCTCTCCATTCAGCGTGAGACAGCCGATATGAGCTCCATGCTCACTTCGATTCTCGGCGTACAAAGAGATGCCGCAATCACGCATGACAAGGACGCCATCTATTCGAGCAACGTCATGACCGAGATGGTAAATGCGATGATTTCCGAGGTAAAGGTCAACGACTTGACTTCCTTTAAGGAATACCTCGATAACACGGAAGAGTTCGATGAACTCGTAACCGACATTCAGTATACGTACGATATCACCTTGAACATTTTCAAGTCGGATACGTCGAACGGTGTTGTTCAGGTAAATCCGAGCAACATGATGACCAGTATGATGAGCGCTATGGGTCTTACGGACTCCGCAATCGGCGAGATGGATTCCATGGCTTCCATGGCAAGCGGTGCGTATGGCTTGAACGTATGGTCCGAGATGATCAACAACGACGAGCTGATTCATGCTCAGTACGAAATGGTACAGGGTGATTGGCCGAAGAACTTTGACGAGGTTGTATTGATTGTCGATAAAAACAACGAGATCAGCGACTTCTCCCTCTACTCTCTCGGAATCAAGGATCCCAGCGAAGTAGAAGGTATGATTAAGGATATGTTCCAGGGTAAACCGATTAAGAGTGAGCAGACGCGCTACACCTACGAGGATATTCTCGGTTTGACCTTCAAGCTTGTAATGCCTTCCGATTACTACGTTTACGATGAAGCAACTAAGACTTGGACCGACAAGAGCAAAGACGAAGCACACTTGAACTCCTTGCTCGCAGACGATACGAAGACTACGACCTTGAAGGTAGTCGGAATCGTTCGCCCGAGCGAAGATGCGGTTGCTACTTCTATGGCAGGCTCCATTGCTTACACGCACGCTTTGACCGAGTACGTTGTTAAGAACTCCGGTAACGCAGAGATCATCAAGCAGCAGCTTGCGAATCCCGAGATTGACGTCTTCACCGGTCTTCCTTTCGAGGCCGGCGAGCAGCAGCCTCCTACGGCAGATGAGATCCGCATGATGCTCACAAACCTCGGTCCGGAAGAAGCAGCTCAGCTGCAGGCTATGCTTTCCGCAGCAGGCTACGGCGATGTTCCGCTTGACGCACTTCTTGCAAATATGACGGACGAACAGATTGTTCAGACCTTTGCTCCTCTCTTCGAACAGGCAGAGACGACGAACACGTACGATATGAATATGCTTCGCCTTGGCTATGCCGAGCTCGAGTTGCCTCGTACGATTAGCATTTACCCGAAGGATTTTACCGCAAAGGACCGCATCACCGAGTTGATCAACGACTACAACAAAAAGCAGGATGAGGATGGCCAGATCGAATACACCGACTATATCGCACTTTTGATGTCGTCTGTAAGCACCATCATCAAGGCTATCACGTATATCCTGATTGCCTTCGTTGCAATCTCCCTTGTCGTTTCCTCGATTATGATCGGTATCATTACCTACATTTCCGTACTCGAGCGTACAAAGGAGATCGGTATTCTTCGTTCGATCGGTGCATCCAAAAAGGATATCAGCCGCGTATTCAATGCTGAGACCTTGATCGTCGGCTTTGTTGCCGGAGCACTCGGTATCATTGTTACCTTGCTTCTGAACATCCCGATCAACATCATCATTGTGCACGTAACAGACATCAACAACCTCTCTCGCTTGCCTATCCTCGGCGGATTGATTCTCGTAGTAATCAGCATGGTTCTTACCCTGATTGCCGGTCTCATTCCTTCCCGTATCGCAGCGAAGAAGGATCCGGTAACGGCACTTCGTTCCGAATAATACTTGGCGGCTCGCCGCTAACTGATCACACAAAAAAGGATGAGCGATTACACTCTCGTAATCGTTCATCCTTCTTTTATTGTTCCAACCCAATACCCTTATGAAAATGCACTCTTACTTGATGAAGGAAAATGCGCGAAGACTTGCGGTTCCGCCGCCGCGATACGTGAAGTAGATCGCATGAACGCCATCCGGAATCGCAACCTCGGCCGAGTAATCCTCCCATACGTTCGAGGAGTCGGTCTGAATGCTTGCAAGCACCTCACCGTCGATTGCCGTCTTTACCTCGAGTGCTCCGTGAGAATATCCGCGGATCGATACCGAGATTCCCTTCACGTCCTTGCAATCAAAGTACTTAAAGCCAACCGTAACGCCATCGTGAATGTTCGCCACGTAACCGAGATTCTCATCTCCGTCGCGACCGTCCTGCATTACGCGAGCCTTTCCGTCGCCGCCTACGTAGAGCGCAGGCTGCTTTCCGAAGATGTTACAAGCGATGTATGCGGGATACTCGCCCTCGCCCTTTAACGGGCCGCCATTGAGGCCACAGGACGTAATCTCCGCCTGTACAAAACGTCCGTCCTCGAGAAGCTCGAGCGGCTCTGCACAGCCCTGTCTGCTGTACCACGTGTTGTTCGTCTGGCGATGATAGAAAATGTACCATTTTCCTTCGATCTCAATAATACTTCCGTGATTGTTCGCGCCATAGGCCGTCGGAAGGTCAGCCGGCTTGTAGGAGTCAATGTGCAGGTCACAGTTGCTGACTAACACACCACCGTAGGAAAAGCCACCGCACGGCTCGTCGCTCACTGCATAGCACAGCTCGTGCATCACCTGCGAAGAGTATACGAAATAATACTTCTCCCCCACCTTGCGAATGGACGGTGCTTCGAAAAATGCATGACCTTCGTACTCCGTTCCCTCGCTGTACGAACTACCGGGCACTACAAAACGCGGGCCCTCGGCAATCGTAAGCATATCGGGCTTCAAAACGGTTACCATAGCACCCGTTCTGGACTTATCGCCGATTCCGCAAAAGCCGGTATACAGATACGTTACATCACCCTCTGTCAATACGCCGGGGTCAAACTGAGGCTCGTCGCCGGGCTTCTCGCCCAAACGTACACCATCCTCATAATGTACATAGCCGTAGAACTGATACTCGCCTGCCGGCGTATCGCAAACTGCTACGGAAACTACGGAAACCTTGTCAAGAACATAGTACAGATAGTAGCGACCATCCGGTCCGATTGTTACGTCAGGTGCGTAAAGGCACATCTTGCCCTCGCGATTCAACGGATCCGAGGTCTTCGGATAAATAACACCCTCATAACGCCAGTCACTCAGATCATCCACAGGTGCAGACCAGCACACATAGTCGCCAAGGCAGAACACATGGCCATTGTACAAATCATGCGAACCATACACATACACACGGTCTCCGAATACGTAAGGCTCTCCGTCGGGAATGTACTCCCAAGAAGGCAAATACGGATTAAATGCTTGCTTCTTCATAACTACCTCCGAGATAATTCATTGCATATAGCATGTCATTGCATTTAGCATACCATGCCGCAAACCGCGTTGGCAAGTCCGTACGGAAAAGTGATTAAGATACACGTCATTTTGCGCAAAAAAAGAGCAGATAGTACAACAAACAATTGCGTACTATCTGCTATCCAATCTCTACTCTACGGGAATCGGCGTCGGCGTGTTCTGAGAATCAAGCGGTGCGCTCGTCACCGTTACCTTCTCACCCTTCTTTACCTTGTCTACATCGGACAAGAAGCGTTCCCACGCATCCTGATCCTGCACAAACAGCAGCGGACACATACTGCCTGTAATGTCGTTGTGACGCAATACCTTTGAGGTCGGAATCTCGTACTCCTCGCAAAGGTATGCCACCAAAGCCAATAGGCTTTCATACGTCATGCTGCTCATCGAGCCATCCGAGCCCGTGTTACAGAACTCGATGGAAATGCTGTTCACATTGTAAGCCTTGGACGCACAAGCCACCTCGGTTGCCGGAATACACTGCACAATCGTACCGTCCAAATCAACGATAAAATGCACACTCTCCGAAACTTCCTTCTTGTCCTTCAAAGACTCATAATAATCGCGTTTATCCGCCGCAGTCGTTCCGGGAACAATCGCGTAGTGAAGCACGATGTTCTCAATGCTCTCCATCTTAATTCCCGGTCTGGAATAATCGCTGACCGTCAGAAGCTCCTGCTGAACCTTGCGGTTTCCGATCTTCTCAATCAAACCATCATCCGGACGTGCGACAATCCAGGTAATCAACTTAATAATCAGCAACAATACCAGTATTGCAATCAACGCAAGACCTGCCAAAATCGCATATTTGCGAATCATGCGAATTCTACGTCTACGCTTGCGCCATTCTTCTCTCGTCAATACAGCCATGATTTATCTCCTATCAGCCACAACCCTGTCCATCAAACAAACGGTTGCATGCCACACACATCAAAATGCACGTGGCATGTCCCGTAATCATCTGTGCTACATTAAGAAAAATGCACTACTTACTCATCAACACTGTAGTTCGGTGCTTCCTTCGTGATGTGAATGTCATGAGGATGACTTTCCTTCAAGGATGCTGCCGAAATCTTTACGAAGTTCGCATTGTCCTTAAGCTCCTGAATGTTTCTCGCACCACAGTAGCCCATACCGGAACGAAGTCCGCCGAGCAACTGGAATACGGTATCCTCTACAAGACCCTTGTAAGCAACACGACCCTCTACGCCTTCCGGTACGAGCTTCTTAGCATCGGACTGGAAGTTACGATCCTTACTACCGTTCTCCATAGCTGCAATGGAGCCCATGCCACGGTATACCTTGTACTTTCTACCCTGGAACAGCTCGTAGGAGCCGGGGCTTTCCTCACAGCCTGCGAAGATGGAGCCCATCATACATACGTTAGCGCCGGCAGCCAGTGCCTTCGTAATATCACCGGAGTACTTAATACCACCGTCGGCGATAATCGGCACACCGTACTTCTTAGCAGCCTCATATGCATTCATAATAGCGGTTACCTGCGGAACACCGATACCGGCAACAACACGCGTTGTACAGATAGAACCGGGGCCGATACCAACCTTAACACAGTCTACGCCTGCCTTAATCAACGCTTCCGTTCCTTCGTAGGTTGCAACATTACCTGCAATGATCTGAAGGCTCGGGAATGCATCGCGTACCATCTGAACAACCTTCAATACGTTCGCGGAATGTCCGTGAGCCGTATCGATAACGATTGCGTCAACCTTAGCCTTTACAAGCGCTTCTACACGGTCAAGAATGTTAGCGGTTACACCAACACCTGCCGCACAAAGAAGACGTCCCTGAGAATCCTTTGCTGCCAAAGGATACTTGATTGCCTTCTCAATGTCCTTAATCGTAATGAGACCCTTAAGGTCACCATTCTCATCGACAATCGGAAGCTTCTCCTTTCTTGCAGCCGCAAGAATCTTCTTAGCCTCCTCAAGCGTTACTCCCTCACGCGCCGTGATCAAGCCCTCGCTCGTCATCGACTCGCTGATCTTCTTCGTAAAGTCCGTCTCGAACTTCAAGTCACGGTTCGTGATAATACCAACCAGCTTACGTCCCTCGGTAACCGGAACACCACTGATGCGGTACTTGCCCATCAACTCATTAGCATCGTGCAATGTGTGATTCGGAGAAAGAGAAAATGGATCACTGATAACACCGTTCTCTGAACGCTTTACCTTATCTACCTCTTCTGCCTGCGCTTCGATCGACATGTTCTTGTGAATAACACCGATACCACCCTGTCTAGCCATCGCGATAGCCATGCGATGCTCGGTTACGGTATCCATTCCGGCACTCATAAGCGGAATGTTAAGCTTGATCGTGTTCGTAAGCGATGTGCCAAGCTCCACCTGATTTGGAATCACCTCGGAATATCCGGGGACAAGCAGGACATCATCAAATGTAATTCCGTCTCCAATAATAGTAGCCATAATCTTCCTCCTTGGATTTATAATATTTTAAACTTCTACAACCTTACGGGGTGCCTTATAACGCATCAAGCCCAACAGCTCAGCATTTGGCTCGAACCAAATGCACTGAATGCTCTGCTCCCCTTTATACATAATAACAAACACCTTGTGCTCGTCATCACGAACCAATGAAGTGTAATCGATCGGCTTCAGGTTCAAATGCTTGTACCCATCCAACGCATGCGAATTCACGGGAGCAACAATCTCAACCTTGTCCATATCGATTCTCATTGCACGCTTACGCGCATTGCCGCCGAGAATCTTATCGAAATCCAGCTGACCGTCTACGAAAACATACTCGTACACAACGTCAAATCTCGGCCATACCACCATCGTAAGATAGATGGCAATCGCCCCAATCAGCAAAAACACCGACGACACGCCGAGTCCCAAAAGAACAAGCAGTGCGCACAAGCCGACCATCGAGGATCTAAGAACTACTCCTCCGAGCGTCTGTTTTCTCGGCACCAAACATTCACCATAGCATCCGTCTGCTCTCATCGATATCCTCCTAACGTAACTCATCTCTCAATTACCATCTTGCCACCCGGCCGCGCCAAGTGGCAAAATGCTTTATACCTTTGTGTCAAAATGCTCTGACTTACATCATACCCATGCCTGCTGCCGGGTTTGCCATCGCGGGATTCTCTTCCTTGATGTTACCTACAGCTGCTTCCGTCGTGAGAATGGTAGAAGCCACGCTCGTTGCGTTCTGCAGTGCACTTCTCGTAACCTTAGCGGGATCGAGGATGCCTGCCTCAACCATGTCTACGTACTGTTCTGCCAACGCGTCGTAGCCATAGCCGATCTCAAGCTCGCGAACCTTATTAACGATGACTGCGCCTTCCAATCCGGCATTTGCCGCGATACAGAACAGCGGAGCCTCCAGTGCCTTAAGAACAATGCCTGCACCGGTCTTCTCATCGCCCTCCAGGCCGGCTACCAACTCGGCAACCTTCTTGGAAGCGTGAATATATGCGGAACCACCACCGGAGATGATACCTTCCTCTACAGCAGCCTTTGTTGCCGCAAGAGCATCCTCCATACGAAGCTTTGCTTCCTTCATCTCAGGCTCGGTTGCAGCACCTACACGGATAACCGCTACACCACCGGCAAGCTTTGCAAGACGCTCCTGAAGCTTCTCGCGATCGAACTCGCTCGTCGTCTCCTCGATCTGGTTACGAATCTGAGCGATTCTTGCGGTAATGTCTGCGCTGTTGCCCTCACCGTCAACGATGATGGTCTTTTCCTTCTGAACCTTTACGCTCTTAGCACGACCGAGGTGTGCAAGCGTAGCCTCCTTCAAATCCAAGCCGAGCTCGTCGGAAATTACCGTACCGCCGGTCAGGATTGCGATATCCTGAAGCATTGCCTTTCTGCGATCACCATAGCCGGGTGCCTTAACAGCAACCGTGATAAATGTGCCTCTCAGCTTGTTGATTACGAGCGTGGAAAGTGCCTCACCCTCTACGTCCTCAGCGATAATCAACAGTCTCGCACCGGTCTGTACAACCTGCTCGAGAATCGGCAAAAGCTCCTGAATGTTCGATACCTTCTTATCGGTAATCAAGATATAAGGCTCCTCAAGTACAGCCTCCATCTTATCCATATCGGTAGCCATGTATGCGGAAATGTAACCGCGATCGAACTGCATACCTTCTACAAGGTCAAGCTCGGTCAACATCGTCTTGGATTCCTCGATTGTGATAACACCATCGTTCGAAACCTTCTCCATAGCGTCTGCAACAAGCTGACCAACCTCGTCATCGCCTGCACTGATTGCCGCTACTCTTGCAATCTGCTCCTTGCCGGTAACCGGAGAGCTCATCTCGCCGATTGCCGCAACTGCTACGTCCAAAGCCTTCTTCATACCCTTACGAAGAATAATCGGATTTGCGCCTGCCGCAAGGTTCTTCATACCTGCATTGATCATTGCCTGAGCGAGTACGGTTGCGGTAGTCGTACCGTCACCTGCCACGTCATTTGTCTTAGTTGCTACTTCCTTTACGAGCTGTGCACCCATGTTCTCAAAGGTATCCTCAAGCTCGATCTCCTTTGCGATGGTCACACCGTCATTCGTAATCAACGGAGCGCCGTATGCCTTGTCGAGTACCACATTTCTACCCTTCGGTCCGAGCGTAACCTTTACCGTGTTCGCAAGCTTGTTCACGCCGGCCTCGAGTGCCACTCTGGCATCTGCGCTATACTTAATTTCCTTAGCCATATTATCTATCCCTCCATAATCTCAGCTTCTATCAAGCCTCTGCAATCGCCGCGACAATTCCTCGCAGCCTTCTGCAATCGCAACAAACTCTCTTAGTCCTCAACGATTGCTACGATATCGCTCTGGCGAACTACGATGAACTCCTCGTTGCCAAGCTTCACTTCCGTGCCGGCATACTTAGAGTAGATAACCTTATCGCCTACCTTAACCATCATCTGAATCTCTTTGCCGTCTACGTTGCCACCGGGACCTACTGCGATAACCTCAGCCTGCTGCGGCTTCTCCTTCGCCTGGCCGGCAAGAATGATACCGGACTTCGTCGTCTCCTCAGCAACCATCTGACGAAGTACCACCTTATCTCCCAACGGTACTAATCTCATCTTACTTACCTCCATATAATCATTATTTCTTTGACTTTTCTTCTACGAACAGGCCGTTCGTCTTTTGCAACGCACGAATGAGTGCGTCCTTCGAATTACCCCACGGCGCATCCGCATTGCGGTAATCGAACTTGTCGGTAAACCATTCAAGCTCATCACGAACACGCTTGAAATTCTCGAGCATAATGCGATTCATAGCCGTCTCGAACTCCTCGAGATTGCGACCACTCAGCTTCGCAGCCGCCATCCCGTGCAATTCTCCGTAGTGCTTCATGCAAAAGCCCTTGCTCTTACCGAACTTATCGCGAAATGCACTGTCGGTATCGTACAGATAGAAAATCGTTGCGAGATACCGATCGTAATTGTGATTCATGCGATTACATACATAGCAGGAATGCTGTTGCTTCTTCGTATAGTCGAGCACAGCGTCGCCGCCCTCCGCCTTGCGGAACAGAGACGGTGCCTTCATCTTCGTAGCAGACAGCTTCTCCAGCTGCTTCAGCTGGCGGTCCATGTACGTCAGCATCATCAAGCCGAGACCCAATCGGTTCTGGTGACGATACATCATCGGCAAATGCCGTTCGCAAAAGCCGACCTTATCCGTCTCCATGCGGACATCGTCCTCCATGTAGCTTGCTCCCATAACGAACTCTATCGCGTCGTCCTGAAGCTTGTTGAATATATAGCAGACCGGGCATTCGCAATTCGCATCAAATGCGTCATTGACCGGTATTGCATACAATTGCTCCTTCATACACTCATCCTTTGCATCGGTTTGATTACTTGCCCGGCTTGTATCCGCTCTTCAAGGAAGCGATACGGTTGAATACAAGTCGATCCTCCGTAGTGTCCTTATAGTCCACACAGAAATAGCCGTTACGCAAGAACTGATAGCTGTCATACGGACGTGCCGAGGTGATGGAAGCCTCCACAAATGCCTCGCGAACTACCAAGGAATTCGGATTGATGTTCATCGTACCGTCCTCGTTGTATACGCCCTTCTCTTCGTCAATCAAATTCTCGTACAGACGAGCCGTTACCGGTACTGCCGTCTCGGCACATACCCAGTGAATCGTACCCTTTACCTTACGCTCGCAGCCGGAGCCGGAACGTGTCTCGGGATCGTAGGTTGCATGAACAACCGTTACATTGCCATCCTCATCCGTCTCGTAGCCGGTACACGTTACGAAGTAAGCGTTCATAAGACGTACCTCATTGCCGGGGAACAGGCGGAAGTATTTTCTCGGAGGCTCGATCATAAAGTCCTCACGCTCGATATACAGTTCACGACCGAAGGTTACCATACGGCTACCCATCTCCGGATTCTCGGGATTGTTCGATACCTCAAACTCCTCCGTCATACCTTCCGGATAGTTGTCGATTACAAGCTTAATCGGATCCACAACAGCCATAACACGCGGTCTCTTCAGCTTCAAATCCTCGCGGATACAATACTCAAGCATCGCATAATCTACCGAGCTGTTGCTCTTCGAAACACCGCAAAGCTCCATAAACAGCTTCAAGGATTCCGGCGTAAAGCCTCTTCTACGAAGTGCCGCAATCGTAACGAGACGAGGATCGTCCCAACCGTCTACGGTGCCATTTTCAACGAGACGCTTAATGTATCTCTTACCGGTAACTACGTTCGTCAGATACATCTTCGCAAACTCAATCTGCTTCGGCGGCTGCGGGTACTCCAGCTCACGTACAACCCAGTCGTACAGAGGACGATGGTCCTCGAACTCGAGCGTACAGATGGAGTGGCTGATGCCCTCGATCGCATCCTCAATCGGATGAGCGAAATCGTACATCGGGTAAATGCACCAAGCATCGCCGGTGTTGTGATGTGTCATACGAGCCACACGATAGATAACCGGATCTCTCATGTTGATGTTAGGGGAAGCCATGTCGATCTTCGCACGCAAAACGCGAGAACCATCCGGATACTCACCGTTCTTCATGCCCTCAAACAAAGCCAAATTCTCTTCAATGCTGCGGTCGCGGTACGGGCTGTTCTTGCCGGGCTCCGTCAGCGTTCCGCGGTACTCACGCATCTCCTCGGCGCTGAGATCGCAAACAAATGCCTTGCCCTTCTTGATCAGCTTCACAGCTCCCTCGTACATCTGCTGAAAGTAGTTAGATGCGAAAAAGATACGATCCTCAAAATCCGCGCCCAACCAACGTACATCCTCAGCGATGGACTCCACGAATTCCGTCTTCTCCTTAGTCGGGTTCGTATCATCGAAACGAAGGTTAAACTGTCCGCCGTACTTCTTGGCAAGACCGTAATTCAACAATATGGACTTAGCATGGCCGATATGCAAGTAGCCGTTCGGCTCGGGCGGGAAACGCGTAATTACGTTGGTATAAGTACCTTCCGCCAAGTCCTTATCTATAATAACCTCAATAAAATTCTGTGAGACATTCTCCTCTACCGTGTTCTCTCCGGACACCTTCAACATCTCATCCATCTCAGCAAATCCTCCTAGGTTGCAAGTCTTCCTGTGGTAGTGTAGCCCCTCCAAAGAGCGGCAAGTTGTAAAAATGAAAAACCTCCACCACATAGCATATATTTAATCTATTCTACCACAACTTGTGGCGCTTGTGAAGATACAAAAAGAATAAATTCATCTGTTTTTTTCGTCAAAATAATGGCATTTTGCCAAAACAAAAGGGGACCTGCAGGTGTCTCCCTGCAAGTCCCTCGTTGCCTAATAGTTAATATCCGAATCGTCGCCGGCATTGTTGTCGGAATCGTCGGACGTACCGGTGCTGTCGGACGAACCGCCGGCATTGTTGTCGGACTTAGCCGCGTCGTCGTACTTCTCCATCGTCTTCTCAAGATCCAAATCACCGAAGCTCTCAAGCGGCGTGTTCAGAATCTTAATCGTATTCTCATCCTCGATGTTCTTCTGCTTCTTCTTAGCCTGCCACCAACGGAACAGCAGGTATACCAAAGCCAGAATTGCCGCTGCGATAACAAGCGCAACGAAAACCTTCGTCAAACCGTTCGTCGTCTCGACATAATCGTCGCGGAAATCCTCGTATGCCACCAAGCGAATTCTCACCTGGATACCGCTCGCCTCGAAGAATTCCTCTCCGGCCGCCTTCAGACGCGAACCGCTGTCTACGTAGCCGATGCTGTCCTCGTAAAATGTGCTGTCGAACATACCGCCATCAAGCGGTTCAACACCGTCCTCTACCATCTCCTCCGCGGTCAAGGAAAGCGCCGCGCCGAACTGGATACCGAGGTCATCGTTGTAGTTGTCGTCAAAGTACTGCCAAAAGGTATCGTCGTATATCTCCATAATCTCCGCAGGAGCACCGCGGAATCTGGTACAAACCATCTCATCGTACTCGCCTTCGAGCTTCGCGCAAAGCACGATCAAATAACCGTCCTTGTCGCCGAACTCCTCTTCGTAAGCGTCCTCTGTATACTCCTCGAGAACATCCTCCTCAATATATCTGCCGGAGGTCGAATTCATCAAACCGGTACTGCACGAGAACAAAAGCACCATGAGCAACAATATCACGAAAATGGTCAAAAAGACGGAACAACCCGAGCCGCCCGTGCCGCCGGCACCGCCATTGCCGCCACTGCTTCTCGTGCCACTTTCGCCTACACCACCCATGCCACCGACATTACCGGTGTGAATATGCAAATGCGTACGCGGCGCGCCAAAACCCCAAAAGGAGTTGTACAAGCCGGGACCTCGAAAATAGCTATGTCCTCTGTTGAAACTGCTTCCGGTACTCTTAAAGCTGCTGCTCGTTCCTCTGGAACTGCCGGGACGACTGCTTCTGTGCACGCTACCGCCAAAGCTGCTACGGCTACCGCCTCCAAAGCTACGACTACCACCGCCAAAGCTACGGCCGCCACCGCCGACTCTACCGCCTCTTCCCATCGATTCTCCTCCTATAACACATAAAACTCTATCACATAAGTGTCAACGATCGTTAACGATACTATCATACCATGCATTTTCCGAGATGTCAATATCATTTACCTCGAAATATTACACTCTTACCTCGAACCCGGACCGTGCCATCGCCATCCGCCACGCGGCACATCAGATGCGCTCAATACCTCTTCTCCAGCTCACGAAGTACAATCGTCTCCATCGTCATACGATTCACGTAAGCCCGGCCGTGCTGATAGATGACAGCTTCTACATCCGACTCCTTGTAGCCGCACGATTCCACCCATTCCACAATGTCCGCTTCAGTCACCTCAAAGCCCTCCTTCTCGAAGATCACCTCGAGAATCAGAAACTTCTTCAGCTCTGCCTCGGCCTCTGCGACGATTGCCTCATTGAACTCCTCTTCGGTCACATTGTAAGCCGCATAGATGTCCTTAAACTGATATTCGCCATGAGCCTCATAGTACACCTGCTCGCTCCGCTCGTAAGACTTCGTCAACACAAAACGAATGCGCTCCTGGAGCATCTCCTTGTACTCAGGGCACTCCTTTACGACACAATTCTCAAGAAGATAATTGCGCAGCTCATTCTTACGGTCGATCGGCGCACCGTCCTTCAACTCGATAGCCTCGTAATCGCAAAGTGTAACGTAATCCTTCGCGTCAATGTCGGCCAAGGTACCGTCCTTGTCCAAGCCTTTGCCAAAATGCTCGGTATAGTCATACCAACCGTCTCTTTCGAATTGCTCCTTCTTCTCCTCGGCCGTCATCTCGTCGCCGCCCGTCTTGCGGTTCGCGTATCTGTCACCCAGCACCATCAACAGTACGGCAAGCAACGCAAAGCCGACTACAATGACAATCGGCAATATCCCATCCCTTGCGGACGTTGCAACTTTTCCTTTGTGTTTCGTACTCACGCTTATCTCCCGTTCTGCGACAAAATGCCGCAATCATTTGGCTTATATTATACTCGTTAGCCCGAAAAGAATCAAGAGAAACGCTCTTATAATGCACCGATTATAAGAGCGTCTGTAGCTTACTAATTCATTCGTTATTGTCCGGATATGACTTTGTTAATACGGCTCACCGCTTCGTTGACCGATTTGTGGCTCAGCTGCGTGACATACAGCTTCTTTCCCTTGTAGGAATAGCAATATGCATTCGTACCGGAGCCGGTCACCGAATACGTCTCTACCGTCCACCGAGACGGATTGTTGAGCTGCGCACGAACGAGCGACGTCAGCTGATTCATCGACAAATCCGTCTGGAAGTTGCTGCGCACCTGGTCCATAATGCTACCAAAGTTAAGCAGCGCCTCTGAGCTCGTCATCTTCGCAATGACTGCCTTAATCAGTTCCATCTGATTCTTACCGCGCTGATTGTCGCCTGCGGCAAATGCGTAACGCTCTCTGGCGAACACTAGGGCTTGGGAACCATTCAGATGATTGTAGCCCTTGTTGAACTTCACTCCACCACTCGAAAATTCATACGCGGAATACACATCGACTCCGCCGAGCAAGTCAACGAATTTGCGAACGCTTGTAAAATTCACTCGCATATAATAGTCAATCGGAATTCCGTACAGATTCTCAAGCGCCTTCATGGAATATTTCACGCCGTAGATTCCCGCATGCGTCAGCTTGTCGTAAGAGCCGCCGGTAATTCCGGGGATCGTCACGTAAGAATCGCGAGGGGTGTTTACTAGGAGAATCTTCTTCGTTGTCGGATTCACAACCATCAAGATATTCACGTCACTGCGACTCTTCTTGTTGATTGTACCATCCGTATCGATACCACTGCAATATACGACAAAGTAGTCCTTCGTCACGTCCGTCTTATCCGCACGCGGCGGCATCACAACCGGCACACGCGTCGGAGTAGGTGTCGGCGAATTCG